>NZ_JACOOB010000003.1:0-353759 GCF_014287315.1 Bacteroides sp. NSJ-39 | reverse complement strand
TTTATGTACTTTTTTACGGTTCATCCTAGGATCTTCTATTTGTTTACAAAGGTCAATTATGCCAATTTTCATGTTAGTTTATGTTTTAATATATCTTATAAAGATAAGAAAAACAATCGACATAAACAAATGGTAATATACTAATAAACAATAATATAACAAAGGAATAGCAAAGGAGAATATAGTAAAAAATATAATGCGTCTGCCCTGGATTGAATAAGCATTATAACCGTTCCACTAGAGTGCAATGAACCGTTCACTAGAGTGAACAGAGCTCTCTACTGGAGTGCACTGTTTTGTTTACTTTAGTGGAACGATTATTATGTAGGTAAGATTATCTGTAAATGATAGGCGTTTATACTAAAGATATAAGTACATTGGTACATCAATAACCGTTTGGTGAGAATGGAAAGAGCAATATTTGTTGAGTTGTATAAGGCTATTTGAAGGGAGAAAATATGAGAGATGAGTGAAAAAACTATGAGAGATAACGGGAAAAGTATGAGAGATGCAGGCTTATGGAAATATCTCTCATAAACTATCTATTTGATAATATGTGCTTTATCTATGTTTTATGAGAGATATGAGAGATGAAATGAAAATATTCATTCGTGCATCATATTGGGGGACAACCTTGCGCATAACTTCCATACAGGAAATCATACGCACGTTCGAAAGATTCTTTTGCATAATGCGCTTGTAATGCGAGTTCCTTTTTGTATTAAACTTCTTCACATACCGGCATATCCATTCCTTTGTATACAACCACAATCTTATGAAGCTGTGTAGTGCCGACTGCTCTCTTTACCGTATCAGTGTCAGCATAGCGATTGGCTTGGTTAATAGCTTCCAGTCGCAGTTCTTCCACGCGGTTTTCAGGGTCTTTATACTTGGCATATTTCAGTTCCACAATGTAGCTGTGCTTCATGTCTGAATAGATATCCAGTAACGGACAGAGGAAAATGTCGACATAGCCTGCCTGTGTGTCCTGTTCGGAAATGGGACGGTAGAAACGGTTTTGTGCCGTCATGGCAAGCGTAAAGCCATGGACAAAAAATTCACCTTTCTGCTTGTCGCGCTGGGAAGTGTAGTGTTTCAGGCAGTCGGCAATATAACCGAAATAGGCTTTCCAGTCGCCTCGGTAGGCAAGAGCGCTGGCAAGTTCGTTCTTTTCGTAACTGCTGAAATTGAGTTCGGCTTCGTTGTAGGTACTCAGCAGATAGGTGTATATTTGTTCGCGGACTACCTGATTGGGGATGGTGAGTTTGGTCCTTCCTTCATACGTGCCGCTAATGGTGAGCATACCGAAATAGTAGAGCAGGCTCACAAAGTTGTCGGGGTTGGTAATATTGACAGCAGGAAAACCTTTTTTCAGTTCTCCGGTGACATAGCCTTTGCTCACCAATGTTTGTATGATGGAGGCATCATGGGCAAACTCTTTGTCCTTCCGGATGAGCATACGCAATTTTTCGTAATCGATACGGATATTGTCTTCTACCATATCCCGGGGGGCTTTGCCTCGTTGAATATAATTCTTGACGAAGTAGAGTACCATATTGGAGTTGTACATAGTAGTTTCACCATAACATTCTTCTGCAAAGCAGTAGTTGTCATACCAGGGTTTCATTATTTCTATCAGTTCGTCCACACTGTGGTTGAATGGACTGGTGGTAGAATAGTAAGTGAGCATTTGGCGCACTTCTTCTTCCGTGAAACCTATCATCTCGTTGAATTCCGGTGTGAGCGAGTAGTTGGTTCCGATATTGAAACCACTTGTGAGGTCGTCCATTGTCACGGGGCTTACACCGGTAATGAAACAACGCTCGATACTGGAATAGGTTCCGGCTTTAATTTTATTGAAGAAGGCGCGCAGATAACCTTCGCCATGTGTTTCGTCCGTATAGCGGTGCAGGCTTTCTATATCCGAGAGGATGGCATTGGTGAAATGGTCGTATTCGTCGATAAAGAGGTAAATACGTTGGTTGGTCTTATTACATTCTGTGAACAGGTATTCAATTTGTTCGACAGCTCCTTCTTTTTTGTCGAGTTCTTCCTTGATGCCTTTGGGGAGAAAGTCGGCGTAAATGTCACAGAAGTAGTCGAACATTGTTTGGCAATGCGCGTCCAGTCCCTTGCGGTAGTTGTGCAGTTCGCCTACTATTCCGGAGAAGTTAAGGTATAGTACCAGATAGCTGTTCCGGTCGCGCGTAGGGTGCTTTCCGATGTAAAGGTCGCCAAACAGCGCTTCGAACTTATCCTTGGCAAGTATATCATAATAGTGCTGCAACATATTTACAGTGAGGCTTTTGCCGAAACGGCGCGGACGAATAAAGAAGAAAAACTTGTCCGCTTCTTCTATCATGGGTATAAACCGGGTTTTGTCCACATAATAACAGTCGTCGCGGCGGATTACTGCAAAGTTCATCATACCATAGGGGATACGTTTCCTGTCCGGTGCTATATATTTTTCCATAACTTATACCTTATTTTAGGAGCTTTCTTTGAACATAAACAAAGGTACGGGCTTTTTGTTACTTCTCCAAACAAACATTCCATAACTTCTCGCTATCTTTGCACTCTATTAAACAAACATCACCACCATTATGGAATTGAAGCATGGATATTACCATCTGATTGCGATACTTGTAGTTGCTATCTGGGGATTGACTTTCATATCAACCAAAGTATTGATTAATCACGGACTGACCCCACAGGAGATATTCTTGTATCGTTTTCTCGTTGCTTATCTGGGCATTTGGGTGATTTCCCCCAAACGTCTGTTTACGAGTAACTGGAAAGACGAACTTTGGTTGATGGCAGGAGGTTTTTTCGGTGGTTCACTCTATTTCTTTACAGAGAATACAGCTTTGGGAATTACGCAAGCATCCAATGTCGCTTTCATCATTTGCACAGCTCCCCTGCTTACTACCATTCTTTCCCTTTTCTTTTATAAGAGTGAAAAAGCCACCAAAGGTTTGATTTACGGTTCCATATTAGCTTTAATTGGGGTGGGATTGGTGGTCTTCAACGGTAGTTTCGTACTCAAGTTATCTCCGGTAGGGGATTTGCTCACTTTACTTGCCGCCCTGTCGTGGGCATTTTATAGTTTGGTGATAAAAAAAATGACAGGGCGTTACCCCACTGTATTTATCACCCGCAAAATATTCTTTTATGGAGTATTGACCATACTTCCCGCTTTTCTTCTTCATCCGTTACAATCTGATTTCGATGTACTTTTAAAACCGGTTGTATTATCCAATCTCTTATTTTTGGCCGTTCTGGCATCCCTGGTTTGTTATGTCCTCTGGAATGTGGTATTGAAACAGTTGGGAACCGTTAGAGCCTCCAATTATATCTATCTCAATCCGTTGGTAACAATGGTAGCTTCGGTTATCATTCTCCACGAAAAAATCACGTGGATTACATTATTGGGAGCAGGTTGCATTATTTTTGGAGTCTATCAGGCAGAAAAGAAATAAATTAGGTAAAAACCACAAGAAATAATAAATACAAGAATGACAAAAAGAAAAAAGAAACGCATCAGCGAAAAGATGCGGAGATACAATCTCAGCTTACAGCGTCCTCAAGAGGAATTCCGTCGGCGTGTGATAGAGTCGGAGAGAATGAGGAAGGAAAGGGAACCGGAAGAAAGGAGGATAGAACGGTGGAGAAAATGGAAGAAATGGCTTGGATTAGCCGATTTTACTGAATATGACGGTCCGTTTCCCATATTTATATGTGCAGTATTCTTTTTAGTGATTTTTTTAAGTGGGATAAGTTTATGCGTTTTAGGATTGTTCAAGGACCCATATAAGATTCAAATAATGCCAATCTTATATGGTATACTTTTAACCATTTGGAGTGCGAAAGCCTTGATAATCTTTTATCCTGTTCTAAAAGCAGTCATAATCGCTTTATTTGAAGATAGAAAAAAGTAGGTTTTGCTATTTGAGCCGTACGGGCATAAAAAAAGGGTCAACGCCTTGACCCAACCTTTGTTAACCTTAAATCTAATACTATGAAAAACACATTACAAAGGTACGGACTTCTGTGATATTAGCAAATTATCCAAGAAAAATAATATGTTTTATAACACGTTTTAATATTATCTTCCTGTTTGTTAAGAAAAACATCCTCCCTTTTTAAAAGTATGCAACACTTATTTTGAAAATTGAAACGGGGGATACCGTTGATTCTCTGCCGGAAAACCGTTATCTTTGCAAAGATAACGCAATTGTTTACTTTAAATAAAGAAGAAAAGGAGAGAACCGTGAACAAAGAAGAAATCGTCCTTACCCCGATGATGAAACAGTTTCTGGATTTGAAGGCGCAACATCCGGATGCAGTGATGCTGTTTCGTTGCGGCGACTTTTATGAAACATATTCTACAGATGCCATTGTTGCCTCCGAAATTCTGGGAATCACACTGACAAAACGTGCAAACGGAAAAGGTAAAACCATTGAGATGGCGGGTTTTCCCCATCATGCTCTCGATACGTATCTTCCTAAACTGGTTCGTGCCGGAAAGCGTGTCGCTATCTGTGATCAGTTGGAAGATCCGAAAATGACGAAAAAGTTGGTGAAGCGAGGTATAACCGAATTGGTGACTCCCGGCGTTTCTATCAATGATAATGTGCTGAATTATAAAGAGAACAACTTTCTGGCTGCCGTTCATTTCGGCAAGGCTTCCTGCGGAGTCGCTTTTCTCGACATATCTACCGGTGAATTTCTTACAGCAGAGGGACCTTTTGATTATGTAGATAAACTGTTGAATAACTTCGGTCCGAAAGAGATTCTTTTTGAAAGAGGCAAGCGGCTGATGTTTGAGGGTAATTTTGGCAGTAAGTTCTTCACATTCGAGCTGGATGATTGGGTATTTACGGAAACGACGGCCCGCGAAAAACTTCTGAAACATTTTGAAACGAAGAACCTGAAAGGGTTCGGAGTGGAGCATCTGAAGAACGGTATCATTGCTTCCGGTGCTATCCTGCAATATCTGACGATGACGCAACATACGCAAATCGGGCATATTACTTCATTGTCTCGTATTGAAGAAGATAAATATGTCCGCCTGGATAAGTTTACGGTACGTAGTCTGGAGCTGATCAGCAATATGAATGATGGCGGAAGCAGTCTGCTCAATGTGATTGACAGAACGATCAGCCCGATGGGAGCACGTTTGCTGAAACGTTGGATGGTCTTCCCGTTGAAGGATAAGAAACCGATTGATGAACGATTGAATGTGGTGGAATATTTTTTCCGCCAACCGGATTTTAAAGCTGTCATTGAAGAACAGTTACATCTGATAGGGGATTTGGAACGTATTATTTCCAAAGTGGCTGTAGGGCGTGTGTCACCGCGCGAAGTTGCTCAACTGAAAGTGGCATTGCAGGCCATCGAACCCATTAAACTGGCATGTATTCAAGCGGATAATGCAAGTCTGAATCAGATAGGGGAACAGTTGAATCTTTGTGTCACTATTCGTGACCGGATTGCCAAAGAGATAAAGAATGATCCGCCATTGGCTGTCAATAAAGGTGGGGTGATTCAAGACGGTGTGAATGCGGATTTGGATGAATTGCGCCGGATTTCGTATTCGGGGAAGGATTATTTGCTCCAGATACAACAGCGTGAAAGTGAGTTGACGGGTATTCCAAGCTTGAAAGTGGCTTATAATAACGTATTCGGTTATTATATCGAAGTCCGTAATGTCCATAAAGATAAAGTTCCTAAAGAGTGGATTCGTAAACAGACGCTGGTTAATGCAGAACGTTATATTACGCAGGAACTAAAGGAATATGAAGAAAAGATTTTGGGAGCGGAAGATAAGATTCTGATTCTGGAAACGCAGCTATATACGGACTTAGTACAGGCATTGATGGAGTTTATTCCACAGATACAGATTAATGCGAATCAGATTGCACGTCTGGACTGTCTGTTGTCATTTGCCAATGTGGCTCGTGAGAATCGTTATATCCGTCCGATTATTGAGGATAATGACGTATTGGATATTCGTCAGGGACGTCACCCGGTAATAGAAAAACAACTTCCAATAGGCGAGAAGTATATTGCCAATGATGTAATGCTGGACAGTGATACACAGCAGATTATTATTATTACGGGTCCGAACATGGCCGGTAAGTCGGCACTCTTGCGCCAAACAGCATTGATTACGCTATTGGCTCAAATCGGCTCGTTTGTTCCTGCGGAAAGTGCGCATATCGGTTTAGTTGATAAAATATTTACCCGTGTAGGAGCGAGCGATAATATATCAGTCGGTGAATCTACATTCATGGTAGAGATGAATGAAGCGGCTGATATCCTGAATAATGTTTCTTCCCGGAGTCTGGTATTATTTGACGAATTGGGTCGTGGTACTTCTACTTATGATGGTATTTCCATTGCCTGGGCAATTGTAGAGTATATCCATGAACATCCGAAAGCAAAAGCACGTACATTATTTGCTACGCATTATCATGAATTGAATGAGATGGAGAAATCTTTCAAGCGCATCAAGAATTATAATGTATCGGTGAAAGAAGTTGATAATAAAGTAATCTTCCTTCGTAAACTGGAACGTGGCGGTAGTGAACACTCTTTCGGTATTCATGTGGCAAAGATGGCCGGTATGCCGAAAAGCATTGTGAAACGTGCAAATGAGATATTGAAACAGCTTGAATCTGATAATCGCCAACAGGGCATAGCAGGTAAACCGTTGGCAGAAGTGAGCGAGAATCGTGGAGGTATGCAGTTAAGCTTCTTCCAGTTGGACGATCCGATTCTCTGTCAGATTCGTGATGAGATATTGAATCTTGATGTGAATAATCTTACTCCTATTGAAGCGCTGAATAAACTGAATGATATTAAGAAGATAGTCAGGGGGAAATAAGCTGAAAATGTATATAATGTCTTAGGATATGTTTTCGATTATTGTCCTGACATTAGGGAAATGGCATTTGTTTTATTGATAAAAAAAGGGATTAGCGATGTTTGAACCGCTAATCCCTCTTTTTTTGATTTAGGCTATTTTCTTTTTCTTCTTGTCATAAAAGAACATGAAATAGACGCCTATTATGATAAACGGAACGCTTAACCATTGTCCCATATTGAACATCATGCTGTTTTCAAAATCTTCCTGATTTTCTTTTAGGAATTCGATGAAAAAGCGGAAGGTGAAGATATAAGTCAGGCAAAACCCGAAGAAGAAGCCGCGGTGCAGTTTCTTGCTGTAATTCTTATACAGGTAAATCATGATGAAAAACAGGATGAGATAAGCGATGGCTTCGTAGAGTTGTCCCGGATGGCGGGGTAGCATATCCACACGCTCGAAAACAAACGCCCAGGGTACATCAGACGGTTTGCCGATAATTTCGGAGTTCATCAGGTTGGCAAGGCGGATGAAGCAGGCAGTGATTGGCGTAGCTACGGCAATCATATCCAGCACGTCCATATAATGGAGCTTCGTCTTGCGGCAATACAGCCAAAGGGCAACTATCAATCCTAATGTACCGCCGTGGCTGGCAAGTCCTTCATATCCGGTGAATTTCCAGTTTCCGTCCGGCATGAATTTGATGGGAAGAATCATTTCCCAGAAGTGGGACAGGTAATATCCCGGGTCATAGAACAAACAGTGTCCCAGGCGGGCACCAATCAGAATACCAAAGAAACAATAAAAGAAAAGCGGGTCAAACTTCTTTTCCTCTATCTTTTTATCCCGGTACTGGTAGTGAACAACCACATAAGCAAAGAATATTCCTACTGCCCACAGTAATCCGTAATAACGGATAGAAATGCCGAACAGGTTGAATAGTTCGGGATTCGGGTTCCAGTTGATGGATAATAGCATGGTATTCATTCTATATTGGATTAATGTTAATGATTAGATTCTTTGAATTTCTCCGCAACCATCCGGTAGGTCGGTATGTCTATTCCTTGTTCCTCGGCTGCCGCAATCACGTCGAAGAGCAGTCCCTGTATTTCCGAGTCGTGTCCGCGTGCCAGGTCTTTCTGCATGGAAGCGGTACTTTCGGGGTCGAGTTTGTCAATCACTTTCAGATTATAGCTGACGGGGTCTTCGGGAAATTCGACGCCAAGTTTCTTCCCTAAGGCGGCGCTTTCCGTAGAAAGTCCGATAAACGTATCCCGTATCTTTCCCGGTTTTTGCACTTCTCCCATCGGAACGTCGTAGTAAGCACCCGTCACAGCCATTGCGGAGATAAACGACCATTTGATAAACGTATCCCGGTTGATGTCCGGTGACAAGTCCACTTTTATACCTGCTTCCTGCAAGTCTTGGCGGATAGCTTCCAGCAATCCGGGTTTCACAACTGTGCCGTGATGAGCACCATATACCAGACGGAATATTTTTCCCATTTGGGTGATTTCTCCTGTGCCGGATACGAAACCTACGATATAGATGCATCCGTCGAGAACCGTGACTCCCGGAACCAGTTTTTGTATGCGCGGTCCTGTGCCGTACACATTCAGAATAGGGATGACAACCGTGTCTTTGTGCGCTGCCCTTTTAATCAGTTCTACAATAGAATCGACCGAATAACCTTTTACGCATACAAATATCACATCTGCTTTTCCGTTAAATTCTTCAGCGGTAGTAGCCGGAATCCGGAGCGTATGTCCGCCCTTTAAATCCGACTTCAGTTTCAGGCCGTTTGTCTGAATTGAATGTAAATGAGCTCCACGGGCAATACAAGTTACATCTTTGCCTGCCAGCGACAAGAATCCTGCGATACTGCCGCCTACACCTCCCGTTCCTGCAATGAGATATTTCATGTTGTTAGCGAATTAGTAATTAATAAGTCGTCGGTGATTGTCGATAATCACACGTTGAAACGGAAATGCATGATGTCGCCATCCTGTACGACATATTCTTTTCCTTCCACACCCAGTTTACCGGCTTCCTTCACGGCTGCTTCCGAGCCATATTGGATATAATCTTCGTATTTGATAACTTCTGCACGGATAAAGCCTTTCTCAAAATCGGTATGGATAACACCTGCGCATTGCGGAGCTTTCCATCCTTTTTCGTACGTCCAGGCACGTACTTCCTGTACGCCGGCTGTGAAGTAAGTTTCAAGATTCAATAATTTATAAGCTGATTTGATAAGACGCGCCACGCCCGATTCTTCCAGACCTACTTCGGCAAGGAACATCTGACGGTCTTCGTACGTTTCCAGTTCGGCGATGTCCGCTTCTGTCTTGGCTGCGACAACCAGGATTTCTGCATTTTCGTCTTTCACGGCTTCACGTACCATATCGACGTATTTGTTTCCGTTTACCGCGCTTGCTTCGTCTACGTTGCAGACGTACATTACCGGTTTGCTGGTCAGCAGGAACAGTTCACGGGCAATCTTTTGTTCGTCTTTGGTTTCAAAAGTAACGGTACGTGCCGATTTGCCTTGTTCCAAAGCTTCTTTGTATTGAACCAGCACATCGTAAGCCTGTTTTGCAGCTTTGTCACCACCTGTTTGCGCCTGTTTCTGCACTTTCTGGATACGGCTTTCGATAGTTTCCAAATCCTTCAACTGAAGTTCGTAGTCGATGATTTCTTTGTCACGGACAGGATTTACACTTCCGTCTACATGCGTCACGTTCTCATCGTCGAAGCAACGGAGTACGTGAATAATTGCATCCGTCTCACGGATATTGGCAAGGAACTTGTTTCCCAGTCCTTCACCTTTGCTTGCGCCTTTCACCAGTCCGGCTATATCTACGATTTCTACTGTTGTAGGGACGATTCTTTGGGGATGTACCAATTCTGCCAGTGCATTCAGACGTTCATCGGGAACGGTGATTACACCTACATTCGGTTCAATTGTACAGAAAGGGAAGTTTGCCGCTTGTGCCTTTGCGTTCGACAAACAGTTGAAAAGTGTTGACTTACCCACGTTCGGTAGTCCTACGATACCACATTGCAATGCCATATTAATCTATTATTACTTTTGTTACCAAGTTGCTCGTTTTAGTTTGCAAAGATAATCATTTTTGAACTAATAAAGGAAACTTGGTGCACTTTCTGTCTTCTCCCCTTATTCCCGGCTACTTCCAATTGGAAAGTTAAGCCGGAAGAATAAGGGGAGAAAGTATTCATTTCATTATTACTCGCAAGGTGGCACTTCGGAAATACTACCGTATCGGTGATACTCGAAAGAGATGCTTTGCTCCTTGATATAGTGCAGCAACTCGATGCGTCCTTGCTTGACGGGCGGTGCTGTCGCAATGTACATATCATATTCCGCAGCTACTTCATACATTTTTTGGGGAATATTGGGCGAACAAGTCCGTATTCTTGCATAATCTATCATTACTTCCAGAAATTTCTCCATTGACTCTTCCCTTAGTTCGCAACCGGCTTCGGCAAGTGCGGCGCTACGGTTGTCTGTTGGGTCGAAGCTGATGGCGAGCGGTGTTCCGCAGGTCTTTGCCGCATAGGCAATCATCAATGCTTCCTCGTCCGTATCCTCCGGGAATAGACGTAGAATCATTTCATACAGAGGCAGATAGCGGAAAAGATTCTGTTCCCCGTATAGCTTGTTGATGTCTTTGGCTTTTGAGAATTCTTCCTGCCAGGCTTTCTCGTAGCTTTGTTTATAATCAGTCTTGCTGTCCGGCTTGTCTGTGATTTCTACAAAGCAAGTGCAATAATTGGGGCCGCCCGCTTTGAGGCCGCCACCAAAAGCGGACATATTCATTCCGCCGAATGGCTGACGGTTGACGATTGCTCCCGTAATTCCCCGGTTGATATACAGGTTTCCTGCCGATAGGGTGTCCTTCCACAGTTTCTGTTCAGCTTCGTCGAGGCTCTGTAATCCTGAAGTTAATCCGTAGTACAGGTCATTGACCAAGTCAATACCTTCTTCGAGACTATCGATGCAGACTACACTTAGTAGCGGACCGAATAACTCAGTGCAGAAAGAGAAGCTCCCCGATTTTACTCCCCATTTTACGGTGGGGGCCAATATATATTCTTTCTCGTCTATAAAGCGCGGTGGAACCAGCCACGACTCTCCCGGTCTGAGATTGAAGGCTTTCAGCAGTTTGTCATTCTTGTTGGTAATCATCGGGCCTACCACATTTCCGGCATTCCAGACACTGCCTGTTTTCAGACTTGTTGCCGCATCTTTCAGTTTGCTTTGGAAATTCTCATCTTCGTAGACCGAGCGTTCTACCAGCAACAGTGAGCAGGCGGAGCATTTCTGTCCGGCATTGCCGAAGGCGGAAGCGACGATATTCATGATAGCATGGTCGCGGTCGCCCGATGCTGTGAGGATAATGGCGTTTTTGCCACCGGTTTCTGCGGATAGTGGAGTTGCCGGAGCAGTCTTTGCGATATTTTGGGCGGTATCCGTGCCGCCTGTCAGGATAATATGCTTGATGGCGGGAGCGGTAGTCAGTACTTTCAGTGCTTCCCGATTGGTAATGATGACCTGTAATGCTTCTTTGGGTACACCTGCGTCCCAAAATGCCTTGGCAAACATCCAGGCAACCGGAGCTGCCACAGTAGCAGGTTTCAGGATAACCGTGTTTCCGCCTGCCAATCCCGCCACTATACCACCTACGGGGATAGCGCAAGGGAAATTCCAGGGAGAAATAACCAATATCGTTCCCTTCGGCTTCATCTCTATGTCATCCAATACGGCAAACTTCTTCATCGCCGTCGTATAGAAACGGGCATAATCTACCGCTTCCGAAACTTCCACATCACCCTCAATCACCGTTTTACCCGTCACGGCACACATGCAACCTATCAGGTCGCCCCTCATGTCGGCCAACCGGTTGGATGCTTCGTACATAATCCGATGCCGTTCTTCCAGTGTAGTCTTTCTCCATCCGGCAGGGTCTGCTTCGGCAATCCCGATAATCTTTTCCACTTGCCCGCTGTCCGCTTGTGACATTTCACAGATACAGACTTCATCATTCTGACAACGGTCGAGGTATTTATAACGGCTTTCGCATACTACCGTTTCCGCACCTATCTGTAACGGGATGATTTCCGGCTCTTCCGTTCCGTTTTTCTTCCATTTGGCGAAGATACGACGTACCCATTCCTGATTCTGTGGCAAGTCGAAATCCGTATCCGGCTCATTCTTCATCGTATCCGACGGCGCAACGGGAGTATAGGGAAGATTACGATTCTGAATACGCGGCGATACATGGGTAATGTTATCTTTCATCGCATACGCATCTTCAAACTGTTTCGCAAGGAAGTCCCATTCTTCCGTATCCGGTTTCAGATTGAAAGAGTGAGTCAGGAAGTTGTCAGGCGCGGTGTTTTCATCCATCCGGCGGACAAGATAAGAAACTGCATTCAGGAAATGCTCGTTCTTGACTACCGGAGTATAGAGAATCACCCGATTGCCGAGCATGGACTGGGCACGCCATAGATGATTGGCCATTCCTTCCAGCATTTCGAAGGTCATAAATTCGGCTGTGCCGTACTTCTGAGCTAGCAAATAAGCGTAAGCGATAGAGAACAGATTATGAGAAGCTACGCCAAGATGCAATGCTTTGGCATTTTCGGGCATCAATGCCCGTTCCAACAGGTGCAGATAGTTGGCGTCCACTTCCGTCTTGGAAGGAAGAATCGGATTCGGCCAACCTTTCAGGGAAGAAATAACCGTCTCCATCTCCAGGTTACAACCTTTCACAAGACGCATCTTGATAGGAGCACCGCCTTCCGCTATGCGGGCTTTGGCAAATTCCAACAATTCCGTTTGGAAATCATGCGCATCCGGCAGATAAGCCTGAACAACGATTCCCGCAGAGTAATTCTTAAACTGCGGCAGACTGAGCACAGTCTTGAAAAGACGCAATGTGAAGTGCGCGTCTTTGTATTCTTCCATGTCCAGATTGATGAACTTGGATTGTTTTGCACCGGTTTCGTCTATATACGGGAAATCAATAGCCTTCTGATAGAGTGCGGACATTCGCGAGACGAGTTCAGGAAAACTTCCCTCATAATTCAGGGCATGCGTCTGAGCGTAGATTCCCGATATTTTCACAGAGATATAATTGATATCGGGTGATTCCAATGCTTCTAAATAATGGTGGTAACGATGGTCGGCTTCCCCATTACCAAGTACTACTTCACCCAGCAGATTTACGTTCTGTCCGATTCTCTCTTTGGCGCGGGTAGCGAGATGCTTTGTGAGTTGCGGACGTTCCTCGTTGATGATGACTTGCGAGGTATCCATGCGCAGGCGCTTTTTGATAATCGGGATAGCGATAAAATCGAAATGATAGCCGAATGCCTGATACATCTTGAATAAGAAAGCATCCCGTTTATTCAGAAATTCGGGTACGCCGTATTGGTCGAGAAGGGTCTTGATGCGTTTGGCAAGTATTTTCCGGTCGCGGATTTGCGATGATTCATCAAGCATCTTGACCAGGAACTTCTTGTCCTGCGGGCGCTGCACCATAACGGCGTATTTATGCTGTTCCCGGCGTTCGGCTTTGGTAATGGTATCTTCACAAGTCTGATATAGCTTGAGTACCCAATCCCGTACTTCAGAAAGGGTCGGTTGAAATTGTTTGTCCATAAGAATTTGTTCTATGTAGATTGTGGAAAATGAAGAAAAAAATCTCAAATTGCAATTTACATATCACGGAAGGTGGGGCTGAACATAACAGCACGGTAGCGATGCAGGGTTTGCAACGCTTGCTGCGAGAAGCGGTCGAACAGATACTGCTGTTTCATACTCGTCGTTTTTTTAAGTTATTAGAAACGAAAGGCTCACACTGTTCACAAAGATAAAAATAAATTGTTGATTTTCAAGTAAAAGGAGAAGAAAATGCAACTGTGCTAAATTCGAATTTCAAAAGATTTAGTATGAGTTGGTTTATGACTGTGCAGAAATGAATCAAATCTCCAATTATCTGTATCTAAATTAGCCAAAACTCTCTTACTGAATTTTTATGTTATAATCCGGTTTCAGCCGTTTCAGTTTTATCTGCAAACGCCTTGATAGAAGGTGATAGCGGCTGAAAGCGAAAAAAAACATCCCCTGCGAGAATAGGCTGTAGCCAGGGGGGAGTGCTTTCAGCGCATTCAGCTTTTTCAGACTTGACAGTAGATCTATATATTCACCGTGGTAGGTATATATACTCACCGTACTGGAACTATATGCTCACCACGCGGGGTATATAGATTCAGCACCCGAGCAAAAGTGGGTGGCACGCGGGCTGAGGGCTGCTTACCTGTGGGCTGGAAATTATCGGCACGTGGGCTGGACAAAACAGAGCCTCTATCTTGATGAAACAAAGGTTCTATTTGAGTGAAACAGAGGCTTCGTTTTGTTACAATAGAGCCTCTGTTGAAAGTAATTATAGCAAAAAGGTGGTAAGGTTATACACTTTTGCATTCAGGAGTGCCTTCAGCCAAAAACACCGATGAAAAGGGGCTTTTTTGGAGAACTGAAAGCTGAAGGCAGTTTTTCACTTTTTATATTTGGTAGGAGATTTAGCTGTAACAAGTAGGAGACTTGACTGTAACGAGTACTACACTCAATGAAATGATATAGAAGACTTGAGTAAGTCAAGTACATGACTCGGCTTACTTCAGTACTGCTTTGATTCATCCCCGTACCGAAAAGAATTCATTCATTCCGAAGTAAAAAATGAATATTTCAGCTAAAGAGGAACAGGATGGATTAAAGTGTACTCAATCTCGTTTCTGCCGGGATTTACAAAAATAAGGGGAACAGCCGGATAAATCCATTTGCTCCCCTTCGGGTCTCGCTAAGTCTCGCTAAAATTTCGTAAAAAGCAAGTAGCAACACCTGAATGTTGCGTTTTCGACTTTATAGCCGTCAGCCGCCAGATGTCCCGCCTGATTTTACTTGCCTGTATAGTTATTACAAGACTGTGTCTCGTACTTTTGCAAACGTATAGACATAAAAAAAGCGGAAAGGTATTTACCTATCCGTCAGAGAGGGAGTCGAAGCCCTTATACACAAACAGGAGATACCCCCCGCTTAGCAGGGAGCATTCGTCTGTTTTCGTGTGTATATAGATTAATTTCGACTTTTCTCTGATACAGAAACCAGCTAAACGCTTTTTTATTTAAAATGTAAATACATGTCACGCTACGACCGTTCAAAGAACGGTAAATTATTGAATTGATAACCGTCCGGCACTTTCTTTTTTCATTCAATAGCTTGATTTTTCTTTTTTCGGGTATAACCGTTTCGAGAATATTAGTATCTGGCTTGATATTTCTTATAAAAGATAAGGAACAAAATAAACCCAATCAATGCGAAAGGAACACCCGTGAGGGCAGGATAACGATAGCCTTCACTGACAGCTAATCCCCCTGCATAAGCACCGATAGCATTTCCCAAGTTGAATGCAACCTGTACGCAAGCGGCTCCCAACATCTCGCCGCCTTTTGATACACGGATAATCAATATTTGTTCAGGGCTGGATACGGCAAACAGCCCTGCCGTACAAAGACACATTAGCAAAGCTGCCGCCCATTTGTAAGGCGAAAGGAAGAATATAAGCAACAGCATAATGCAGATAAGTGCCTGCGCAGCGGTTCCCACCTTTCCGGGAGTATAACGGTCGGAGAGGCGTCCGCTAATCAGATTTCCCATTACCATTCCGAAGCCGGCAAGAATCATTAAAGGAGTAATACTTTCGGCAGAGAAACCGGAAACATGTGTCAGCATGGGATTGATATAGCTATACCAGCAGAATACACCACCATTTCCTAATGCTGTAGCACCGAGAATCAGCCACGGCGCCGGAGTTTTAAGAAAGCGGAATTGTCCCTTGAAACCTGTATCTTTCAATCCTTCCACGTGAGGAACCCAACGCCAGATATAATACAAGATAACAATTCCCCAAATACCTACCAACAGGAAGGTGGCACGCCAGGAAAGCATAGTACTAAGGGAAGTTCCCAGCGGTACGCCGAAAAGGTTGGCAATAGTCATTCCGGCAATCATAATCGAGACAGCTTCCGAACCTTTTCCTTTGTCAGCCAGTCTTTCGGCAACAATGGAACCCACGCCGAAGTACGCTCCATGAGGAAGACCGGAGATAAAGCGGGCAGCAAGCAACACCCAATAATTGGGAGCCATAGCCGCGCAGATATTACCTACCATAATCAAGGTGACTAATACTAAGAGAATATGTTTCAACGGATATTTGCGAGCCAGTGTCAGTACAGGTGCGCCAACACAAACGCCTAAGGCGTAAGCTGAAATGAAATGTCCCGCCATAGGGATGCTGATACCTAAATCTTTTGCCACGTCGGGCAATATTCCCATCATTACAAATTCGGCAATACCTAATCCAAGCGTACCGAATGCCAATGCAATAAGACTTTTCTTCATACGAAACTATACCTGATACTGTTACTTTTTACCTTAATTATCTGCCGCTGCTTTTTTTCGGCTGCAAAGGTAAAACAAAATCAGTCAGAGTGAGTTCGCACGGATAGATTTTGATTTAAATCAATTCACTTGATTCTTTCTATTCGTGAGATAATCGTGATGGAATAATATTACTTCATTTGAGGGAATTCTTGAAAATGAGCTTCTGACTTATTGTTTTTTTATCCAATCGGTGATATCTTTCAATACTTCCGGACTGATAGTCTCTTCCAGTTGTCCATATTCGACCAATGTACCTTTTTCGCAGGTCTGAAACAGATGGTTTAAGTTCGGATAGGCTTTTACAGTTACCTTCCTATTTCCATTTTCACTGATTCTTTGTTGGATGGCTGTCAGATTCATAGCGGCATCCACTTGAATATCCCTTTCTCCGTTTAACGCAAAAACGGGACACTTGATTTTCTTCATGTCCTTGGCGGGGTCGTATCTCATAAAATGGAGATACCATGGCGAAGTCATTGAACTGATTTGGGCGGAAATCTGCTGTACGGTATTCAAATCCTTCAGTTGTTCGGGCGACATCGTTTTAGTAACATCTGCATATAATTCTTTTTGCAGTTCGCCCGTTGTTTTGTCCGCCTGTTGCAGTATGGCATATCTGTTTCGTACAGACGGTTTCATTCCTTGCCAAACCGCATCCGGCATTCCCTGGGATTTGGAAATTGATTCTACTTGCTTCAACATCAGGCTGTCACCTCTTACACCGGCTCCTGCCAATGAAACAATAAATGCAACCGACGGGTCTTTGGCAGCTACGATGAATGCTATAATTCCGCCTGCGCTATGTCCGATAATGCCGATTTTCTTTGTGTTTATTTCTTTTCTACCACGCAGATAGTTGATGGCAGCTTCCGTATCTGTTGCGAAATCCTCGTTGGTGGCAGTTGTGTGGTCACCTTGCGATGCGGCTGTTCCTCTGTCGTCACATCTCAGCACTGCGATTCCGTTTCGGGTCAGATAGTCGGCGATGACAAGGAAAGGTTTATGTCCCATAATCTCCTCATTCCGGTTCTGCGCGCCGCTTCCTGTCACCATAACCACTGCCGGAAATTTACTTCCCTTTTCGGGAAGAGTCAGCGTGCCTGCAAGATTGATTCCGGCCTGTTCATTCCTTACCGTGACTTCTTCGTTTCTATAAGGAAAAGGCGGCTGAGGCTCTTGCGGACGTTTTGGGGGAGCGGTTTCTCCCTTTTCCAAATTCAACGGCATGGGCATTCCTTGCGTGAAAGTTCCGCTTATCGTATGGTTACTGCTCAATTTACCTTTGTAGGAAGCATGGATAGAAGGTATCTGAATCGTCACTATGGAGTCCTTGAAAGAAGTGGATTGCGTCTTTATACCGTTGGCTCCCTGGTCGGGGCTGTCGAGTGTTGTCACATAAGTTCCTTGTTCTGTTTGATTAATGTGGAATACGATAGTCAGCGAACCGGTGGGGACGGTTAGTTTTCCGTGCCAGGTGCCCGAAATATCCTGGGCAGATATGGAAGAGGAGAAGAGCAGTCCGGTCAGTAGCCCGGTAACGGCAACCACTTTGATTTTACTTTTTGAGTATTCCATATGAAAATATTATATTTATAAGTACACTATTCTTTGGACGAATATGCCATTGCTCATTAGCAATGAGGGGAGACGTAACTGTACAAAGATAGTGTATTTATAAATATAATTGGTGGTTGCCGGGCAACTTAAATTCTGATAAGTACAGTTTTAACTTCAGGTATGTCGCAATGTACAGAAACGACTGATTCTCCTTTTCTCTTGTCTATCCGAATTGCGGCACGACCGTTATATGCTTGTACCTTTCGAGAACCAGTAGAAGTTCCCAGGTTCTCAAGAAGTTTTCCATCACCTGCCAGTCCGAATTCGATATAGTTTCTGGCATCCAGGCAAGGTACTCCCCGGATGTCTACTATTTGTACTTCCACCAGCAAGCTGTCTTTTCCACATGAGGTAATTTGGGTTTGTAAACGTGCAGGTGCTTCCCATTTGCGGGTTTCGTATATGAAACGTATTGTATCTGTAACCCCTTCTTTTCCATTGGAGCGTGCGATGATCGTATTGTCTCCTGCCTGAAACGGACATTTCCAGCGAAGTCCTGCTGCCGGATAATCCTTGCTGTTACGTTTTTTCGTTCCATACGATGTGCCGTTGACAATTAATTCTACTTGCGGACAATTGGAATAAACCAATACTTCTTTCTTTTCGTCAGTTTTACCCCAACGGACAGGCCATGTGTGTCCATAGATATGTATCATTGGTTTTTGGCTCCAATAAGACTGGAAAACATAATAAGTTTCTTTAGGAGTAAGATCCCTCTCTACTACTCCTTTCTGATTGACATATGGAACAGGATTTTCCGGGCGAACCGGAGTAGAGAAGTCCTTGAATGGCCAATAGGCTGTTCCTGTTAGCCAGTCCATCGTTTCTTGTTCCTTCAAGTGCCAGTCGATGAGACGTACCATATAACTTTCTGACCAGTCACCGTCTTTGGATGCACGTGCATTTCCACCGTAAAGAGAAGCATCTCCGGCACGTTCGTCCGCGCCTTTTCCAGCTTCGATTTTATCCAGGTTGACGAACGGGTCTTCTGCATGTCGACGGGCATGGCAGTCGCCTCCCCATTCAACGTGGAGGAAATGTTTCACTTGCTGCATTTCATGACGAGAGACCTTTTTGTAGTCGGTAAAAATTCCCCTGTACCAACCTGCCCAGATAGAGGGGGAGTAAACATCGACAATGTCTTTGCAGAAGTCACACCGTCGGATGGCAGTCATGCGGCTGTCATCTAACAAGTGAGCCAAATCATGAAGTTCTTTCATGAAAGCACGTATTTTGCCTTTATCAAATTCCGGAAAATCGTTGGGCCAGTCATTTTCATTGCCCAGTCCCCAGATGATAACGGCAGGATGGTTATAATGTGTATGAATCATGTTTCTCAGCATTCGTTTGGCTTGGTTCTGATACCGTTTGCCTCCTAGTCCGCCGCGGCACCAGGGGATTTCCTCCCATACGAGAATGCCCAGTTCGTCGCAGAGAGAAAGGATGATGCTTGATTGCTGATAATGCCCCAGCCGGATAAAGTTGACACCCATTTGTTTCATGAGTATCATTTCTGCACGCATTTGTTCCTTTGTCATAGCTGCGCCTACACCCGCATGGTCTTCATGGCGATGGGTACCGCGGAGCAGCAATCGTGAGCCGTTAAGCATAAAAGGTCCTTTCTCTATAAATTCGAAATGACGGAAACCGAAATGTTCGACAGCTTTCTGTTCCTGCCCATTATGTTTTAGTGTGATCTCACAAGTGTAAAGTAAAGGATGTTTATCTGACCATAACCGGGGTTTTTGAACAGTGGTTGTCAATAGAGGAGCTTTACCGAGCGGAACCACTTTCTTTTCTTCCTCCAATACTATTTTTCCAGCAGGATCTTTTATGATAATTTCCATAGTGGCTTCTCGTATATCCGCCGGATTATAGAAAAAAGCCTGTATGGAAAGTTCCGCTTCTTTCAATTCTTTGTCCGGAGTGGCGTCTATTTGTAGCCGTTCTACGGAAACTTCCGGAATATATACCAGGTTGAGATAACGGTATAAGCCGCCGTAAACATTAAAGTCTGATAAGTCGGAAGGAATCATTTCCGCATCCCGGCTATTGTCGCAACGGATAGAGAGGGGAATTTTTCCATTGAAGCGTTTGACGCATTCGGGGGTGGAGGCGAAGGCCTGTACTGCTTCAGTGATATCTGCTGTCCATTCGTCGTAACCACCGGTATGGGAAGCTACCAGAGTAGTATAAATATAAACTTCGGTTTTTTGTCCTGCGCCTTCAAAATCTAGTAGAATACGTCCGTCAGGATAGGGGTTTTGTATGTCGAGCAGTGTCTTGTACCATCCTGGTCCTTGATAGTAATTCATGGCCGGATCTACAGCGTCTGTTGCGTTGAAACAATGTGGCAGTGTGACAGGTGTCCATATAGGGACGCTTTCGGAAGTTCCGGGACTGGCAGGTCGTACCGCTTCCCAAATATTTCCGATATCTCCCTTGAGATAAAACCAGTTGTCGGTTAACCGGGTTTTATGTGCTGTGAGTACTTTAGCTTCCAGTAATATTCCCGGAAAACAAATCAATAAGCATATTATGTAAATCAGTCTTTTCATCTCTCGTTTAGAATAGTTTACCTGTTTTTTCCAGTTTGTCTTTTCTCAATAATGCTTCGATAAAATAATAATCGGCATAAACAATGGGGACATCTACTTCAACGTCCGATGGTTTGGTTCCTGTGCTGTGAAGTAGAAGGAAACCGTTATTTTTCCCTGTCGCACTCCGGTAGTTTTTTGTCAGGTTTTCAAGTATCTTGTCCGCCCGTTCTTTATAACGTCCGGTATTTTCAGAGTCATACAAGCTGAGTTCATATAAGGCTGAAGCAATAATTGTTGCTGCGGAGGCATCACGTGGCTCATTCGGAATATTGGGGGCGTCAAAATCCCAGTAAGGTATGTAATCTGCCGGCATATGGGGATGGTTAAACAGATATTCTTCCACATTTTTTGCTTGTTGGAGGAATTCCGGAAGTTTGGTTTCACGGTAACACATCGTGTATCCATACAACGCCCATGCCTGTCCGCGTGACCATGCCGATTCATGTGAAAGCCCCTGATGCGTGTTCTTTTTCAGCACTTTGCCCGATATGGTATCATAGTCTATCACATGATAGCAACTGTTGTCCGGACGAAAATGATTCTTCATTGTTGTCCGTGCATGGCTGACGGCGATATGATAGAAAGTAGAATCTTTACTTTCTCTGGTAGCCCAGAACAATAACTCAAGGTTCATCATATTATCAATAATGACCGGACAGTCCCATTTTTTCCGGCTGTGGTCCCATGAACGGATAATGCCTGCCTGAGGCTTGAAACGGGTGGACAGGGTACGTGCCGATTGCAGTAAGATTTCTTTATACCGTTCGTCCTGTGTTAACCGGTAACCGTTGCCGTAGCTGCAATACATCTTGAACCCCATATCGTGTGTTTTTCCGTTCATCTTTTCCCGTTCAAGCATATCTGTATGCTGTTGTGCTTTCTTTTTCCAAAAGTTATTTTGCGTATATTCATAGAGATACCACAATTCTCCCGGAAAAAAACCACTGGTCCAGTCTTTAGACGGTACCAGATGTAATGAACCGTCCGGTTCGGAATTACGTGGATTGGTAAGTTCCCCCCAATCTTTTTTTTCGCGTTCTTTGCGGCTTTCAGGTGTTTCGTTGGTCCGGGCATAATCTATCTCGTCGAATGCAACTCGTAGTTGCGATTGTGCGAATGTCAGATTGTCTTCTACTATGGAGTCCTTGGACTCGGAGGTACAGGATGAGCATAGTCCTAAGTAAAGACATAGAGTAAGAGGTAAGTGTAATATTCTCCGTTTCATGGGTATTGCTAATTTGATGTTCTTTTATTGAATTCTTTTATTGAATAAGTTTCCCCCTTACGGGTTTCTATGGTTCGTTCTTTTCCGGAAGCGCCTTCGCGGATACGGCACGGACCACCTAGTTTTGAGGTTATTGACAAATTGGCGACTTTTCCTTTTTTCCATTCCATATCAATGGTGAAACCACCTCTGGCACGGACACCGCTGATTTTGCCATTCTGCCAGTTGTCGGGAAGAGCCGGTAACAGGTGTATGTATCCGGCATGACTTTGCAGCAACATCTCTGTGATACCTGCCGTACCTCCGAAATTTCCGTCTATCTGGAAAGGGGGATGGGCATCAAACAGATTGGCATATGTTCCCCCTCCTTTGAAACTTTCTTGTGTGGCATCTACATATCTCAATCCGTTTTTCAATAATAAAAAAGCATGATTGCCATCATATAAGCGTGCCCAAAAGTTGATTTTCCATGCCATTGCCCAACCTGTTCCTCCGTCTCCGCGGAGTTCCAGCGTGCGGCGGCAGGCATTTGCCAGTTCGACATCTCTTTCCGGTAAAATTTGCCGTCCCGGATGCAGGGCGAACAGGTGCGATACGTGGCGGTGTTTCGGGTCAGCCTCTTCAAATTCTTTTTCCCATTCCAGCAGTTGTCCTTTCGAACCAATTTGTAGCGGCTGGAGATTGTCACGCACTTTCTCCAGTTGCTGCCGGAAACCGGCATCTGTGTTCAAGATACGGGAAGCTTCAATGCAGTTGGTCAGCAAGTCCCAGGCAAGTCCTAAATCCATACCCGAAGAGCGGCTGAGTTCGCCGGTTTGTTTCTTTCCGTTTTTATCAGTATACCGGAAACTGTTTTCAGGAGATGTGGAAGGGTTGGTTCCCCACTTTCCAGTTTCAGGATCTTGTTGTAACCATTGCAAGAGGAATTCTGCAGCTCCTTTCATGATCGGATAGGCTGTCTGTGACAGATATTGGCGGTCACCTCCGAAAGCATAATGTTCCCATAAGTGTTGACACAGCCAGACGCCTGACATCGGCCAGCATGTCCAGCGTGGGGAACCTTTAGGGTCAGTTGCATATCCACCTGTCGGTGCGGTTTGCGCCCATGCGTCCGAGTTATGATGCGAGAGCCAGCCGCAGCTCATGCCATAATTGATTTTTGCAGTTTGTGCTCCGTTGACGGAGAGACGTTTGATAAAGTCGGACAAAGGCAGGAAACATTCCGGAAGATTGGCAGTCTCCGTCATCCAATAATTCATTTCAGTGTTAATATTGGTGGTATAGTTCGAACCCCAGGACGGTTGTATGTGCTGATTCCAGATACCTTGTAGGTTTGCAGGAAGACCACCCTCGCGGGAGGAGGCAATCATCAGGTACCGGCCGTATTGATAGTATAATTCCAGTAGTCCGTTGTCATCGGGGGTTGAAGTAAATTCTATCAGTCGTCGGTTTGTAGGTAATTGTTCCTTGTGGGAGGAGTGTTTCCCTAATGATAATTCTACACGGTTGAAAAGTGACTGGTAATCTTTGAGATGCCTGTCCAACAATTCTTCATAGGTACGTTTGCAATCGTTAAGTTTGATTTCAGGCTGATGAAAGTCGGTCGCCTCCGATAGAAGTAGCAGTACTTCATCAGCATTTCGTATAGAGAGGACAGAATCGGTAGATGCATAGTTTCCCCCTTTAGGCAACAGTTTGACTTTTACTTTAAATTTCAGCCCTGACTGATCGTGATAAACAACCTGCCGGGGATCATAGCTGCGGTTGGCTACATAGCTCGGTGCTTTTCCATTCAATATCAGTTCATTCTCGTTGACGTTTTTCACTTGGTAACGTAATAAGCTTTTCAATCGGACGTCTAAAGATATGGACTGGCGTTTGTCCGCTTTCAGTTGTATGACCATTATCTGGTCGGGGTATGAAATAAAAGAGGTGCGGTGATATTTTACACCATCCACTTCATAGGTTACTGTCGTTGTGGCATTTGAGATATTCAAGTCTCTGTATATGTTTTCCGGCTGTCCTTGTGAATGTTGTGACAGCATTAGGTTTGCCATGGGCAGATAACGTGCCGTATAAGGGCCTTGTGCGTTTTCTTTCCAGAGTGCGCTTGCTTTGGCGTAATCTTCTTCTCTGATAGCTTCACGGATTAGCGGGAGTGCCTCTGCCGCTTTCGGGTTATTCCAGTCTTGAGGGTATCCCGACCATAATGTTTCTTCGTTCAGTTGATATATTTCTTGCAGCGGATTACCATAAACCATGGCCCCGATACGCCCGTTGCCAAGAGGAAGCGCTTCTTCCCATATAGAGGCTGGTGTGTCATACCAAAGTTTATAGTCTTTTCCGAAACTTGATACTGTGGAAAAGGCTATACATCCTGCCAACAATAGTTTTTTTATCTTCATATCTCTTCTTTTATTTATATTACCAGAACTATTTTTCAGGTTCAAAACTACGACATCTGGATGGATTTGGATTATAAAGGTAAGTCTAATACTTATAAAATCGGCTATTTCATCGAAAATACTTTATTTTGCAAATGAATGGCGGAAATTTACAAATTGGCGGATTTCCCTAAATATAAAAAAAGGAGACTTTGATAATATCCGGTTTATTTTTGTAATTGGCTTTCGGAAATCCCCCTTATCTTAGCCGAAAAAAAGAATGACCATGAAAATGACAAGATGTAGTACGGTACTGCTTTTTTACCGTTATTTATTTATTATCGGATTTTTCTTTCTGAGTGCGGCATTCAAGAAAGAGAACCCTGAAATTCGTGCCACTTATGATTTGATAGAACGGATCACTCCGGGATATGGTAAACAGTTTGTATTGGAACTGATTCCTGCCGGAGCCGACGGACAAGATGTGTATGAGATCGATGGAAAGAAAGGGCATATTACTTTGCGTGGTAATAATCCGGTTTCATTGGCTACAGCCTATAATCAGTATTTGAAATATAGTTGCGGGGCGCATGTATCCTGGTTTGGTGACCAATTGAACCTTCCCGAAACACTTCCTGCTCCGGTTGTTTCGCAACGGGGAAAACATACAATTAACGGAAAGTATCGCGTGTATATGAACTATTGTACATTCAGTTATACTGCTTCCTGGTGGGATTGGAAACGTTGGGAACGCGAATTGGATTATATGGCGATGAATTCTGTAAATATGCCGTTGTCTGTTGTCGGATTGGAAGCTGTGTGGTATAATACCTTGTTAAAATATGGATTTACTGATGAAGAAGCCCGCGCATGCCTGACGGGACCGGCTCACTTTGCCTGGCAATGGATGCAGAATATACAAAGCTATGGTGGTCCTTTGCCATTATCGTGGATACAATCGCATATTAAGCTGGGAAAACAAGTTGTTGACCGGCAGCTGGAATTGGGAATGCAGCCTATTCAACAAGGCTTTTCCGGTTATGTGCCTCGTGAAATGAAGAAAAAATTTCCGAAAGCCGGCATTAGCATGAAAGGAGGGTGGTGCGGCTTCAAGGGGGCAGCCCAGATTGATCCGACAGATTCATTGTTCCGGGCTTTCGGGCGTGATTTCATGGAAGAAGAAAAGAAGCTGTTCGGTGCGCATGGAGTTTATGCCGCTGATCCTTTCCATGAGGGAAGGCCGCCTGTTGATACTCCCGAGTATCTGGATGCGGTAGGTAAAGCTATCCATCAATTGTTCAAGGCATTTGATCCGGATGCATTGTGGGCCATGCAATCGTGGAGCTTGCGTGAACCGATTGTAAAAGCCGTTCCTAAATCTGATTTGCTTATATTGGACTTGAATGGCGGGCGTTGTGTCAAGGATGATCCCTGTTGGGGATATCCGGTTGTGATGGGTAATTTGCATAACTTCGGTGGACGTATCAATATGCATGGTGACTTGCACTTGATAGCTTCCAACCAGTATGGAAGGGCTCATGCAAAACATGATAATGTATGCGGATCGGGACTTTTTATGGAGTCTATCATGCAGAACCCGGTTTTTTACGAACTGGCATTTGAAATACCGCTTCATGTAGGAAAGGTGAATATCGAAGAATGGTTGGCAGGATATGCGTCGCGTCGTTATGGTGCACCTTCTGAAAAAACGGCGCAGGCATGGCTGTATTTGCTTGAAGGTCCTTATCAGAGGAGAACGAACGGCACGGAACGTAGTTCGATCATCGCTGCCCGTCCGGCATTGAATGTGAAGAAATCAGGCCCGAACCATGGATTGGGTATCCCTTATTCTCCTTTATTGTTATGGAAGGCGCAGAAGCTGCTTCTGGAAGAGTCGGACAAATTGGGCGCTTCCAAACCTTACCGTTTTGACTTGATTGACTTACAACGCCAGATAATGACAAATCTGGGACAGGTGATACATAAACGTGCGGCAGATGCTTTCCGCAAGAAAGACCGCAAAAACTTTCTTCTGCATAGTAATCGTTTTTTGGAACTGATGCATGATACGGATGTGCTTCTCCGTACCCGTGAAGAGTTTAACTTTGATAAATGGCTGGCTGATGCCCGCAGTTGGGGGACAACGGAAGCCGAAAAGAATCTGTTGGAAAAGGATGCCACCGCATTGGTTACTATATGGGGAGCTGATGGTGATCCGCGTATATTTGACTATTCCTGGCGTGAATGGAGCGGACTGATCGAGAATTTCTATCTGAAACGCTGGAAAATGTTTTATGATGAAATGTCGGGTTATCTGGATCGCGGAGAGGAATATGTGGAGGAAGGCTTGCCTCAGGCCTACGGACGTGAAGCTTTCCGTGCCAACGCACTCTATAATAAAATGGCGGATTGGGAGATGAACTTTGTCTCTACTTATAATAAGGCACGTACTCCGATTACGGAAGGAGATGAAATCAAGACAGCAAAGCGGCTCTTCAAGAAATATCTTGAAATCTCCAAAGATTATTATTCTGAAGAAATGGCGGCTGATAAGATAATAGAAGGCAAGGCATTCGAAAATTTGGGAGAAGATTAATACTTGCAAACAGAGAATTAGAATATATGAAAACATAGAATCCGTATCCAGTCACTGGATGCGGATTCTTATTTGTTTCTTTTTTATTTCCCTTCCTGCCTGTTTTTAAACTCTGTCGGCGGAACTCCATATAACGTTTTGAAACAGTTTGAGAAGTAAGCCAGACTGTTATAGCCTACGGCGCAATAGACTTCTGTTATTGTCATATCTGTTTCTTTCAACATTTTAGCTGCAGTTTCCAAACGGAAGTTGCGGATAAATTCATTGGGTGAATAACCGGTGATTTGCTTGATTTTACGATACAGGTTCGACTTGCTCAAACCGAGCTCTTTGCAGAAAGCATCCAGGTTTAAGTCGGAATTGGCGATATTCTGTTGTAAAGTGGCATATAATTTCTGCATGAACTTTTCGTCGACAGAAGTAACATCTACTCCCAGCGATTCGAGAGAGAAGTTTTTGCTGTACAGGTCTTTCAGTTTTTCCCGGCTTTGGATCAGGTTATCTACCCGTATTTTCAATATGGAAGCATCGAAAGGTTTGGTGATATATTCGTCTGCCCCTGCGGCATATCCTTCTTTTATGTCGTCTGTTCCGGTTTTGGCGGTAACCATGATGATAGGAATGTGACTGGTATTCATATCCTTTTTCAGTCTGCAGATTAATTCTATGCCATTTATTTTGGGCATCATCAGATCAGTGATTATCAGATTGGGAAGTAGATTGACAGCTTTGACTAGTGCGTCTTCGCCATTTGTCACTCCGGTCACATTATATTTTTCTGCCAGACAAGAACATATGTAATTGTTCAAGTCGCGGTTATCTTCCACCACCAGGATAGTCGCTTGTTTCCTCTCAGAATTGTCGGGTTCAAAATCAAGATCCGGAAGTTCTACATTGAACGATACAACCTCATTGTCTGTTGTCTCTACAATCATTTCCGGTGTGAAGCCGTTTTTGTCGACAGGGATAATGAATTTGAATATGGCACCGGATTCGGGAGCATTTTCCGCCCATACTATTCCGTGATGCATTTCTATAATTGCTTTGCTCAGGCTCAGTCCGATACCGGTTCCGGATTTGGAATGCTCGTTTTGTGCTACCTGGTAGAATGGGCGGAAAATTTTCTCAAGTTCGTCCGGAGCGATACCGGTGCCGTTGTCCTGAATAGATACAGCCAGATATTTTATTTCCGTATTTTTGTATTTGTTCAGTTTGGCAGGAATGAAAATCCCAAGTTCGGAGAATGGCTTTACATCTAGTTCTACCAATATGGATCCGCTGTCCGGTACATTTTTGAAAGCATTGGAAAGAAAGTTGAAATATACTTTTTCCAATAAGTTACGGTCAAACCATATCGGCTGCAGGTCGGTAGAATGTTTGAATCTTAAATGAATGTTCCGGTATAAAGCCAAATCCTGGAAAGACGAGACAGCCTCACCGGTAAATTTGATTATATCGCTTTCGGATACTCGCAGTTTCATTGTTCCGCTTTCATTTTTTTGCAGATCCATCAGATTGTTGACGATACGGAGCAATCGTTGGGCGTTGCGTAACATGAGCTTTGCTTTGTAATGGATATCATTTGCCAAATCTGTACGTTTGACGAATTCTTCGAGTGGAGCTATGATGAGGGTGAGAGGAGTACGCAGTTCGTGTGAGAAGTTTGTGAAAAGACGGTTGCGCTCCTGATAGTATTCTTCGTGTACTTCCGCTTCCATTTGTTTCAGTCTGATGTTGTTTTGTAAACGTTTCTTTTCGGTGAAGTAGCGGATGATAAAGGCGATGAGGGCTATTGCAACTGCGCTATAGAGCAAATAGGCCCACCAGGTTTTCCATAAAGGAGGGAGAACTACAATTTCCAGTGTAGTGCCTTTTTCATTCCAGATGCCGTCGTTGTTGGAACCTTTCACTTGAAAATGGTAGGTTCCGGCAGGAATATTGGTATAATAGGCTGTGCGGCGGCTTCCTACTTTGTTCCACTCTGTGTCGAACCCTTCCAGTTTATAGGCATATTGGTTTTTGTTATTGAAGATGTAGTTCAGTGCGCAATATTCAATCATTATGTTGGTTTGGTTGTGTTTCAAAACAATTTTCTTTTGCGTGGAAATACTTTCTTTCAGAATACTTCCTTTATTTTCCGGCCGGATCAGGTTATTGTTGATATATAATTTGTCCAATGTAACAGGCGGTATGTTCGGATTGGTAATGATATCGTTCGGATTGAAAAGTGTGAAACCGTTGTTGCCGGCAAAGAAAATCCGGTTGTCGGACAAACGAAGGCCGGCACAGGGGGAGAACTCCTGTATCTGTATGCCACTTTCCTGACCATAATTGATAATATTGCGTGTACGAAGATCAAGATTGGATATTCCGTTCAGTGTGGTGAGCCACAGGGTGTTGTCATTTCCTTCCACGATTTTGCAAACCTGATTCGTCAGTAATCCGTTGTTTTCATTATATGTACTGAATTTACCTGTCGAAAGGACGAGCTCGCTTATTCCACCATCTATGCTGCCTATCCAGATTCTTCCCGAACGATCTTTCAGAATACTGCTGATATGCTTGGCGGGCAGTCCGTGGTTCTCCTGATAGGAAATCAACGTATGGTTTATCTTGTCATAGCAGAACAGCCCGTTGCTTTTTGTGCCGATCAGGAAGATATCGGCATCGACTTCACATACACAAATTACATTGGGGAAACTTATATCTTTTCTTCCTTTTACGGGGAAAGTCGTTTGTATGGCATGTTGTTCTTTGTCATAAATGAATGTCAACCCTTCCATAGGGCTGATAGTCCCGATGATTATTGCACCGGAGCGGCTTCTGCCGATATGGTAGATTGGTTTCCGGTCGGTAGTTTGATAGAATAGGGAGAACTGGCGGGTATGCGGATTGAATTCATATATTTCGCCTTGGCTGGTTCCGCATAAAAAGCGGTTGCCGTCCCGGTAAATGGTTTTAAAGATAGTTCGTGCAGATTCACTGAATTTGTAAGGTAATTTGTATTGGTTCAGTGTCTGTTGCGTAAGGTCGAAAGCAATCAGCCCTCCTCCTTCCGAGCAAATGTAAAGCACTCCGTTATATTCGGTCGACGGTCCCAGAATACCCAGACTGTTATTAAGGAGTGCTCCCGGATTATAAAAGTCAAATAGATGTCCGTAAGGGTTGTAATAATCAATTCCTCCGGCATAGGTTCCGACCCAGATGGTCTGCATACGGTCAAATAGTATGCTGAAAATGGAATGATGGCTTAAAGTGCCTTGTGTGCCGTATTTGTATGACACAATCCGGTTTGTAACCGGATTGATAATATTTAATCCGTCAAAGGTTCCTACCCACATTTTCCCTGTAGGAGATTCTTTGATGCAACGGATACGGTTGTTGGACAACCCGTTTGAGGTGTTATAATGTATGATTTCCGACAGGTCGTTTCTGATAACGCAGATTCCGTTCTTGTAAGTTCCCAGCCATATGTTGTTTTTCTTGTCAATATGTATATCTTTGATGTAATTGGCCGGTAGCGGAAGTGCCGGAGAATCTGTAGAGAATGTACGGATGACTTGTCCTTTTTGTCGGTCGTATACCAAAAGCCCTTTAGTGCCGGAAGCCAGATAAAGATTGTCTCCTTTTTCAAGAATGTCATTAACGGAACTGTTATTTAGTTCTTTCAGGAAAATGTGTTTAAGGCTGTCAGCTGAGGAATCGTAAAAGAATAGTCCGGAGTTGGTTCCAACCAATAGAGTGTCTCCCTGGCTTATGCAGAGAGATAGAATATTGCAGCCTGACTGGTTTGAATGATAATATCGTTTGAATCTTTCTCTGCTTTTATCAAGCTTGTTCAAACCGTTTTCTGTACCGACCCATAGATTGCCTTCGTTATCTTCAGTGATGCAGTTGATTATATTATTGCTGATACTTTGGTCATTATTTGCATGATTCCAGAATATATCGAAAGAATTTCCGTTGAATTTGTTGAGTCCGTTTCTTGTGCCAAACCACATATATCCTAGTTTATCCTGATAAATACAAGTAACATGGAGTTGCGACAGACCATCTTTAACTGACAGATTGGAAAAGTGGTACTGTCGTTCGGCACAAATTATCTGTGACAAGATGACAACTAGCAATGTACATAACAGTTTTTTCATAATATAGGATATATGCATGTTTCGTGGCAACAAAAATAGTAAGAAAGACGATAATAAATGAAAAGCCGGGCTTATTTTCTTCCTGAATATGAAAAATACTCCGGTTCTTCAGCCTGTAAGGCTATGGCTATTCGGGGAAGAACTTCCGTAGCTGTGCGTCTGTCATTACGTTTTTCAAGGCTGTCGCGCCAAGGCGGTCACGTAACTGATGGTAATATAGACTAAGCGGAAGTACGGCAGTTGTATCACTTTCTATCCATCCGTTCCCTTCTATCGGTTTGTTTTTAAAATCCATATTGATCATAGAAGCTTTTGAAATACTGTTGAAAGTTGATTTTCTGTTTTTTAAGGCTTGTTCATTATTGATTGTTTTATCAGCTTGCAGACCGATGGCAAAATTTTGTGCTGTAGGAGGTTCCATTACTAGAATAAGTGGTGCGGTACAATTCCAGAATATCATTTGCGCGCCTGCCCATCCATGTCCTGACCCCATATTGCCCCGGTTGCCGGCTATTAAAGAAGCGGCCGGACCTCTTAATGTAATGTTGTCCCATAAGCAACCTGCCGACCAGCGTTGGTGGGGCTCACTGGATGCGAAGCTCATGTCTCCTTCTCCGTCTACAAAAACATTGGGGCCGGCTACACAGGCACCCAGAACAAATTGATGGCGGTGATGGCTTGCGTAGCAACGTTGAAACAGGCACATCTGGCCGCCGCTGATACTATATGCATATCTTCTTCCTCCTGTAATGACGGAGACCGGATTGGTGGCGGACAGATCTTGGGCGGTAATAAACTTGGAGCCTATGGAAGTTTGTATGCAGCAGTCAAAATGTTCTACGCTGACATTCCTTACCCATGCATTTTCCACTGCGAGGAAGTTGACGAAGATATTGGCATGCTTTTCATCGCTGCGATATTCTCCCGTAGGGTTTTCTTTGCTTTTCATACCGTTGTGTATAGCCTTTACCTGTGCGTCATAAAGGGTTGTTCCATATATATTTTCTATGCCGCATAGTGCTATACGCTCATTGAAAGTATATCTACAGATTGTGCCGCCACCGAACTCTTTTTGCATTGCGTTGGTTAATGGAATATCCAACGTGATTTCATCTCCTTTTATCGAAACAATCTTGCGTTCAAATAGGAGATCTTTGCTTCCGGCTTTCCATTGCACTGTTCCGTTCATATTCGTGCGTTCTCCTTCTTTTTGAAAACGTTGGAAGGCTTCAAGGGTTGTTTCTCCTTTTTGTGGGCGGGGGGCGATGGAGTCCATGCCTATGGTATGAATCCAGTTTGCTGTACTGGGGCGGCGTATCACTATATCGTCACCTGTGTGGAAGTACTTACCGGCTCCGGTTACATGGATAATACGGCTACCGGAAGGAACGTATTCATCTGTAATAGGAAATTGTTCGCACGCGAGCCGTCTTTTCTTTTTGCTGCCTACCTCGATGGCACTATATGTTTGAGGGCTTGTAGCTATTAATATGGTTCCACTTTCTTTGTCATTTCCTTCACCTCGAAGGACGATTCCACCGGCAGTGATCCGGAGTGGACTTGCAATCCGGTAAGTACCTTTTTTTAAGAGAATACATCCTCTGAATCCGTTTTTACTGATTTTCTGTCGAGCCACTTTATCAATAGCGGCCTGAATCATTGGAGCATCGTCACTGTTATTTGCCGAAGGAGTGATTGTCATTACGACTTTCACATCGGGAATGGCTATACCGCCTCCCATATAACCACAATGAGAGAAATCCGGCAGAATATCTTTTTGGATAGTGTACGGATGGTAGATTAATTTCCCTTTTTGGTCAAAAGAAACCAGTTTGCTTTGCGTATGAGCGTAGGAGCTTACTATCCAACTGAAAATAAGAATGAGGATTATACATTTATTGTTCATGGCATTTTTTTATTTCAAAAATACGATGTCTTTGTATATTTGCGTTATAAAAGCAGGTTTAATGTTTGCAGAAAACGTTCATATTGGCTGCCCGGACTGCGTATTTCTGTATCTGGGCTATTTTTATAAGAATTAGGGTTATTATTTCAAATCGTCAGAAGGATATTGCAACTCTTTGGTGGATTTAAGAAATCCGTATGGGTGATTAATCGTTAGATTTGCGGAATGAAATAATAATTTTTAGGTATGAAAAACATTTTATTATGAAAAAGAATTCATCTCTTCTTAAATGCACTGTTTTGATAGTGTGTATGCTAGAAGTCTTTGCATTAGTCTTTCCCACCGGCGTTTTTGCTGTTACACAACAGAACTTGCCTGTGAAAGGAATAGTACTTGATGAGGATGGAGAGCCGCTGATCGGTGTTTCCGTCCAAGTAGAAGGCGGAACTGTCGGTTCCATTACTAATGTGGAAGGACGGTTCTCGATTAATGTGCCGGTAAATAAACAAATCTTGAAATTTTCTTATGTAGGTTTTGTGACGCAACGGGTGGTGGTGAAAGACAGGAAAGAATTGCGTATTACAATGTCCGAGGACTTGAAGCAGTTGGACGAAGTTGTCGTTGTCGGTTATGGAACGCAGCAAAAGTCCCATCTTACAGGTTCGGTGACGAAGGTTAATATTGATGGCCTGGATGAAAATGCGGTTCCTCGTTTGGATCAGGCTTTAATGGGACGTACAGCCGGTGTACAAATATTGAATACAACTTCTGAAGTAGGAGCTTCTCCTGAGATTACTATCCGTGGTGGCTCGTCCTACAGTGCCAATACTGCCCCATTAGTCATTGTAGACGGTTTCGAAATGAGTGATGGTTTGGAGGTGATCAATCCGGCTGATGTGGCAAGTATTGAAATCTTGAAAGATGCCGCTTCAGCTGCCATTTACGGTTCGCGTGCGGCTAATGGAGTTATCATGATTACTACAAAAGCAGGGTTGGCGGATAAGCCCCGTTACAAAGTTAACTTCAAGTTTGGCTCAAAGTCTCCCTATAAGCTTCACCCTATCATGAATACGAAAGAGTATGTCAATCTATGTATACGCGATGCCAATTTGTTGGGAAGGAGCTTAGGTAATGTCGAGTTTGCCAAGTCTGTGATTGATACGGATACTGACTGGCAAAGATTAGCTCTTCGTGATAATGCTTATATGTATTTGGTGGATTTTTCTGTTAGTGGTGGTAGTAAGAAGTTGAAATATTATATTTCGGGTTCTTATGCTGACGATGAAGGTATGATGCGTAAGAACTATTATAAACGCTATACCATGAGAGCCCGGATTGATGCCCAACTATCAAAAAGAGTAAGTGTAGGAGTGAACCTGATGCCTTCTTATACTAAAAGTGAGCGTCCGGCTATAAACTTCTATAATTATACGTCTGCTCCGGCGTGGGCACCCGCGCGTCATACAGAATATACAGCCGCTATAACAGGACAGCCGGTGGGCTCTTTGGTCAGGGGATTACATTTTAATAATATAACTGTTACCGGAATAGACCCGCAAACTGGTTTGGAGCGGACAGTAACGACTACCGGTTTATGGAATACTACGCAAAATAATGCTTATGGAGTGATGGAGAATGTAGATCAGCCTAATAGTCAATATCGCATGCAGGCACAAGGGTATATTGATATTGAATTATTCAAAGGATTGAAATTCCGGTCTGCCAATAATATCAACTTCAATTATGGTGAAACAGATGCATATTGGAAAACTGGTGCGAAAAATGTGGCAGATCCCAATCGGGGACAATACAGTAGTACTAAGACTATCAACATATCTTCGGAGAACACGTTGAACTACAGTCGGAAATTTGCGGGAATTCATCAGGTAAATGTACTTGCAGGAGCTTCTGTTTATAAACGTTCGGTTAAGAAAGTCGGTGTTCTCGGATTTGACTTTCCAACAGAGGAAATCCATATGTTGAGTGGAGCCGGGCGCATCGACCAATATGAGGGGACTAATATCCGTACCGGGACGTGGCTTACGGAAAGTGCGATGGCTTCTTTTTTCGGGCGTGTGAACTATGCGTTGAAGGATCGTTATTTGTTATCGGCAACTGTACGTAGTGATGGTAGCTCTAAATTTGGAAAAGATAATCGTTGGGGATGGTTTCCTTCCATTTCGGCAGGATGGAGAATCTCTGAGGAATCTTTTTTGAGAAAAGTGAAATGGTTGAGCCAGTTGAAATTGCGGTTGAGTTATGGAGTAACGGGTACTGATGCTATTACTGACTATTCGAATGTGGATTTGCTCTCTTCTGCCGGTTATCCGCTAGGTACGGGAAACGGAGAAGTGAATACGGGACTGGCTAATAATACCTTGCAAAATAATGTGTATTTATTGGGAAACAATAAATTGAAATGGGAGCAGGCAAATGAATACAATGGAGGTATTGACGTGGCTTTCCTGAATAATCGTATTGCGTTTACTGTAGATTATTTTTATACAATTACGAAGAATCTGTTATATCAGAAAACGGTAAACAGTGTTTCCGGATATGGACTGGCATGGACAAATGAGGGAAAGATGCGTACAAAAGGCGTTGAACTGGAATTAACTACCTATAACTTTAGAAGTCGTAATTTCAAGTGGAGTACTTCCTTGAATTTCTCCCGTTCCCGCAACCGGTTACTTGATCTTGGTGGTCCGGCAGAACAGATTACACAAGGTGGCAGTGTCGATTATTATATAAACCGTGTAGGCGACCCGACTGTTCAGTTCTATGGTTTCAAGGTAATCGGTGTATGGAAAGATCAGGATGAGATAAATAATAACCCACATCACATTAATGATAAGCCGGGAGGTTTACGGGTAGCTAATACAAACGGTGACGATGTGATAAATGATGATGACCGTGTGATACTGGGTAATCCTTATCCTGATTTTAATTGGGGTATGACCAATACATTGAATTACTATGATTTTGATTTTTCTTTTACTTTTCAGGGTCAGGTAGGTGGTCAGGTATATAATATTGAAAGTGCGAATAATGCGTTCTTGATGAATCATAAGAAATATGTGAGTACAGATCGTTGGTTGAGTGCTGAGCATCCGGGAAATGGAAAGGTACCTTACACGAATTCCGGTATCAACCATATGCTGACGGATTATGCTCTTGAAGATGTGGGCTATCTTGCTTTGCGTGATGTAACTTTAGGCTATACCTTACCAAAGAAAAATGCGCGTAAACTGGGAATCTCTAAATTGAGGGTTTATTTAAGCGCTCAGAACTTGTTGTATATTTGGAACAAGGATTATCGTGGCATCAATCCTGAATCTCGTTCCGGTGGCGGTATTTATAATACGGCAGTGGCACGTAATGGTAAACAAGGGGGAGGATTTCCTATCCAGAAGACTATAGGTGGAGGTATTAACATTGAATTTTAAACGGATAGATATGAAAAAAGGATTTATATATACGGTCGTTTTGTTTATAGCAGCATTAACCGGATGTGAGGATTTTCTTGATTGCCCGTCAAATGACAAGTTGGAATATGGGCGCTATTATCGTAATGCAGCGGAGGTCAATACGGGTGTCCTGGCTTGTTATAACGGAATACACGGTCCGTTGGACAGAGAGTTTTTCCTTACCGAAATACGTTCGGACAATGCACGTAATTACCGGCAGAATGATGTGAATGGTACAGAACTGGATTTGGTGAATATGGATATTTACCAAGTTGATCCTTCCAGCGATATCAATACTCTTTACTGGGAACGGACCTACCATAATATTGCAAATTGTAATTCTGTAATGGAACATCTTGATGTGGTAGAAGTACCTGCTCTACGTCAGCAGTATGAGGGAGAAGTCCGTTTTATCCGGGCTTATCACTATTTTAATCTGGTTCGCTTGTATGGTGCCGTATTCTTGGTAACAGAGAGAATAACTCCTGAAGAAGCCAAATATACGGAACGAAGTACTGTAGATGTAGTATATGGGCAGATCAGAGAGGACTTGGAATTTGCGGCAAGTAAATTGCCCGTAGGAAACACAAGTGACCAGAAAGGGCGTATTGACCGTTGGGGAGCGAAGACACTACTTGCCAAAGTGTATTTGACACTTGCGGGTAGTGAGAATGACCGTCCGAAAGCCAAACAACTTCTTACAGATGCCTGGACTTTGCTCAAAGAAGTAGAAAAGGATGGCGGTTATGATTTGGTAAAGACCTCTTATGCAGATGTATTTAGTGTCTCTAATGAAATGAATGAAGAGATCTTGTTTGCTTCCCGTTACAAAGCTGGAGGATATGGTCTGGGCTCTCCATTCGGCAATTATTTTGCTCCCGGTAACAGTGAGAATATGATTATTACAGGAGGCGGAAGCGGATATAACTGCCCGACAGAAGACCTGTTGGCAGCCTTTAAAAAAGAAAATGATGAGCAGGCAGGAATAATGGATAACCGCAAGGCGGCAGTATTGGAAGAAACATGGACAAAGGTTACAGATAGCGGGACGAAAACAGTTAATTATCTGTCTTATGTGACTAAGTATCTGAGTGAAATACTGACAAGTAAAGATGCTGAGAATGATTGGCCGATCATTCGTTATGCCGATGTGCTTTTGATGCTTGGTGAAATAGAAAATGAGTTGAATGGCCCTACTCAAACTGCGGTCGATTACCTGAATTATACTCGTATGCGCGCAGGTTTGAAAGCTAAAAAAGTAGAGGACTTCAAAGACAAATATGAGTTTCAGGATGCCATGTTGACAGAAAGGCGTTTGGAATTTGCTTTTGAAAATCAACGTTTTTTTGACCTGCAGCGGACCGGACAGTTGCCTATAGTGATGAAGAATCACTTTGAGACGGAAAAGGTGCGTAGTATACAGAATGGTAATTATGCGAAAGAAGGGTTTTATGATGCACCTCGTTTCACTACCATTTATATGCCGGACAAATCACTCGAGAATTGGCAATTGTTGCTGCCTATTCCATATAAAGTGATGATGAGTGCCCCTAATGCAACACAAAATGTAGGATATTGATGTAGAAGTAAAAGATATGAAAAGAGTAACTAATAATATATTCAGCAAGCTGTCAGCAATAATTATGATGTTGATAAGCGTTGTGGCTTGTAATGAGAAGCTGCATATTGTGGAAGAGAATCAGGACGGACCAATTGTGGAGGACTTTGAACCGAAAAGTGGTGTTACCGGATCAGAGATTCATATAACGGGAAGAAACCTGGCTAAAGTGGATTCTATTAAAATCGGTGGAGTGAAAGTTGCGGTGCAGAGGCTTAACCATAATTTGGTTATTGCTAATGTGAATGCTTTGAATGCCAATGGCGAGTTAACAGGAGGTATTATTGAGGTATTCACTCCTTATGGAGTGGCTAAAACGGCAGATTCGTATACGGTGGATTATGTTGAACCTATATTGGAACTGGATGAGTTGAAGTGGGGTAAACTATCTCCGAACGACGCGCTTACTTTGTCCGGATATTATTTGAATTCGGTGACAGAAATGTTTTTTATAAAAGAAGGGACTCGTAACCGATCTGTTGTTTCCGGGGAAGAAAACTCAAACTTGGTGAAAGGGAGAATTATAGGGCAGGGAGAAGATTTCTTGAGAATACAGGTGCCTTATTTTTCAGGCAAAGCGGTAGGAATGAAGTTGGCTTATCGTTCCGGTAAGAACATTGTGGAGACAGAACCTGTAAATTTTCCGGACAATGTAGGGGGATTGGAATTAGTATTGAAGACTCCGACAGTAAGTTACGTGACAGAGAAGAAAATGCAGGGTTTCGAGATAGAACTGGAAGGCACAGATTTTTCTGTAGTGGATAGTGTGATGATTGGAGGGTTGAAGGCTGAGATACAGACTGCAAAGAGTTCTGACACAAAGTTGGTTTGTTTGTTGAGTGACGGTTATAGGGAAACGACAGATGCGGATATCAAGTTGATGTATTATAATGAAGAAGGAGATGCGGAAGTGGACAAGACGATTCGTGTAATAAAGCCAAATTACTATTTCTGGAAAGATAAGACTCTTAACAGTGGAAATATGACCAATGCCGATATTGGAATTTTGAGCGGATTTGACGGGAGAATATATTCTACTTGCGAATTTGCTGGAAGTGACGAGATTAAAAAGAAATGTCATTTAGGGGTTGCAGCCGTATCTGGTGGATTAGCATTTGTGTCAATGGTGAAAAATGGTTATATGAAATGTGGAGGTGTAGGTCTGGAAGGCGGTCTGTTAATGCGATTTTTCAAATTATCAGCCGCAACTCCCGAAGCGAATGCTTTTCTTGAGAAAATCAAAAATAAGACTTTGGAGGATTTCGAACCCATAGACCAGTTAAAGGAGTTCAGTAAAAAGAGTGTTACTGCAGCACGTTATATAGACGGAAATGATGAATATAACACTACTAATACTCAAGGTATGGAAATTGGAGGAGCCAATATGGTTATCGTATACAAAGCAAACAAGGCGAACGTTGATGAGATAGCTCAGATTGGCTTTATTGAACTGACGGGAGCTAATACGGAAACTCCGACAAAAGGCAGTCTTACTGTCAACTTCTATTTTAAGGATCTGACTTCTGAATAATGATAAACCGATAAAGAAAAAATATGAAAAATATATTATACATATTATTAGCAAGCATGCTGTTTTTATGGACAGCATGTGATAAAGAGGATGGATGGGATGTGGATATGGGTAATAATCCATTGGAAGGAACTTGGATTCGTGAAGGGGTGTCTCAGAAAGTATTGGTAACTTTCAATGCTGATTTCACTTCTTGTATTACCACTTATGATATAGAGACTGGAGAGGTGGAAAACATCTATCAGCAAGGTCGGTATCGTATAGAAGGTGATTCGTTGCTCATTTACCAAAACGGATATAAGAATTTGTATAAAATGAGTGAAGATGCGAACAAGGTAATAATCATTTATGGCTATGGTAACGATAATCCGAAAGCGGAAACGAAGTATACTTATTCGCGTTATATTGAGATGCCGGAAGATAAGGAATTACAAATAGCTGATTTGGAAATAGCACAAGAGGTCTTGGGTGATTTGAAAACGGGTCAAGCGGTCGCTGTGAGTCTCAATAATTGGGAAGATAAGGAACTTGTCGGGGTTCATTTGCGTAAAGAACTTACGGCAGAGGATTTTGAGATGACAGGTTGTACTTTGAATGAAGGAACGCTGGCATTTACTGTCCCGGAAGATACACCGGTCGGCTCTTATTCTTTAGTATTGGTTTATACTGTAGATGGAAAAAAGAAAGAAGTGGAATTTGATGCACTTCCATGTTTAGTCCAAGGGATGATTCCACCTGCTGATTTAAATGTTTTTGTTTTTAGAAATCAGATGTTGGGCGCTAATCAAAATCCTGATGTTGGCTGTATGCTGACGGTTGATGAAAGTCAACTGGATATTCAGACTGCTTGTTGTATGGTAGAGAATAGTGCATTGACTTCTGAAGAAAATCAAAAGCGGCGTGCTGAGATAGATATTATTGGAATGTCATATTCCGGACCGGCTTTTGCTTTGGCAAATTCAAAGAAAATAGGCAATAATTTGAAATCTTTTCATTGTGGTGGTAAAGCCTTGCAGAATGCTGATACTGCTGAAAAGCAAGAGCAGTATTATAAAGGTTATTTGTCTATTGATACGAAATTTGTTGTCCTGCAGGAAGATTCGTATATGGAGGCTCCTATTATTGAACTTGTCAGGAACAATGGTTTAAGAGAAATATCCGAGTTTGCCACACCTGAACTGTTCAATGGTAATATACGGATTGATAAAAATAATGTTCAAAGTGTGAATGAGGGTGGAAATGTAAATCCTAACTTGTTTGGGGTGGGAAGTGTAGTGGCTTTCCAAAGTTCAAAGAATGGTAAAATTGGCTTGATACATATTTTAAAGATCAACTTGGATACTTCATCAGCTGCCAAGGAGGCTACTATTGTATTCGACCTTTATTATCAGAAATAGAAATGTTTAATTTTTAATTAGAATTGTAACGATATGAAGAAAGTGATTTTGTCAATGTGCATGGTCTTAGTTACTTTAACGAGTTATGCGTATGTAGTGGGTGATAGTTCTGCAGAGGAAACCGGCACGATGAAACCAAAGTTTTATTGTTGGAAGAATAAGACGCTGAATAGTGGTAATATGAAAAATGCCGAGATTGGTATTTTGAGTGGAATTGATGGAAAAATATATTCTACTTGTGAGTTTGCCGAAAACGAAGAAATTAGAAAGAAATGTCATTTGGGAGTTGCTCCTGTAGCCGGTGGACTGGCATTTGTATCCATGTTGAATAATAAATATTTGAAATGTAATGGTGTGGGGCTGCAAGGTGGCCTGTTAATGCGGTTCCGTAAATTGTCATCTGCAAATCCGGATGAAAAGTTCTTTTTGGATAAAGTCAAAGATGGAACTTTGGAAGAGTTGGAATCTACAAGCCGGCTTATGGAACTTTGTAAAAAAACGGTTACGGCAGCACGCTATGTGGCCGGAAATGATGAATACAATACTACAAATGAGCAAGGTATGGAGATAGGCGGAGTAAATATGGTTGTTGTTTATAAAGGCGACAAGGTGCATGTTAATAATATCATTCAGGTTGGTTTTATTGAATTGATAGATGCTGCTACAACAAGTCCAACAATGGGAAGTCTTACTGTTAATTTTTATTTGAAAGATTTGGTCTCTAAATGATGAGTTATTAAGCGACGGTTTTTTATAACTTCTCGAAAAGTTGAAAAGGCTTCCATACCTGTTAATTGGGTAATGGAAGCCTTTCAGTTTCTTTAAAAATTAATGGGAGTTGGAATGATATAATCTGCCTGTCCGCTTTCTTAGTTCCAGTTGTGCCTCGAAAAGAGAAGCAGGAATAACAGGTTGGTTTTCTCTTATATAAATGCCCTCGGGGCGGTCGGCATATGGGCCTTTGTATTTGGTTCCTTTACAACCGATACCATAGTTCTTGGCAGAATCCCAGGGGCTTTGTATACAGATTCTAGAGCCGATGCAGTTCCAGAATATTTGATTGGCTCCTGCCCAACCTTGTCCGGAGCCCATGCTTCCACGGTCGAGCACGTTGATTTGTCCGTCAGTGTCAACGCTGTCATACAATGTACCTACATTCCAACGTTGGTGAGGCCCTACATCGCCATGTGTGTTTCGTGTCTTGATTTTGACAAAGGCATTGGGGCCTACTCCTTTTGTTCCGGTGGAACAGGTATGACGGGCTTCTGTAGCTTCACAATCTATTACCAGGCATTGTTGTGCCTGAATCATGCAGAAAGGATAACGTCTTCCTCCTGTAAGAACAGACTTTGGATCAAGGCATTTACTGTCTTTTACCGTGACGAACCGGGTGCCGGTAATTAAATTGGCAAGTCCGTTGACGAAGTACTTGGAGGTGATATTGCGGGCCCAACTATGTTCCACTTTAGTAAATTCTATCGCGTATAGCGCATGTTCTTCATCTTCATCTGATATATATTCGCTTTCCATAAGCATATTCTCAATGCCGCAATGACTGATTCTTCCTGTAAAACTGGATTTGAACACAGCACCTCTATTATATCGGGTTTCCATTGCCATCATAATAGGGTTGTCAAAGTGCAGTGTATCGTTGCTGATATGTGTGATCCGGCGCTCGTAGCTGAGATCGTAGCTGACAGGATCCCATTGTCCTACTACTCCTCCATCCGATCTGGGAGGGATTTGATCCATTTTTATATCACTAATCCATTGGGCGGTACCGGGGCGGTAAATTGTAACATTATCTCCTTCCCGGAATGCTGTGGGGTTTAATACCCTTACCCAGAATTGTCCTACCGGTACGTAATTATCTTTTATATTGAGTGCTGTGGTGCTGTTTGGAGTGGATACACCTGTTCCTTCCATTCGGACAAGGGCTCTTTTTCCTGTTCCTGATGCTATCAGGACAGTGCCTGTTTCTGAGTTTTCACCTTCTCCCCGGAGAACAACTCCACTGGATTGGAGGAGTAGCGTTCCTGAAATATTATAACGTCCTTTTTTCAAGAGTACCGCTCCTTTGAAGCCATCCGGGCCAACACTACGTGCCGCCACACGATCAATCGCTTCTTGAATTAATCGGGTGGCATCTCCGCTTGCAGGAGCTTCAATGGTTTCTACCACCTTTATGTCAGGAATTTCTTGCTCGCTTCCCATATAGCCGATATTGCTAAAATCAGGTATAATATTTCCTTTTTCATCTGTCAGTGAAGAGAGAGGCAGGTCAGAGTCTACTTGTGGATACGTAGGACTTGTATGACCGGAAGGCTTTTGATAAATATCCACTCTTTTGGTTACATTTCCGGAAGAGAATATCAAGCAGGTTTTACGTTCTTCTTCCTTTGGGTTCTTCTTTACAGATATTGACAGAGTGGAGAAATTATCTGTTCTGTCATAGTGACACCAATCTCCACCTTTGGCGACTGTAACTGCCCATTCTATCGGAGATTGTATCAGCAACTCTTGTATTCCTCCTGAACCATTGAAATAAAGTGTATTTGCACTGACTTGAATGGATACACTTTCTTCATCGGAACAGGACTGGAGACTTCCTGTTAGAAATAATAATAATCCCAGGAGTTTTACTTTTATACCTCTTATTGGAAAGGTATGGATGATTTTTTTCATGATAATGTGTTTTTGGATAATTTGTATTATGATAATTGCTTATTGCTTTTGCGGAGGTTTTTCGACAGAAACAAAGGTAGATAATCTTATAGAGATTGTTTTTTGATATTAAGCCAAATGTTTGCAATAATATTCCAAAGAGGAATATCGAAGGATGGACATAACTCCCCATTTGCGGTGACAAACGACCGTTGAATGGCGTAGAGGTTTTTGTACAGGAAGCCAAGCAGACTAGGCAATATAATCAATACAATATCAGCGGTTACAGCCGCTATCTGCGAAAAGGCAGTAACCTGTTGAAGATTGAAGTGCAGGATACCAGGAAGATGAGATTCGATTATGGATTGAGAGCTTATTAGTCAGACTCGTTTTTCACTTTATCAGTTATATTATAAAGTTGAAAAACAAAAAGTATCTGCCACCTTACACTAATGCCACTGTATTTCGTTGAAATATAGTGCATTAATAGGGTGGCAGATACCTGTGTAAGATGGTGGCAGATAAAAGTATCTGCCACCCGATACTGACCATCAAAAAAGGATATAGTATCTGCTCAAGATATTAATACACAGGTATATAATGAGTAATATATCAGTTGTTGCCATTCAATACCTTAAATGCGAATACTCTATTTATAGGCTGCAAATACACGAGTTTTCAGCCATTAATAGTTGTCTTGTCAGCTATTAATAGCCTAGGCGTAGGGTATTAACAGTTTGGACATGGAGTATTAACACCCTGGAAGCAGGATATTAACTGTGGAGTTTCAAACTGTTTCGATAGGATGAAACACATAGTTTGCTTACATGAAACAAACAGTTTGTACTGTACTGTAGATTTTGTTTGGATATACCCACCTATTGATGAGATGAAGGAGGCACTAGTGGATATAAATCAGGCTAAAAAATGAATGAGAGTTCATTTTTAGCCTGATGATTTATATGAGTTATAACCTAATAGCGGGCAGTGCCCCTAATAGGTTTTTTGTAACCACACTCCCAACAGTTTGTCGGATATTTCATATTGATTCTGTTCCTGAGAGACTAAATTCTTTTCCAGTAGCCCCTTGAGCGCAGATTGTACGGAACTGGGAGTACTTAGCTTATACTTTTTTATAAACTTTCCTGAAGTTACTCCTATCGCTTTTTGTTCTTTTCCTATAGCGATGAGCACCTCTTTCTGCTTCTCCGGAAGGCGGGAGAAAATCTCCTGGTAAGTGAAGTCCTGCATCTGAAGGATATTGGTCAGAGCGATGGTTTGTAGGGAACGGCTACATAATTCCCCTTTTCCGGTCAGTATATATAATTCATTAAACATGAGTTGTATATACCAGGTATGTCCTTCAAAGAAATTATATACTTCGTCTATCAGTTCTTCTTCAATGCGCTTTTCGTTTTCAAGGAAAAGCCTTTCAACAAATGCTTTGTATTCTGTAAGTGGGATACTTTTTAGTTGCATCATATTGACGCTTTGGTAGAAAGGCCGGGCCGGGCTGTTGAACATATTCATCATAATATGCTTCTGACTTCCGGCAAAGATGAAACGGGCATTTTGGCAATGTTGGACTTTAGTTCTCAATATGGCTTCTACATTCTTTTCCGCATAATTGCCTATTTGCTGAAATTCGTCGATGGCTACGATACAGGGTTTATCGGCTTGTTTCAGGTAAGCGAAGATTTCATCCAACGTTGTTTCCGCTGCATGAATATCTCCTAATCCAATGTCGAAAGTTGGCTCTCCTGTAACGGAATCCAATTTAAAACCTGCACGCAGTGAGGAAATGACCGAGAAGAAACGTTCAATGAACTTCATTCCTTTGGGTTTGAGTTTCTCGAAAATCTCTTTTCCCAATGCGAATACAAATTCCCTGAGACTGGCCGTCGCGTAAATGTCAATAAAGAAAGTATAATAATGCTCTTTTATCTCATCCTGATAAAAGCAGTGACGAATCAAGCCTGTCTTTCCCATGCGGCGCACAGAGATGATAACAACATTCCTTCCATTGGTTATGTTGCGTATCAATTGTTCTGTTTCCACTTCACGGTCACAAAAGTAATGGGGAGATATGTATCCGCCTACGATAAAAGGATTATTAATGACTGCCATACTGATTATTATAAATGCAATTATTGCAAATATAATAATTATGTTTATAATAATGTGGTTTCGACTCCTGTTTTTTCCTTCCCATCACTCTTCTGTATCTGTTTATTGCAATCTATCCCGCATCTTATCAGGAAAACAGGCACAGCTTTTTATTTTGCCCGGCAAGCGCAGTCCGTCAGATGGTCGTTGATAAACCCCGAAGCCTGTAAGTGGGCGTAACAAATCGTAGAACCGAAGAATTTGAACCCTCGTTTTTTCATATCCTTACTCATGGCATCGGATTCGGGAGACGACACCGGAATCTCACTCAATGAACGGAAAGTATTGACAATCGGTTTTCCATCGGGAAAGAATGTCAGTGTGTAGTTATAGAAACTACCGAATTCCTTTTGCAGGGCGAGGAATTGCCTGGCATTGGTGATGGTTGATTTGATTTTCAGGCGGTTTTTCACAATGCCGTCAAACTGCATCAACCGTTCCACGTCTTCATCGGTCATTTGCGCTACCAGCGTGGCATCGAAATCACAAAAGGCTTTGCGATATCCCTCACGCTTCTTAAGGATAGTTATCCAACTCAATCCGGCTTGGGCGCTCTCCAACACAAGAAACTCGAACAGCGTCTTATCGTCAGTCACCAATTTTCCCCACTCCTGGTCGTGGTATTTCACATACAGTTCGTCAGTTCCGCACCAACCGCAACGTCCGTTGATAATATCTTGCATATGCATAACATTTTGTAATAGTGTGTGTAAAGATAGCCGATTCACAGTGTCGTGCCAAATATTTATCAGCTTATTATTTCCGAAAACTATCCGCAAGGGTAAATTATGATTTATATAACTACAATCTTTTGTTTGAAAGCAGAAAGTTTCTGAAAGACTTTTATCTTTGCAATATATAATACATACGGCACTATGAAAAAAGTTATTTTTATCCTTGTGGCAATAATCCTTCCCGGCTTGCTTTGTGCGAAAGATGATAAGAGTACCGATGCGTTACTCCGCGAGATTGATGGTATCATTAAGAACCGCCAGACTTATGGGGCAGAAAAGGAAACATGTATTGCCGACTTGAAAAAGTTACTGTCCGAAGCTGCTTCCGACGAACAGCGATATGGATTCTGTGGACGTCTTTTCGATGAATACCGGGCTTATAACCTGGACTCGTCTTTTGTCTACGCCCAGCGGAAACAGGACTTGGCACACCGTCTGAATAAATCGGATTACCTGGATGATTCTGCCATGAATATGGCGGAAGTGATGGGAACCACCGGAATGTATAAAGAAGCGCTTGAACTATTGGGCGAGATTGACAAGAAAACCTTGCCCGATTATCTGTATTCCTATTATTATCATTTATACCGCACTATTTATGGGTTGATGGGCGATTATGCCGTCACGGCAAAAGCCAAGAAAGAGTATTACCGAATGACGGACTTGTACCGCGACTCTCTTCTGCAAACCAATGTATCCGATTCTTTGGGGCATGTATTGGTACTGGCGGATAAATGCACGGTTCATGCACAATATGACCAGGCAATACATATGTTGGCGGACTTCTACAAGAGACCCTCTTTGGATGCTCATGCACAAGCCATGATAACCTATACGCTTTCGGAAGCCTACCGTTTGAAAGGCGATAAGAAAGGACAAAAACATTACCTGGCTCTTTCAGCTATTGCCGACCTGAAATCGGCAGTAAAAGAGTATGTTTCTTTGCGGAAGCTCGCTTCGCTCGTCTACGAAGACGGGGATATAGACCGTGCCTATAACTATCTGAAATGTTCACTGGAAGATGCAACCCTTTGTAATGCCCGCCTTCGTACCCTGGAAATCTCGCAAGTCTTTCCCATTATCGACAAAGCCTACCAGTTAAAGACGGAACGTCAGCAACGGGAAATGAAGACTTCTCTGATTTGTATCAGCCTGCTTTCCGTATTCCTATTGGTAGCCATCCTCTTTGTGTACAAGCAGATGAAGAAAGTAGCCGCCGCCCGTCGCGAAGTCGTTCATACCAACACGCTCCTGCAAGAACTGAACGAAGAACTGCATGACTCCAACTCGCAACTGAAAGAGATGAACCACACACTTTCGGAAACCAACTATATCAAGGAAGAATACATCGGCCGTTATATGGATCAGTGTTCCGCTTACCTGGATAAGATGGACTTATACCGCCGCTCCCTGAATAAGATTGCCGCTGCCGGCAGAGTGGAAGAGCTTTATAAAGCCATAAAATCTTCCCAATTCCTCGACGAAGAACTGAAAGAGTTCTATGCCAACTTTGACATGACCTTCCTGCAACTCTTTCCCGACTTCGTAGACGAGTTCAATGCCCTGCTTACCGAACCGATGCAACCCAAACCGGGAGAACTGCTGAACACCGAACTCCGCATCTTTGCCCTTATCCGATTGGGAATCACGGACAGCACTAAAATAGCGCAATTCCTCCGTTACTCCGTGACTACCATTTATAATTACCGGACACGTGTCCGCAACAAGGCTTTGGGAGAAAGAGATGAATTTGAAGCTAAAGTAATGAAAATAGGGAAGGTGGAAGAGTAAGAAAACCACTACTTTTTTAGTCTGACTACTGTTTTATAATGTTCTTATTCTTAGTGGTTTATACTGTGAGAAACTGTATGAACCACTATATTTTTGCTATCTGCTCAAAGAAGCAGTATTAAATGTGGATACTTTTGTTTCACGGTCATTCAGGAAATGACGCAGCGAATAAAAACAAAAGTAACCCTAATATTAACTTTAAATTAATGTACATGAAACAGAGCATGAAGTCGAAAGGCTTTGAACGCCGCCTCTTATTAATAATGTGGGGCTTGTTCCTATCTCTTGGTGCATTCGCACAACAGATTTCAATAAAAGGACATGTCGTAGATGCTACGGGCGAGCCGGTTATCGGTGCCAGTGTAGTGGAAGGAAGTACGACGAACGGTACGATTACCGATATGGACGGGAATTTTTCTCTGAAAGTGTCCCCAAAGAGTACGCTGACCGTTTCTTTTATCGGATATGCCACCCAGACCGTTCCGGTAAACGGAAAAACGTCTCTAACCATCACATTGAAGGAAGATACTGAAGTTCTCGATGAAGTCGTAGTAATCGGCTACGGTACGATGAAGAAAAGCGACCTGACGGGTGCCATCTCTTCCGTTTCTTCCAAAGACCTGATGAAACAACCGTCCCCCAGTCTCGGAGCTGCCTTGCAGGGACGCGCCACCGGACTTCAGGTGATTTCGAGCGGTGCGCCGGGCGATAACGTGTCGATGAAAATTCGCGGTATCGGCTCTATCAACAACAGCGACCCGTTGCTCGTCATTGACGGAGTGCCGACCGATGTTCCCCTGAACATGATTAATATGGACGACGTGGAGACAGTAGACGTATTGAAAGATGCTTCCGCCACCGCTATTTACGGCTCACGCGGAGCTTACGGAGTTATTATCATCACCACAAAGAAAGGAAAATCGGACGTCGCACGCTTTAACTTCAAAGCCTCTTACGGTATTGAGAAAGCCATCCGCACACTGGATTTGCTGGATGCCACTCAATTCGCTTCCCTTCATAATGAAATGATGACCGCCAATGGTCAGCCGCAGAACCCGCTGTTTGAAGACCCCACCTCACTAGGCAGGGGAACGAACTGGACAGACGAACTTTTTCAGACGGCTGCCACCCAAAACTATTCACTGAACTATTCAGGTGGAAATGATAAAACGACTTATTATGTATCTGCCGCTTATTTTAACCAAGAAGGTATCGTGCGCACTACTCAATATGAGCGTTACACCGTACAGTTCAATATGGATACCCAGATGAACAACTGGTTGAAGATGGGAAACAAACTGTCCCTGAACCATGACATCAAGCAAAAGGGAGAATACAGCATCAAGAATACTATGCTGGCACTGCCTACACAAGCTATCAAGAATGACGACGGCTCATGGGCCGGCCCAGTAGGACTCCCGATGTATGTAGGAGATATTGCCAACCCTATCGGAAAGATGATGACTAACTCCACCGCTACCAAAGGCTTCAATGTACTGGGTAATATCTACGCTGAAGTAAAACCGTGGGAATGGCTGACTTTCAAGACCATCGTCGGTGTGCAGGCACTCTTCTGGGATGATAAAGGCTGGTCGCCCAAATACGACTGGCAACCGATTTCACAACCGGAATCCTATGCTTCCCGCAAATATAACAAGAGCCTTACTTTACTGTGGGATAACACACTGACCTTCAACAAGACTTTTGCAGAAAAGCATCAACTCACAGTGATGGTCGGCTCTTCCGCACAGACCAATACCTATGAATACATGAGCGGCTCTATCATGGGCTTTATCAGTCCCACCGCACAGCAATTGGATAACGGTACGCTCGAACCGACAGTGAACGGCAACGGAAGTGACTGGGCATTGCTCTCTTACCTGGGACGTGTCAACTATACCTATGACAACAAATATCTGCTGACAGCTACCATCCGCCGTGACGGTTCTTCCCGTTTCAGCAAGCAGAACCGTTGGTCTAATTTCCCGTCCGTATCCCTTGCCTGGAGACTTTCCGAAGAACCGTTCTTTAAAAAGAGCTTTTGGCTGAGCGACGTAAAAATCCGCGCAGGATATGGCTTGACAGGTAATCAGGCAAGTGTGGGCAACTATGCATATGCTTCTACTATCCAGACCATCCAGTACAACTTCAACGGCACACAGGTGAATGCGATTGCCCCCTCGGTAATGCCGAACCCGAATGTCCGTTGGGAAGAAGTGGAACAATACAACATCGGCGCGGACTTGTCATTAATCGACAGCCGCATCAATTTGAGTCTCGATGCATACATCAAGAACACGAACGATATGCTTGTCAACATGGTAGTGCCTATCTCCACCGGATATTCGGACATCAATGTCCCCAAGATTAATGCGGGCAAGATGCGCAACAAAGGTTTTGAAGTATCCGTCAGCTCCCGCAATCTGGAAGGAGAGTTCTCATGGAATACGTCTCTCAATGCTTCTTATAACAAGAACGAGATTATTCGCCTGAACGGGGATGTCCCGATGTATTTCGATAATAATATCCATGCAGTCGGTCGTCCGGTCAGCTCTTTCTACGGTTACGTGACGAACGGTATCTTCCAGACACAGGAAGAAGTAGACCGTTACGCCATTCAGACACAAGGAAACGACCCTTACAACCGCACTTCTGCCGGAGATATTAAATTCAAGGACTTGAATAACGACGGAGTCATCAACGACAAAGACCGTACGTATCTCGGCAATCCCACCCCGACGTGGATTTTCTCTATGAACAACTCATTTGCCTGGAAAGGCTTCGACCTCGAAATCTTCCTGCAAGGGGCAGCCGGAAATAAAATCTACAATGCCAACCGTGCTTCTTTGGAAGCCATGTCCGTGGCACAGAACCAAATGACAACCGTTCTCGACCGCTGGCGTGGCGAAGGGACAAGCAACAGTATGCCGCGTGCCGTATTCGGTGACCCGAACAAGAACGGGCGTGTATCGAACCGCTTTATAGAAGACGGCAAATACCTGCGCTTGAAGAACGTAACGCTCGGATATACCCTGCCTGCCGCATGGAGCAAGAAAGCGGCGATGTCCTCTGTACGCTTCTTCGTTTCAGGACAGAACTTGCTGACCTTGACCCGTTACACAGGACTCGACCCGGAGATTTCCGGTTCGGGAAATGACAATAACGTATATCCTATCGCCCGTAATATTACATTCGGTGCATCTGTTTCTTTCTAACCACTTTTATATAGAACCTTTAATTGATTGACAAATATGAAAAAGTTCAGATATATACTCCCTTGTTTCTTGTTGGGCTTGACATTGAATAGCTGTGACGGCTTTCTGGATAAGGAACCATGGGATTCCATCGATACTTCCAAGAGTTTCCAGGCAGCAGAAGACGCGATAGCAGCCGTGAACGGTGCTTATCAGCCGCTTCAATGGCCAAAACTATATAACATGCGTATGTGGACGCTGGACATCATAGCCGGCAATAGCATCGTTGGTGCGGGTGGCGGTACGGATGGTATTGAGACTACCGACTTGGCTAACTTCATCACTACTACCGATAATGCCGGCGTACTGGATGTATGGCGCGGCCCTTCCCCGGGAATTCTCCGTTGCAACTTCGTTATCAAGAACGTGCCGGGCATGAATATCGACCAAGGCTTGAAGAACCGTTGTTTGGGTGAAGCCAAATTCCTACGCGCCCACTATTACTTTATTCTCGTTCGTCTTTTCGGTGGAGTGCCTTTGCTGACAGAACCGCAGACTTCGGACGATGATCTGAAGCCTTTCCGTGCCTCTAAAGAAGATATTTATAAACTGATAGAGGATGATTTGAAAGAGGCTGTCAACCTGCTTCCCGACAGGGCTTCCTATTCCGCTTCCGACTTGGGACGTGCTTCCAAAGGTGCGGCTATGGGATTGCTGGCGAAAGTATACTTGACCCAAGGAAAAGAGTACGCAGAGATTGTGCGTCTTTGTGACGAGATACAGAAGTTGGGTTATCACTTGAATGATGATTATAGTGACAACTTCAATCCGAACAAGAAGAACGGCCCGGAATCATTGTTTGAAGTACAGTATTATGGCAAGACCAGTTATGACTTCTGGGACAATGAGAATCAGGCTTCCTGGCTGAGCGCATTTACCGGCCCGCGCAATTCGGATATGGTAGCAGGTGGTTATGGATGGAACCAGCCGACAGCGGAGTTTGTCAGCCAATACGAAGAGGGGGATAACCGGAAAGACAAGACCATCCTTTACCTGGGATGCCCCGACTTTGACGGAAAGCAGTACCAGTCGTCTTATTCCACTACGGGATATAACCTGCGTAAGTTCCTTGTCCCGAAATCTATCTCTATGGATTTCAATACAAGTCCCGCCAACTTTGTGGTGCTCCGCTATGCCGACGTATTGTTGATGAAAGCGGAAGCTTTGAACGAACAAGCTCTGACGACTGATGCGGAAGTTCCTTTGTATGAAGTGAGAAAGCGTGCGGGACTGACTAACCGTGCGGACATCGAAGGACTGACACAAGACCAGATGCGCGAAAAGATTATCCACGAACGCCGTATGGAACTGGCTTTCGAAGGTGATCGCTGGTTCGACCTTGTCCGTCTGAAAGACAACTATGCCTTGAAGTTCCTTCACTCTATCGGGAAAACCAATGCAGCGGAAAAGCACCTGTTAATGCCTATACCGTTGAAGGAGATAGAAGCGAATGGAAATTTGAAACAGAATCCCGGATATTAATTTTGAAAAAGAAGAATTATGAGAACAAAGATATATATCGGCCTGATTATTTTATTGGCAGGTTTTGTATTTAATTCGTGTACATCCAATGAAATGGAAACAGATAAAGGGAGTGAGTCTTTATTGCTGTCTGTTTCATCCAAGATAGTGGAGCTGAACCAGTTGATGAGTGACAGGGAAGCTTTTCATTTTGCCTGGACTGCCGGCAGTAATTACGGAACAAGTTCCCGAATCAGCTATACTCTCGAAATGGATTTGAGAGGTAATAACTTCGCAGGAGGACTGAAGAAGGACATAGGCGCAACGGATTCCCGTATCCTGGCATTTAATCATAAAGAGTTGAATGATTTGCTGGCGGAAGTATGGAATAGTTCTTTAGATGAGACATTGGAGTTTGAAGCCCGCGTGACGGCTATTGTATCGGGACATGAAGCATTTACCCGGATATCTCCTGTCGTTACATTCAAAGTGACACCTTATATTGAACGTTATCTGAATCTATGGATGATTGGCGGAGCAACCGCAGGTGTATGGAGCCTGGATAGCGCTACCCCGATGGAATCCATTGAAGATGAGCCTAATGGTTTTATCTGGGAAGGCATACTTCTATCCGGGGAACTGAAATTTGTCTTACAGAAAACTTCTTTTGTTCCTTCCTTCAATAAAGATGGTGAAGATGAGAATAAACTCGTTTATAGGGAGAATGATGATGAACCGGACGAAAAGTTTATAATAAACACTCCGGGCAATTATCGGATAAAGCTGAATCTGAGTACTCTGGATATTGAAATTACGGATTTGGGCGGAGAGATGGTTTATCCTAATCTTTGGATGATTGGTTCGGCTACTATCGGACAGTGGTCGCTTGATAACGCTACGAAGATGACTCCGATAGCCGGTGAACCTAACGGATTTGTTTGGGAAGGTGAGCTTGGAACGGGTGAACTTAAATTTGTGACTCAGCAGAGTGATTTCTATCCTTCGTTTGGCAGGGACGGAAGTGATGAGAATAAACTGATTTATCGTCAGGATGAGAATGACGGGCCGGATAATAAATTCAATATCAAGCGTGGTGCCAGCTATCGGGTGAAAGTAAATCTGAATACATTGGATATTGAAATCACCAATTTGGATGGTGAAGAACCGGATAACAGTGAATTTTGGATGATTGGAACTGCGGCAGGAGAGACGCCGATAGCCATGACAAAAGATGATTCGAACCCTGAGCTTTTCATTTATAATGGAGAATTGCAGGACGGTACTTTCCGGATTTCAAGAGACAAAGAAGGGACTGAAGTGGTGACAGAAGAGAAGCAGACGTATAAAAGTAAATATGCTGTGACATTCAATGTCGGTAGCCAGGACTTGACAGTGGAACAAATTGTAGTTTACGAGAAGGTTTGGGCAATGGGAGAAGCGGTATCCGGAGATTTTGCCTGGGAGAATGTGAAAGAACTTACACAAAGCAGCTCTAACAAGAATGAATTTGTATATGAAGGAGAATTGGGAACCGGACAGATAAAGTTTCCTCTCCAATTCGGTGATTACGGTGGTTTATTCTTTGTTGCGGAAGAAGATAATAAAGGAGTGTATGATGAGTTTACAGGCTCATGTTATCTCTCTTCTGATAAGGGCGACAATAAATGGTATATGAATAATGCCGGAACCTTTAAGGTTACTATCAATACCTATAAAAAGGAGATTCATTTTCAAAAGAAATAACGATTAATACAGACTGAATTATGAAACAGACGAAATATATAATGGCTTGTATCCTGGCTTTTTCATTGGCCGGTTGTATCGACGACGAGCCTTCGCACAATCCTATTACTTACGGAGACGGCTATATCACCGTACTGCTGTCTACCGATAAAGCCGCCTATCAGCCGGGAGAACCGGTACAACTTTCTTTGAACAATCTTCCCGAAGGGCAGGTGACCATTCGCTATAAGCATCTCAACAAGGTGCTTTCCGAAACTCCCCTCACCGGAAAGTCATGGAGTTGGAATCCGCCGGCAGATGACTTTAAAGGTTATATGGTCGACTTATATACAGTAGAGAATGGCGAAGAGGTTGTTCTGGGCAGCATTGCCATTGATGTGTCTTCCGACCCTGCACGTTTTCCGCGCAACGGATTTCTCTCCGAATATGGCAAAATGAGCGAAAAGGAGATTAACAAGGTAATGGATAACCTGAACCGCCATCATATCAACTATGTGCAGTATCAGGACTGGCATTACAAACACCATAAGCCATTAGCAGGTTCGCCTTCTGCTCCGATGGATGTGTGGAAAGATATTATCAATCGCGATTGTTATCGTTCTACTGTGCAGGGATACATTGACGCTGGTCATAAACGGGGTATGAAATCTCTTTTCTACAATCTTGCTTATGGAGCTTTGAGCGATGCGGCCGATGATGGTGTGAAAGAAGCATGGTACCTGTTTAAGGACAAGAAGCACGGAAACAAGGATTATCATCCGCTAGGTTCTCCTTTCAAAAGTAATATCTATCTGACGAATCCGGCATTGCAGGAATGGAGAGACTATATGGCTCAGCAGAATAACGACGTATATGAAGTTTTTGATTTTGACGGCTATCAGATTGACCAGCTAGGTGGTCGGGGAGAATTATATGATTATAATGGAAACTCTGTTGATCTCGCAGCTACTTTCCCGGTGTTTATAAAGGCGATGAAAGAAGCTCAACCGAAAAAGTCGTTGGTGATGAATGCTGTGGGACAATATGGTCAAGAAAACTTGATTGCGAACTCTCCGGTAGATTTCCTTTATACTGAAGTGTGGGAAAAACCGACCGATAACGGCTTTAGCGTCCTTTCAAATATTATCACAAACAATGATCGATGGTCGAACGGAAAGAAAACTGTATTGGCTGCTTATATGAATTATAAGCTTGGCGGTGAAGGGCGTGGCTATTTCAATACCCCTGGTGTATTAATGGCAAATGCCGCTATCCATGCATGGGGTGGTGCGCATCTGGAATTAGGAGAACATATGTTGACTACCGAGTATTTCCCTAACAGCAGCTTGGCAATGAAAGGGGAATTGAAGAAAGCAATGGTGACTTATTATGATTTTATCACCGGGTATGAGAATCTCTTACGTGATGGTGGAGAGTTTTATGGAGTTACAGCTTCTTCTACAGATGGGAAGATGACCGTCAATCAATGGCCCCCTGTCCGTAATCAGATTGCCACTATCGGGAAACGCTTTGATCGTAGGGACGTGATTCATTTCCTTAATTATACCAATGCTGTACATTTGGATTGGTGTGACTCTAATGGGACGCAGGTTGAACCCTCTTTGATTGAACCGGTCCAAACAAAGGTAAGCGTAAAGGGGACGGTAAGAACAGTTTGGGCAGCCTCTCCGGATGCACGTTTCGGAGTCTCTCAAGAGCTTGATTTTGTTCAGGAAGGAAATGAGATAAAGGTAGCACTTCCGTCATTGAAATATTGGACAATGTTGGTAGTAGAGTATGAATGAGGCTGATAGATATGGAATAAATAAGAGGATAGTGCGAATATGAATAGAATAATAGGATGGATGATAGCTTGCTTGTTACCTATCTCTGTGCTTTGTGCCACAGATAACGCAAAGGTATGCACTTCTTTTACACAACAAGGGCGTCAGGTGACTTTTCACCTGACGGACAGTGCTGCGTTGCAGCTACAGCTCTGTAGTCCTTCGGTAGTCAAAGTTTGGTTTTCGCCCGATGGACAGCTGCAACGGAAGAATGCCTCTTTTGCAGTGATTAATGAAGAGTTGGAAGATGTAGGGACCGTCCATGTGGACGAACAGACAGCCTGTTATGAGATCTTTACTCCGAAATTGCGTATTCGGGTAAATAAATCTCCGTTGAGTCTTCAGATATTTGATAAGTATCAGAAACTCCTGTTTAGTGATTATGCCGACAAGGGGCATGTGAGTGAAGGAACAAAGAAGACGGAATATAAAGTGCTCCGTCGTGACGAGCATTTTTTCGGACTGGGAGAAAAGACAGGAAAGATGGACCGTCGTGGCGAATCTTATAAGATGTGGAATAGTGACAAACCCTGTTACAGTATAGTGGAAGATCCGCTCTACAAGAGTATTCCTTTCTTTATGAGCAGTTATCGGTATGGTATTTTTCTTGATAATACGTACAAAACGGAATTCAAGTTCGGTACGGAAAGTCGCGACTATTACAGCTTTGAAGCTCCGAACGGTGAAATGATCTACTATTTTATTTTCGGCAAGGACTATAAGGAAATTATCGGCCAATACGTCGGACTGACGGGCAAACCTATCATGCCACCGAAATGGGCGCTGGGTTTTGCTCAATGCCGCGGTCTGCTGACAAGCGAAAAGCTAAGTCGCGAAATAGCCGAGGGTTACCGGAAACGTGGAATCCCTTGTGATATTATCTATCAGGATATCGGCTGGACGGAATATCTGCAGGATTTCGAATGGCGCAAAGGAAACTATGAGAATCCAAAGAAGATGCTTTCGGATTTGAAAGAGATGGGTTTTAAGGTAGTAGTATCTCAAGATCCGGTAATTGCACAAGCTAATAAAAAGCAATGGGAAGAAGCTGATCGTTTGGGTTATTTTGTAAAGGACAGCACGAACGGTAAAAGCTACGATATGCCCTGGCCTTGGGGTGGTAACTGTGGAGTGGTGGATTTCACCTTGCCTGCCGTAGCCGATTGGTGGGGAACCTATCAGCAGAAACCGATTGACGACGGTATCTCCGGCTTCTGGACGGACATGGGCGAACCTGCCTGGAGTAACGAAGAGCAAACGGAACGTCTCGTCATGAAACACTATCTGGGTATGCACGATGAAATCCATAATGTCTATGGATTGACTTGGGATAAAGTGGTGAAAGAACAATTTGAAAAGAGGAATCCGGACCGTCGTGTGTTCCAAATGACCCGTGCTGCTTATGCCGGATTGCAACGTTATACGTTCGGTTGGACAGGTGATAGCGGGAACGGAGATGATGTGTTGCAAGGCTGGGGACAGTTAGCCAATCAGATTCCTGTAATGCTTTCCGCCGGTTTAGGACTGATACCGTTTTCTTCCTGTGACATTACCGGTTACTGTGGAGACATTGAAGATTATCCGGCTATGGCGGAACTCTATACCCGTTGGATTCAATTCGGTGCATTCAATCCTTTGAGTCGTATCCACCATGAGGGAGATAATCCGGTGGAACCGTGGCTTTTCGGTCCGGAAGCGGAAAAGAACGCAAAGGCAGCTATCGAGTTGAAATATCGTTTGTTGCCGTATATCTACACTTACGCCCGCGAAGCGTATGATACAGGATTGCCTATCATGCGGCCTCTGTTTCTGGAATATCCAATGGATATGGAAACTTTTTCTACGGATGCCCAATTCATGTTTGGCCGTGAATTACTGGTAGCCCCTGTGGTGAAGAAAGGCGCTCGTACCAAAAATGTCTATTTGCCCGAAGGTACATGGATTGACTATAATAACAAGAAGACGGTTTACACCGGAGAGCAATGGACTACGGTTGACGCTCCCTTGTCCTTCGTTCCTGTGTTTGTGAAGCAAGGTTCTATCATTCCCACCATGCCGGTGATGAACTACACCCATGAGAAACCGGTATATCCACTAACTTTTGAAGTTTTCCCTGCACAGGAGGGTGCACAGGCTGCCTTTACTCTCTATGAAGATGAAGGAGAAAACTTAGGATATCAGCGTGATGAATTTGTCAAAACACCGATTGTTTGTAATACTTTGGCGAATGGATATGAATTGACTGTCTCTGCCCGTGAAGGAAAAGGATACACTGTCCCCGGTCCGAGAAATCTGTTGTTTCGTATTTATTCTGCGAAAGTTCCGAAAGAGGTTACTGTCAAAGGAAAGAAAATAAAGAAAGCTAAGACGGAACGCTTGGAAGATAATTTAGAGAATGATACGGAATCTGTGGCGTGGAGTTGGGATAAAGAAACCTGTGTATGTAGTGTGCGCATACCCGATAAGGGTATTGATGAGCAGATTATGATTATTTTCAAATAGTTATTCTTATCTTTACCCCGTATTTAATGTGGTAAATCAACATAGAAAAACATGAGAAAACTAAATTTACTGATTCTGGTATTGATAAGCTCTTTTACGGCCATGCGTGCCGTTACTTCCGAGAAAGACTTGTGGCAACTCCATACTTCAGATATTCATGCTGATTACGTAGGAGTTCCTATGGCTAATGGCGGCATTGGCCTTCTCCCCTGGAAAGAGCCTTTTTCCATTCAATAATCTTTTACCGTATCTCTGAAAAAAGGAGAAACCTATTCTTTTGCATTGGCAGGTGTCATCTATTCCAAGCGTGACTTCGTAGATCCTTACAATGAGTCTGAACGTCAAATCACTTACGCTATCCACGAGGATGCCGACCGTCTGATGGCTTTCCATTGCCAACTATGGAATGAACTTTGGCAAGGTGATATTCGTATTGAGGGTGATGATGATGCTCAACGTGCAGTGTGTTTCGCCCTGTTCAACCTCTATTCTTTCGGAAGAGAGGGTACCGGATTGAGCATTTCTCCCATGGGGCTGTCTTCACAGGGGTACAACGGGCATATCTTTGGGGATACGGAACTTTGGATGTATCCTCCTATATTATTGCTCAATCAAGGCATTGCCGAATCTATGGTGAACTACCGTACCAACCGTCTTGCAGCTGCTTGCAAACGTGCTATCACTCATGGTTACCGGGGTGCCATGTTTCCTTGGGAAAGTGACGATGCTGGTGAAGAATCTACTCCGACTTTTGCCTTGACCGGACCTCTCGAACATCACATTACAGCAGATATTGTCCCATTAGTCGCATATCTCATTTGAGCTACCTCGTAAGAATCTGATAATATTCCGGATTCATGGATTCATCGTCGATATTATCTTCAATGAACTTGATAATCTTGTTCAGTAATAATTCATCCTCTTTGTGCATGGTGATCCCATCCCTTACAATAAGAGAGGAACGGCCGGATTTGAAATACTCTTTCATCAGAGAGTATTTATTAATCATATTCTCTACCGCACTCAACACATGTCTTGGATGGAAAGGTTTAGGGATATACAAATCTGTTCCGTGATTATAGGCATTGATCTGGTCTTCAATAGAGTTTTTGGCAGAAATATGAATAACCGGAATATGAGCTGTCCGTTCATCAGACTTCAATATATCTGTCAGTGTAATGCCATCTAGTTTGGGCATTAACACATCACTGATAATGATGTCCGGTTACTTTTGTTCTACTTCTTTCAGCGCCTCTTCTCCATCGGCAGCTTCGCGAACCTGATAGTAGGGAAGCAGAATATCTTTCAACAGTTCCCGGATATTCTTTTCGTCTTCTACAATCAGTATGGTAATTTCTTTCTGCTTAGGAATGAAAAGCATTTCACTGACCTCTGTCTTTTCTTCTGTAGGCTGACTTTCTTTTTCGGAATTCACGTACATAGGCGGCAGGGATACATTGAATTCTACATATTCTCCCAAAGTACTTTCTATAGTGATTTCTCCACCTAATAATTCAGTCAGGCTTTTGGTTAGGTTCAGACCCACTCCGGTACTTCCGGTGTGCTTCAGGTTACTGCTCTCGAAAATCTTAAAGCGATTGAATATTTCGCTCGTTTGTTTTTCAGTCAATCCCTTACCAGAATTGCGTATACGGAAATGTAATGTTCCGGTAGTGGCTACCTATCTTATCAAATAAGACGATACTTGCCTAAAAAGATATCTGCGTTTAGGAGGATGGATATCTTTTTTTAGGCAAAAGCGAATATTTTTTTAGGCAGGTGTTCAAAGGAGTGTTTTTAGATTAACGGGTAGTTAAGGACCATTAAAGCACTTCGGTGGTTTTCCCTTGCTGTATCTTTGCATCGTGATCACAAAACAACATTTTTATCAAACAATTTAAAAACTTAAAATTATGGGATTACAGTATGCAGTAAAAGAAAGAGTCTTTAATTTCGATGAAACCAAAACTAAGAAGTATGTCGCTGCTCCGGTGAGCGATGGAGTAATTGATTTCTCGAAATTGTGTAAAAATGTATCATTGATTTGTGGTACTCATCGTGGTCAGGTCAAATTAGTCTTAGACGGGCTGCTTGATTCATTGGAAGGATATATGGATGAGGGAAAAACGGTGAAGCTAGGTGAGTTCGGTACACTTCGTCCTACTTTTAACGCTAAAAGTGGTATAGAAGCCAAGGATGTCGATAGTAGTAATATCATAGTGAGAAAAATAGTTTTTACCCCGGGAAGTCAGTTAAAAACGATGTTGAATAAGATGAGTATCTCAAAATATGTACCATTGGACGTTGTGGCAACAAATGGAGGGAATGGTGGCTCTGATTCTGGCGATGGCGGAAATTCGGACGGTAATCACGGAGAAGCTCCCGATCCGGCAGCTTAATTGAGAGACTAGCTGTTAACTTAAAAAATAATAGAGGAGGACATTTGTCCTCCTCTATTATTTTTTTATTGCTTTCTTTTGCTTTTTAGATATGCCCGTATTCGAACTCCGGAATCTCTCCTTTGGTCGATAATTTGGCAAAATCAATCAGGTTGGACAAGTGGCGGAGTACCAGCTCTTTCATTCCATCCTTGTCTTTATCTTTTATCTTTTGTAACATCTCTCTGTGTTCTGCATGTACTGTTTTTTGAGGAACGGCGCAGACTTTATATTTTTGATAATATTTTAATATATCAGGAGTAATGATAAGCAAGAGTGAACTAATTACCGGGTTGTGTCCACCTTGTGCAATTGCTTGATGAAATGCAAAATCTTTCTCAACGCGTAGCTCTGTGTCAAACTTTTCCTCCAATTCGACAAGTGTTTTTTCGATATTCTCCAAATCTTCTTCTGTACGGTTAATTGCACACAATTTGCAAACTTCGATCTCCAACAGAACACGTACATATACCAAACTGGAAAAGTCATATTTGCTTATTTTCAAAGCATCGGTAATCATGGTATCCAATTGATCTTTGGAGAACTCGGAAACTACTGTTCCGCTCTGAGGATATATTTTTACAATTCCATATAACTCCATCTTTTGTAAAGCTTCACGAACATGCGAGCGGCTGACCTGCAGAAGTTCAGATAATTTCCGTTCAGACGGTAGACGTTCACCAGGCAGAATCCGGCGCTCTGCGATTTGTTTTTTTATGTGTTCAATGACAAGCTTAACTGGTTGCGAATTTACTTCGTCTTTCATAAGATATAAATATTTTAAAAGGTTTTCCTTCCTGTTTGCGGCTGTAAAAGTACGAATATTATCTTTCAAAGTAAAGCTTTACAGTAAAAATATTCTTTTCTTCTTTATAAAGATGTACGCGTAATATGCTATTTATAAGCTGATTATGCGATATTGTTAATAAATAATAATTGGTAAACCAAAATTTTGGTTTACCAATTATTATCACTACGTTTGTCATAGAAATTAAAACACTAATCTATGAACAACTCCTGTATTTTAAAAAAGGTCGCATTGATGTTCCTGTTGTTGGTAGGGACATTGAACATTTATTCCCAGCATGTAGTTACTGGTCGAGTGATAGATGAACAGGGTCCGTTGATTGGAGCTTCAGTTACAGTTAAAGATGCTGCTGTTCCTACGGGAACCGTGACGGATGCTGAAGGTAAGTACTCCATTAAAGTTCCTAATTCCAAGACAATTTTAGTCTATTCGTATATCGGATACGTTGATAAGGCGGAGGTAATAGGTAAACGTACAGTGGTGAATGTGACGTTGGAAGAAGATTCGAAAATGTTGGATGATGTCGTGGTAATCGGTTACGGTACGCAGGCAAAGTCCCATTTAACAGGTTCGATTTCAAAGTTAGAAGGTGAGAAACTGATTAATGCTCCGGTGAGTGATATGACATCTGCTTTACAAGGTGCAATGACAGGTCTGACGGTTTCCAATGAGACATCGGAGGTGGGAGTAACTCCTTCTATCCGAGTACGTGGCACAGGATCTATTTCGGCAGATAGTGAGCCATTGGTTATCATAGATGGCTTTCCTGTATCCGGTGGTTTATCATCCATTAATGCTGCGGATGTAAAATCAATTGAAATTTTAAAAGATGCCGCTTCGGCTGCTATTTATGGGTCACGTGCCGCTAATGGCGTAATTATGGTGACTACTAAAAGTGGTACGCCGGACAAACCGAAATATTCTTTCAAATTTTATCAAGGATTTAAGTATGCATATCAGTTGCATGATATGATGACTTCTTCCGAATGGTTGAGTTTATTGGAAGAAGAAGCCGCTTTAGGTGGTCCGAAAGTTCCGAGTGCTGCACGTGGAGCCGCTTATTTGGAGAGCCAGATGGGAACTACCGATTGGCAGAAAGAAGGTTTACGTGATATGGCAGGTATCACTAATGTACAGATGAGTGTTTCCGGTGGACGTAAGGAGACGAAATATTTTATTTCGGCAGCTTATACCAAAGATCAAGGGGTAATGCTGAACAATTCGTTGGATAAATTGAATTTCCGTGCCAAAGTGGATACCAAACTTTCAAAGATAGCCACAGTAGGTGTTAATATTTCCGGTACATATAGTAAGACGGAACGTCCGAAGAATAATTTTATTGATTTTTACCGTACTCCTTCTTTTTTACCGGTCTATCACAATGCATATAGTACTGAATTAACCGGTTATGAAGGATTTGCAAGAGGTAGCCATTTTAACAATATCATGACACCGACTGCTGTAGATGCAGATGGGAATCCGTTGTTGGATGCCGATGGTAACCGGGTGTTGGAGAAATCGTCTCCGTTTAGCTCTGCCAATAATAATCCGAAAAGTGTAATGACTAATACTTTCCGTTGGAGCGAGACTATGCAAGGATTGGCTAGCATGTACCTTACGCTTGACCTTTGTAAGGGATTACAGTTTAAAACCTCCAATGGATTAAATGTTCGCTTTGCTCCTTCTTACTATTATGGTAATAAAGATGCTACAAAAGATAAAGAAGCAAGTCGTGCTACATATTCCAGTGCGCTTTATATTGATTTGTTGAGTGAGAATATTTTGAGCTATCATTTGGATTTTGGAAAGAATAAAGTTCACACTATTGACGCTTTGTTAGGATATACTGTAGAAAAGACACGGAATCAACGTGTAGCTATGGCTGCGACAGGATTTGCAACTGATGATATTCAGACGTTGAATGCTGCTACCGTTTACGAACTGGCGAGCGAAGGTAACGGCAATACGGCTGGTACAGGAACTTTCCGGTATCCGGATGTCGTATTGGAATCTTATCTGGGACGTATTAATTATAGCTATTTGGGACGCTATCTGTTGTCTACTTCTTTGCGACTGGATCGTTCATCGCTCTTTTCGAAGGGCAATCGTAATGCTTGGTTTCCTTCCGTATCACTTGGCTGGCGTGTGAATGAAGAGAAATTTATGAAGAATATCAAAGCTATCTCTAACTTGAAACTTCGTGCATCGTATGGTGTGACAGGAAATAATCGTATCAGCTATAATGCAGCTCTTGAGGTATTGAACAGTGCAAATTATGTGACGGGTAAAGGTACAGGTGCTTTGGTTAATGGCTCTGCAAATATCTCTTCTTCATTAGCTAATTCTAATATCACTTGGGAACAGACTGACGAGTTTAACTATGGCTTGGATTTGGGACTTTTCAACAACCGAATTAATCTGGCAATAGATGCCTACTATTCGGTGACACGTGCACTATTATTTGAACAACCTACACAGTCGTTTACCGGTTATACTCATTATTGGAATAATATAGGAAAAGTTCGGAACTCAGGCTTGGAGATTCAACTTGATACACATAATATGAAAAGCCGTAAGTTTTCATGGGATACTAATATAAATTTTTCATTGTCACGTAATAAACTGTTAGAGTTAGGTGGCGAACAGCAAATGATTTCTTTGGGAGAAAGAAATGAAGGCTATCTTGCTAAGGTAGGTGAACCGTTGATTCAATTTTATGGATATAAGACGTGTGGGGTATGGAATAGCGCGGAAGAAATTGCTGCTAATCCTCATTTCTCAGATGATGCGCCGGGAGGAATACGTATCGTAGATACTAATAATGATGGTTCTTTGACTCCTGAAGACCGTGTTGCATTGGGAACTCCTTACCCTGATTTCACATGGGGTATTACTAATACTTTCCAAATCAAAGATTTCGACATCTCATTCCTGATTCAGGGTGTACAGGGAATTACAGTACTTAATGGAGATGTTTACTATAATGAAACAAAAAAATGGAATAAGAAGTATACAAAGAACCGTTGGGTGAGTGCAGAACATCCGGGTGACGGAAAAACTCCTTATCAGAATGTGAAAACGGGACATGACCTCATGCTTACCGATTATCCTTTGCAAAACGCTTCGTATGCTTGTTTACGTAACTTTACGGTAGGATATACTTTACCGGCAACGGCTGCCCGTAAGATTAAATTGTCCGGTGTACGTTTTTATGTGTCGGGTAGTAACCTGTTTTATATTTGGGGAAGCGGTTACAAAGGCATTAATCCGGAATCACGTATGACATCCGGTGACTATTCCAGTGCTATGATTTCTGGATACCAGCGCGGTGGATTCCCATTGACTTCTACTATTTCTGCCGGTTTTGATATTAATTTTTAATGGAGGAAAACGATGAAAAAGGTAAATTATATAGGATTATTGTTAATCGTTATGCTATTTTCTGCTTGTGATCTGGACCAATATCCTTATTCGGAAGTGGCAGCAGATGAATATGTGAAGGATGCTTCATCAGTGAATAATCTAGTGTTGGGTTGTTATAATTCTCTGCATGATGTGATGTATTACGAGTGGGCTGTGACCGAGTTACGTTCAGATAACGGACGTATATATGCGGCCGGATCCTCTTCCAATACTACCCGGTTGGTGGAACAGCTTGACCAGGGAACTATTGTACCGGAAAATGAATGGGTAGAAACGTATTGGAATGCCTGCTATGCCACAATTGCTCGGGTAAATAATGTTATCTCTTACCTTGATGTAGTGACAGATGAGACACTACGGAATCAATATGAGGGAGAAGTACTTTTTCTTCGCTCGTTGGAATATTTCAATTTAGTTCGTTTGTGGGGACCGGTGTTCATCGTTACTTCTAAGGTTCCTTCTGAAGTGGCTCGTGATATGCAGCGCTCTACAGTAGATGAGGTATATGCACTTATTGAAGAGGATTTGGAAAATATTGTCAATAATGAATTACTTCCCGGCAAGATGGCGGATAGTGACTTGGGACGCGCAGACCTGAATGCAGCGAAAGCATTACTTGCGAAGGTATATGCTACACACTATCGGGTAGGTGATGAGAAGTATGCTCGTGCGGCGCAGTTGTGTAAGGAAGTTCTTGAAAGTGAATCTGTGGGAAATCCGCAATCGGGTAGCGACCTTGTTGCTTATGATAAAATTTTTGATATTAGTAATGAGATGAATAAGGAAATCATCTTTGCGGTTCGTTATCTTTCCGGTAATGTAGGTCTCGGTTCGCCATTCGGCAACATGTTTGCCCCGGTCAATAATGGCGCGAATGTGATTATCGGTACTTCTTCCGGTTATAATACTCCCACTGATAATATTATTGCGGCTTACGAGCTAAGAGGAGAGGGAGCTGATAAACGTCTGGATGTGAATGTCGCTCAGAAATATTTTAATACAACTACTCAAACGTGGGTGACAGAAGGTAATTGTCGTTATTGTAAGAAATATGTTAACCCTGTGTCTACGCAATATGATGGTGAGAGTGATTGGCCTGTGATTCGTGTTGCCGACATTGCTTTGCTTTATGCAGAACTGACTAATGAGATCTCAGGACCCTCGACTGATAATCTGAAATATCTGAACATGGTTTGTGAGCGTGCTGGTGTTTCTACCTATACATTAGCTGATTTGCCAAGCCTTTACGATTTTAGAGAGGCTGTACGTAATGAACGTAGGCTGGAGTTAGCTTTTGAAAATCAGCGCTGGTTTGATCTTCTTCGTTGGGGCATTGCTACTCAGACGGTAAACAATTATTTGAACAGCGAGCTTCTTTATACGGAATATTCTTATACGGTGAATGATATAGAAGATTGGCAAACATTTTTGCCTATTCCGGTGAGTGTGATTGACATTAATCCTGAGATAGCGCAGAATACGGGTTATTAATCTTTTAAATGCTTACAAATATGAAACAATATAGAAAATGGACTTTGGCAGCATTATTTGCCTGTTTATTCTTTTTGTGTGGTTGTGATTCTACGTCGATGAAAGATGTGGCGATTAGTTCACCGGAGGTTCTTTCTTTCTCGCCTGAGAGTGGAAGTATAGGTAGTGAAGTGATTGTTACCGGAGAATATTTGGATGATGTGGTAAGTGCTACTATTGGTGGTGGAAAAGTTACTATTTTGCAGAAAGTATCCAATCAGCGTTTATCTCTAAAGGTAACGGATCAGGCACGAAGTGGTAAAATTGTATTGACCAACTCAATCGGTGAGGGTGTATCAGAAGCAGAGTTTACTCTCGAATATCCGGCACCTGTTGTTTCGCAGACCGGAGTACCTTCGGAAGTTGAAATGGGGAATAATTTGTTGCTTTCTGGTAGTCACATGAACGTGGTAAGTGCCGTTCTCTTTACTGCTGCCGAAGGAGGTACGGCTGGAAATGAGGCTGAGATCGTCTCACAAAATGAGAATGAGATAGTAGTGAAGGTTCCTTATGTGGAGAGTGACAGGGCTGTGGTGACATTCAAATACTTTAATGGTACGGAGAATGTGGAGACATCAAGTTCTTCTGCACCGCAGTTGACAGTGAAACGTTATGAACCGAAGGTTACAACTAATGTATTTGAACCGGCTAATGTAGGAGATGTGGTAGTATTGGAGGGAACTTATCTTAATAAGATTGATAAAGTGCTGTTAGGTGATATTGAGTGTACCATTCCGTTGCAGACTGAAACTGTATTGAATTTTGTTGTACCTTCATCGGAGAACTATGAAGATGGGAATAATACGAAGGCACTGAAAATTTCTTATTTTGACGGACGCGAAGTGCGCACCTTGACGGATGCATTCGTGGTGAAAGTGCCTTTCGTTTATTTCTGGGAGAATAATAAAGTATATGGTCAGGGACGTATTGAGGGACAGCTATCTTCTTTCTTCTCTCCAGAAACGGGATTGGTCTATGCAAATAGTGATTGGAGTACTGTAGTAGATCCTGTTTCTATGAAATATAAAGCTGCTACTTGTTCTGCTAATAATAAACCGGCGGTTTCAGAGAGCGAATATAATTCAGTAAACCCCTATTTTTTCTTCTCAGGAGCTTCTGCAGGGCAATTACAGATTAATAGTCCGGCAAACTCAAAAACACAATTGAGAAACTTCTATTCTACAACAAATTCCAGTTCGCAAGTGACAGGAGGAAAAATAGATTGTTATGGTACACCAGCATTGACTTTCTTATGGCTTGACCCATCTAAATCAGGCTATAAAACTCTGATTGATGAAGTGAAGAATGGTACATTATCAAAGATTGATGAGACTACTTTTCCTATAGATGTGGAAGCTAAAACTTGTCGTGGTTTTAGTATTGCAGGTGCGAAGGCCTCGCCTAATACAGATGTTTGGGCACCGGATATATTTAAGGTAGGTGAAGAAAAGATTGCCAATGTAGATGCTGTTTTGCTTGTATTCTATTATAATGTAAAAGGCTCAGTCGATAATGTTGCTGATAATATAAAACGTATCGGGGTTTTACATATAAAAACAGTTGACTTTAAGTTGTATAATAACACGAATGCACCTTCGTCCAGTTCGATTGAATTTGATATGTACTGGCAGAAACATGATTATGATTACTCAAAAGTTCAAGTTCAATAATTTAAAATGATGATACGAGATATACATAAAGCGATTATAGCTTCCCTGCTCATTGGGTTACCGTTACTCTCTTTTGCGAAAAGATATGATGTAACACTTCCTGAAGTAGCTTCCTGCTTAAAAACTGCACAGCCGGGTGATCAAATTTATATTAAAGATGGTCAGTATAAAGATATGCAGTTGAAGTGGATGGGTAAAGGGACTGAAAAGTCTCCTATTTCCATAAAAGCTTTGAATCCGGGAAAGGTAAAGATAGAAGGTGGGTCTACTCTACGAATAGCGGGAGAATGGATATCTGTCGACGGATTATATTTCACAGATGGATATGCTCCTAAAGGTTCTGTAATAGAGTTTCGTAATGGACAGGAGTTGGCTAATCACTGTCGTCTGACGAATTGTGTGATAGATAAATTTAATCCATCCCGTCGGGATCAGGCTTATAGCTATATATTGCTTTATGGTCGTCATAATAGAGTAGATCATTGTTCATTGACAGGAAAATTAAATTTGGGGGTGACATTAATTGTCATCCTCAACGACAAACGTTGCTTGGAGAATTATCATTTGATTGATCACAACTACTTTGGAGAAAGGCCGGTATATGGTTCGAATGGAGCTGAAACAATGCGTGTGGGAACCTCTCAGCAGGCTTATAGCTCCTCAAACACAATCATTGAAAATAATCTGTTCGAACGTTGTTCCGGAGAAGTGGAAGTAATTTCTATCAAATCCAGTGATAACATCATCCGAAACAATACTTTGTTGGAATGTGAAGGAGTAGTTGCTTTGCGCCATGGCGATCGTAATACGGTGAATAACAATCTGTTTATCGGCAACGGACGTCGTAATACAGGCGGTATCCGTGTAGTTAATGCCGGACATCGGATTTATGATAATCTGTTAGTCGGTTTGGCGGGTACCCGTTTTTTCTCGGCTTTAGGAGTTATGGATGCAGTACCCAATTCGTTGCCAAACAGATATTGTCAGGTTGTTGATGTCGAAATGTTCCGCAATACATTTGTTGATTGCACAAATATAGAATTTGGTACAGGCAAAGATATGGAACGTACCCTTGCACCGGAAAAGGTTGCTTTTACAGACAATATTATTATCAATAAGAAATTGGCTCAGCCTTATATAGCTGTTGACGATGTATCGGGTATCCAGTTTAAAGGTAATAAGGTACAACTGAGTAAGAACTATTCGGCGCCGGGATTCATTACGGAAAAAGTGAAAGTTCCTCAGTTGCCTGATAATACTGTGATACGTAAGGATAAAGGTGCTTCGTGGTTTACAAATCAGGTGGCACAGTCCACAACTAATGCTCATAAAGAATGCAATGTATCTCCGGGTACGAATCTGTCCGAAATCGTTCATTCGTTAGAACCGGGCAGTATCATTATTCTGTCAAAAGGTACGTATCCTATTCAACGTTCTATACTCATCGATAAGCCGTTGACAATTCGTGCCGCTGATCCGGGTAATAAACCGCTCATTCGTTTTAATGGAGACAAACCGGATAATATGGTGACAATAGCTGATGGTGGAGAACTGAAAATTGAAAATATTGCTTTCGATGGCGTATTAGAACCGGGAAAAGCATTGGCTAAAGCGGGAATATCTACAGCTTTTGATATGATTCAGCCTTATACATTGACAGTAGACGGTTGCGAGTTTCAAAACTTTGGAGAAGGCGGATTCTTTGCAGTCAAAGGAACAAAGGCTACTTTTGCCAAAAGCGTTACCATCCGCAACTGTCTTTTCCGTGATTTGTCGGGAGATGCTATCAACTATGCAGCAGAGAAAGATGATATAGGCCGCTATAATGCCGATGATATGTTGATTGAAAATTGCTCCTTCTACCGTCTGTTGGGTTTACCTATTAATATTTATCGTGGCGGAAGCGATGAAAGTACGGCAGGTCCTTATATTACTGTCAGACATTGTACCTTTGTAGACTGTTGCAACAAAGAACGTGGAAGTGTCATGCGCCTGATTGGCCCGCAAGTACTGACAGTAGAGAACTGCAATTTTGATAATAGCGGACGTGGCGGAGCAACGATCCGTTTGGATGAGGCCACTTGGGAAAAGGTACGCATTGCGAACTGTAATTTGTGGAACTCCGGTAGAATGGTAACTACCACTGCTCAGGCTATACAAGGGAAGATGTACAATTTCCGTCCCGCATATATCAATGCCGAAGCATACGATTATACTCCGGTTGAGGGTAGCGAACTGGAAAAACTCTCTATCGGCTTGAAAAAGAAGTAGAACAGTTGTCATACGATACTATTATTGAAATAGAAAATGATGTAAGATGAGAAAACTTATTATTTGCATATTTATGGTTTTAGGAGGGTGTCTTCTTTCATTTGCCCAACATCCGTCTCTTCTTTTCACGCAGGAGGAAGTGAGCGAAATTAGGGCAGGAAAGGGGATGCTGCCCGAGTTCGACAAATCGCTCTCGGAGGTATTGAGTGCAGCTGATGCGGCAGTAAACTCTTCTATATCCGTTCCGGTTCCGATAGATGGTGGCGGTGGTGCGGTACACGAACAGCATAAGTCCAATTATTATGCTATGTTTCATTGCGGAGTTGCCTATCAACTGACCGGTGATAAGAAATATGCTACCTATGTGGCCAATATGCTGCAAGCCTATGCGAAGTTATATCCCACTTTGGGCTTTCATCCTTTACAGCTTTCTCCTGTTCCGGGACGTTTGTTTTGGCAGACTTTGAATGAAAGCGTATGGTTAGTACATACAGCAGTGGCTTACGATTGTATTTATAATACACTTTCATCCAAACAGCGTGCCACTATCGAGGAGAATTTATTTGTTCCGATGGCAGACTTCATTATGGATGGAATGGGAGATAACCATGCCAATAAAAAGACCTTTAATAAGATGCATAACCATGCGACATGGGCTACGGCTGCTGTCGGTATGATCGGCTTTGCCATGAATCGTGAAGATTATGTAAAGAAGGCGCTTTATGGCTCTGATGAAACAGGTAAGCGTGGTGGCTTTATCCGCCAAATGGATTATCTGTTCTCTCCCGACGGTTACTTCACAGAGGGCGCTTATTATCAACGTTATGCCATTTGGCCTTTCGTTATCTTTGCTCAATGTATTGATCACAAATTACCGGAACTGAAAATTTTCGACTATCGGGACAATATTCTTTCAAAAGCACTTTCCACATTGATACAGCTTTCCTATGAGGGAGAATTCTTCCATATCAATGATGCACTACTGAAAGGACTTTCCGCACAGGAACTGGTATATGCGGTAGATATATTGTATAATATGAATCCTTCGGATAAATCACTGTTATCCGTTGCTGATAAGTATCAGCATACTTATCTTCCTATTATCGGCGGTTTCAAGGTAGCTCGTGATATAGCCCGTGGAGAAGCAGCCCCGATTGTTTACCGTAGCAGTCTATTTCGTGACGGGCGCAAAGGAGATGAGGGTGGTATAGGTGTAATTCGTTCTACAGCTTCTGGCTTAAATAGTGCTTTGACGCTGAAGGCTACTTCACACGGTTTGAGCCATGGACATTTTGATAAACTGACAATGGCTTATTACGATAATGGAAACGAGATTCTTACTGATTACGGTGCCTCCCGTTTTCTGAATATTGAGGCCAAGTACAAAGGACATTATACGCGTGAAAACCAATCGTTTGCTAAGCAGACAATCGCACACAACACCTTAGTGGTTGATGAAACATCCAACTTTGGCGGAGATATAAAAGTATCTTCCCGTTATCATTCGGACATTATTTATCATGATTTCAACGGAGGACATTTTCAGGTAGTGGTAGCAAAAGATGCTAATGCTTATCCTGGCGTGGAGATGAAGCGTACATTGGCTTACGTGACTACTCCTTTCCTGCAATTTCCCTTAATTTTGGATGTACTGCAAGCAAATGCGGACAGAGAACATCAATACGACTATCCTTTATGGTATAACGGGCACTTCGTCTCTCTGAATTTCCCTTATACTAAAGCCGGTAATGAATTAAGAATTCTTGGAACGAAGAACGGTTATCAACATCTTTGGCTGGAAGCCTGGGGACAGAATGAGAGTAAGAATACATCTTGTTTTACCTTTGTTAATAAGAACCGTTTTTATACTGTCAGTACAGCGACAACTCCGCAGACCGAAATAAAAATGCTCCGTTTGGGAGCCAATGATCCAGACTTTAATCTGAGGAATGAAACAGCTTTTCTGATAAGGGAAAAAGCACGTAAGAACCACACATTCGCTACTTCTATCGAAACGCATGGAGATTATGATGTGGTGATGGAAACTTCCAACAATCTGGTTTCTTCTTGCGAAGAAGTGAAAGTACTGATGGATACGGCTTCCTATACAGTTGTAAAAGCCATATATAAAGGTGGGCATTTTGTACTGCTTTGTCTTAGCAATACGGATAATAGTAAAGAGAAAAAACACAATCTGACCATCGATGGACTTGATTATACATGGAATGGTCGTTGCGGAGTATTTATAAGATAAACAAACCATTAATAGACAAAAGTATGAAAACATGTAGTGAAACTTTTCAGTTTGAGAAAGATTTGAAGTGGGAAAATCCTGCTCCGGGTGTTAATCGTCAGATAATGGCCTATGACGGGCAACTGATGATGGTCAAAGTAAAATTTGATCAAGGTGCGATAGGAAGTATGCACGAGCATTATCACAGTCAGGCGACTTACGTAGTAAGCGGTAAGTTTGAACTAACTATCGGTGACAAGAAAGAAATTCTTTCTGCGGGAGATGGTTATTATGTAGCTCCTGATGAGTTACATGGATGTGTTTGCCTCGAAGCTGGTATTTTGATTGATACATTCAGTCCTGTGCGTGCAGACTTTTTAAATCTCTGAGTGTATGAAAGTGAAAGGACTCCGATGGATGGTTATCGGATTAATCATGTTGATAACCATTATCAATTACCTGGATAGAGGCACGCTCAACTATATGTGGGTGGCTAATATTGATTATCGCTTGGTTTCTCAAACGGATGCATTGGCAGATAAAGGCAATCATGCTGTTTTGGCAGGAGAGCAATATATCTTGACGGCTGCAAACGGAAATCGTGACTCGGTCAGTGTAGCCAACGTACAGATGAAGGAGAAAAATGGAGTTACGTTTGTGACCAATCGCGAAGGTATCGCTATCGATCTCGGCTTAATAGATCGTAATGATCCCGACGCTTCACAACAAGCGAAAGATATTCTCGGTCTGATTACTATTTTCTTTATGATAGCATACGGTATCAGCCAGCTTGTTTCCGGGAAACTGTACGATAAGATTGGATGCCGGAAAGGCTTTTTCTGGAGTGTGTTGATATGGGGTACGGCAGATGCCTTGGCTTCTCTTTCCAGGGGGATTTTCTCGCTGACTTTTTTCCGGATGATGCTCGGATTGGGTGAAGCAGGTCCGTGGCCTGGTACGACAAAAAGTAATGCTGAATGGTTCCCACAGAAAGAACGTGCTTTTGCACAGGGATTGTTTGGAGCGGCAGCTTCCATAGGTTCTATTCTGGCACCGATTATTATCCTGATGCTGTTCATTGCCTTTGGATGGAAGCTGACATTTGTTGTAGTCGGTGGATTAGGGCTGATTTGGTTGGTCCCTTGGCTGATTATCAATAAAGAAGGACCGAAGAAGCATCCTTGGATTACGGAGGAAGAACGGACTTATATCTTGAGTGGTCAGCCTGAAAAGGAGTTGAAAACCGAAGAAAAAGGAAAGAGTTGGGGAGAACTGCTTCGGGTGAAAAAGAACTGGTCTGTTATTCTGGGACGATTCTTCCTTGACCCAATTTGGTGGATGTTTGTGACGTTCTTACCGCTTTATTTGGCAGATGTATTTCATCTGAATATTAAAGAAGTGGCATTTTCTGCTTGGGTACCTTATGTGGGTGCAGCATTGGGAAGTATTGCCGGTGGTTGGTATTCCGGTTGGTTGATAAACCGGGGACATACAGTGAATTATGCCCGTAAAGCGGCTATGTTGCTTGGCGGGTTTATCATAATTCCGTCTATTTTGGCGGCAATCATGTCTACTACGGCTCCTGTTGCTATCATCTTTATGGCTTTGGTATTAGGAGGTTTTCAGTTCTTCATGACAAATTTACAGACTATACCGAGCGATTTACATAGTGGTAAGTCTGTGGGCTCTTTGGCGGGACTAGGGGGTGCTTCGGCAGTATTAGGAACTATTCTGGCAATACTTTTTGCCAGTTATATTACGAATTGGATATTATTATTCAGCTTGTTAGGAGCTTTGGTGCCGCTGTCGTTGTGCTCCATTTTCCTAACAGTAGGAGAGATTAAACAAATAGAAAAATAAACGTATTTTAAAAACAAGACGATTATGAAATTAGAAGGTAAAGTCGCTATCGTGACAGGTGGTGCACGCGATCTTGGTCGCGCAATATCAGTGAAATTGGCAGCAGAAGGTGCTAAAGTTTGTTTGAATTATTTTGACAATGAAGCCGATGCACAGGAAACACTGGCGTTGATTAAGAATGTTGGTGGTGAAGCTATCGCAGTCCAGGGTGATATGACAAAAGCTGTAGCGGTAAAGAATCTTTTCGCAGAGTGTAATAAGGCTTTTGGTGACAAGGTAGATATATTGGTAAATGTCGTAGGTGGAATTGTAGGCCGTAAAAAGATTACTGAGCAAGATGAAGCTTGGTATGATTTCCTGATGGATGTCAATATGCGTTCCGTATTCCTCTGTACTCGTGAAGTAGTTCCAATGATGCCGGCAGGTGGTTCCATCATTAACTTTTCTTCATTGGCTGCACGCGATGGTGGAGGTAACGGAGCTTCCATGTATGCAACAGCAAAGGGGGCGGTGATGACATTTACTCGTTCTATGGCAAAGGAACTTGGTCCACAAGGTATCCGTTGTAATGCGGTTTGCCCGGGTACGATTGCTACTTCTTTCCACGATCGTTTCAATACACCGGAGAATCGCGAACGTATGAAAGCTTCTTACGCATTGCGTCGTGAAGGAACTGCTGAAGAAGTTGCAGACTTGATTTGCTTCCTTGCTTGTTCCGAGTCTTCTTACCTGACAGGTACGAACATTGATATTAACGGTGGTTGTTTCTTCTCTTAAAGAAGAATGACTGATTCAAAAATTAATGGCAGTCGGGTGGCAATTAACTGCCCGACTACTTACCTACTTTAAAGATAATAGTTATGAGACGAATCTTTGTCATATGGGCTGTATGCCTCTGTTGGGGAATACTGAATGCTGCTCCGTTGGGGCCGTTTAATGCGACATTACTTGAACAGCTAAAGAATGACTATCAGAAAGGCGACAAGGATGTTGTCCGGTACATCGAATTTCAGGAAAAGGTAGCGGAGAAATATATAAAGATGACTCCTTTATCGGTGACCGCCAAAAAGAAATTGCCTCCTAGCAAAGATCCACGGGATTATATGACCTTATCTCCCTATTGGTGGCCTGACTCTACAAAAACGGATGGACTTCCCTATATCCGAAAAGATGGGGAACGTAATCCCGAAGTTTATGAGTATCCTGAACGTGAGAATGCCAATCGCTTCGGTGATGCCGCTTACTGTTTGGGAGTGCTCTATTATATAACAGGAAAAGAAGTCTACGCCAAAGCATGTGCTGTTCATTTAAAGACATGGTTCACAGACCCGAAACTGGGTATGAATCCCAATATGACTTATGCACAATCCGTGCCGGGTATGAAAAATATGCGAGGTTCAGGCTTTATCGACTCTCGTCGTTTTAGCCGTGCATTGGGGGTTGCCCGATTGATAGAGGGCTCTAAAAGTTGGACACTCTCAGATAAGAAGAAGCTTGATGACTGGGCCACCGCTTTTTGTTATTGGATGGAGAACAGTACGCAAGGGCAAAGAGAATCTCATGCAGCCAATAATCATGGCTTGTGGTACGAAGCTATTCATCTGATGGTATTAGCCTACTTAGACCGTACCGACCGTATTCGTGAGGTGGCTGAACAAAGTATTCTTCCCAAGATGGGTACACAGATTGCTGATGATGGCTCATTACCCCAAGAGTTGAAACGTACCCTTTCTTTACATTATTCAACTTTCGCTTTGGAAGCTTTGATGGAAGCTAATCAAATCACCAGTCAAATTGGTATTAATTTATGGAGTACGCCTGCTCCCAATGGAAAAGTGGCTTCACAGGCAGTGGATTATCTATATCCCTACTATCTGAATCCCGAAAGTTGGAAATTCAAACAAATTAAACCTTTCGACCAGTCTCGTGCAGCTATTCTTCTTTATGAAGCAGGAACAGCATTGGGCAATCAAAAGTATATTGATACGGCAAAGCGTATTGGGTTGAAATACAGTACATCTGATGTGGAAACGATACCGTATCTGATTTTGAAGAAGAAATAGAGTTAGAAGACATAATTTATCCTCACCTGATATTAAGTGATAACATGAAATTGAAATTGTTTTTTTATTTGTGTATGCTGCCGTTTCTTTGTCTTGCGCAGGAAACTCAACCACAACAGTTTTCCAATCGTTATGGTATGAAGATGAAGCAGAACGAAGATGGCTCTTATTCGTTGCTATATGCAAAGAAATATGCGAAATTTATTGATGTGAATACAATTCCTGATGTAATGACTCCTTATACTTACCAGGCAAACCGCTTGAAAAGCAAGGATTATAAAGGAGTAATTACAAAAGACATTGTTTACAAAAAGTATAAAGATTATGAGCTGATACTGGCAGTTGATTTTGCAGAAACTGATAACCCTGCTCCTTTTGTAGTTTATCTCCACGGTGGTGGATGGGCACGGGGCAATAACGGTTCGTCTAGGTCTTTATCCCAATATTTAGCAAAACAAAAGGGGATCACTGGTGTACGTGTATCTTATACATTGGCTCCGCAATCTGATGCAACCGTGAAAGTTTCTATCCAAGATGTTTGGGATGCTGTGAAATATATACGGGAACATGCTGCAGAGCTGAATATCAACCCTGAATGCTTTGGCTTTCTGGGAACTTCCGCCGGTGCTCATTTGGCTGCGGTAGCTGCAATGACTGTACCCGGAACGAAGGCCTTCGTTGGTTATTCCGGTATTTATGATTTGGAAAAGGCGGCTATCATTCAAAAGACGAAAGACCCTCAGCGTATTGGATATTTCTGTGGCAGGGATCCTAAAGTACTTCGGGAAGTATCTCCTGTCAACCTGATTCCAAAAAAGAATGTACCTGCTTCCATGTTGGTATGTGGTACATGTGATGTTACGGTAGAATGTGAGCAGAGCGGGATGTTTGCATCGGCTTTAAAGAAAAGAGGGGGAGTCTGTGAACTGTTGAGATATGAATATTATGACCATAATGTCAGTTCAAAGACTTCTGATAAAATGGAAGAGATTTTCTTCAAATCGGTAGATTTCCTGACTGACCATGTTAAATAAGTCCAAATGAGAGAAGGAATCTTATTTTTAGCCCTTTTTGCTTTTATCGCCTGCTCCAACAGTTCATCGGAAGTGATAGACGAGAAAGAACAACCGAAACCTGAACAGCAGGTGGATGGTACATTGATTGCTGACGGCAATAGTATAAAAACATATGACTTGATTAAACGTTCGGGATATAACCATGAAGCGCCTGATTCTTCACGTGAACATAAGACCGCTCATTTTCAGCATATTCAGCAGGTTTATGATAATCAGTTGAATAAGTATGTATTTGCTTTTTTCATTCATGCTACGATCGATGATGATCGTGGGCTTACAAATATTACTGACCGTCAGCGCAATGAGATAAAGACGGATAACAAATCTCCGAAAAGTCTTGTCGGACAAAAGGGAGAGGCTATGGTATTTCGTTGGAAATTCTGTCTGCCGGTAGGGTTTCAAACGACGACTAAATTTTCTCATCTTCACCAGTTGAAAGGTATTGATAACTCGTCGGGTACAGCAGATGTCAGTTCTCCTCTTATCACTCTGACTGCCTATTCTAACAGCAAAGGGGGACAACAATTGCGGGTACGTTATGATAAACGTGGTGGAAGCACTTCTACCCTTATTAGTACAGACCTTGCCGATTTTCTAGGCAACTGGGTAGAGGTAGAAGAAAAAGCCTGTTTCGGTGAGAACGGTTCTTATGAAGTGATCATCACACGTATCAAAGATGGAAAAGTTCTTTTAAAACTAGGTCCTGAAAAAATGGATATGTGGCGTACGGATTGTACCGGACTTCGTCCCAAATGGGGTATCTACCGTTATTTGGGTGAGAACCGGAGTTGGCAAGATCGGTTGCGTGACGAGGAAATCCGTTTTGCTGATTTCTCTATCAAAAAACTTTAGAGAGGGATTTTAAGAACAATATAAGAAAGGGACAGACTATTGTTTTGTCTATTATGGTGGTTCTCCTGTCTGAAATATATCTTCGGGTATATTTGGGGATAGGAGAACTTTATTTTTTGGGGGGGATAGATATTTAACGTGAGTTCGATATAAGAATAAATATATTTCACTTATAATTAGAAACATAGCGATAAAAGTATTAAATTTATAGCGCTGAATTATAACATTTAAACGATTACCGCTATGTTTCCAGAGTCTAAAGTTACAGAGATTTATTGTATGGCCGATGATTTTTGCAAGGAATTTACATTTCAACAGGAAAAATATATGATTAAGGTATAATAAGACATTTGAAGGGCTTGCCGAGCGTGGAAGATGTTCAATGGGATGGTTCTTCGGATTCAAGTTGCATCTGATAATCAATGACAAAGGAGAGATCCTCAATTTCATGTTCACGCCTGGAAACGTGGATGACCGGGAACCGTTAGCAAGGTGAGTTTCTGGAGAACATCAAAGGAAAACTATGCGCAGACAAAGAATATATTGGTCAGGCTCTGTTTGAGAACCTTTTTCTTAATGGCATACAGCTTGTTACTAAAGTTAAAAACAATATGAAGAATTCACTGATGAGTATTGCCGACAAGATTTTGCTCAGAAAAAGAGCCTTGATCGAAACAGTCAATGACGAATTGAAGAACATTGCGCAGATAGAACACTCCAGATATCGTTCATTCAATAACTTTATAGCCAACTCCTTGTCGGCTATCGTGGCATACTGTTTTTTTGAAAAGAAGCCCGCCATTGACGTAAATTTTGTCAATGACGGACAACTTGCTATTTTTTGATTTTATTTCGAACTCACGTTATATATTGTTTGGAGAAGAAATGGACATCAACAGCCGTTCCTTGACGATATGAGTTTGGTAATGAATTAACGGATATGAACGAATCTTGGCCCAGGATTACAATTTTAGTGTAGACCTGGGCTAAACTTTATATGAACAATATGAAAAAGCTTCTAAGTATTTTGATTTTATGCTTCTGTTTTTCATCTTTTATACAGGGAAAGGTTAAATAACCTGCTATGATGGGAGATCACATGATACTCCAGCAAAATAGTAGTGTTAAGCTGTGGGGATGGGTAGATAATAAGAAAGTTACTGTTACTACCTCCTGGAATAATCAGACTTATCAGGTATTAACGGATAAGATGTAACTATATCTTTTCAGTTGATATTTACTTATTCTTATTTAGTAGGGATTCTACTTGATATTGCTTCTAATAAGAAGAGGTTATAAAAGTAATTTTCATTTTTTGTGTTTTTATTTTCCTTATATTGCATTGATATATCAAAAAGAGTGATATATTTGCAGTGTAATTGAATTGATAACTGAATTTTATTCTTTAACTTTTTTAGAATAGCTTATTTAAGTAGGGACTGTATTGTATGGATATAACATCAAAGGATATAAAGAGAATAAGTGATATTGCCATGATGCAATCTGGCATATATATGAAAAGCGATCCGGCAGGTGATATAAAGTATTTGCAGGTTAAGGATATTAATCCGGGGAGTAAACCTGATTACAGTCGGATCACTACAGTGGTGGATAGGGGGATTGGTGACCAATACAGGTTACGGAAAAATGATTTATTGTTTGCGGCTAAAGGAGCCTCTAATTATTGTTTTTTGTATGATGGGGTAGTGGAAAAAATGGTAGCTTCTTCGTCATTCATTATTATACGTATTATATCAAAAGATATATTACCAGAATTTCTTTGCTGTTTTCTCAATACCCCATCTGTTCTTAATAAATTAAAAAAATCATCGGTAGGTACAGGAATTCAGGTAATTCCTCAATCGGTACTAAGTGATCTTCAGATCGGCATACCTTCTATGCAGACACAACAGCTTATTGTACAGATGGATCAATTGAGAAGAGAGGGGGAAAGTATTTACAGTGAAATCAATGAACTAAAACGGAGTTTGCAGGAACAGTTGTTGATGGATTCTTTAAAATGAAATATGTTATGATAGAAATTGCATATTATATAGCGGGTAAGGCGAAACAAATCTTAGGTGGAACGCTTTCTGTCAACCAGTATAAGGATTATGTACTGGCTTTGCTATTTCTGAAATCTGCAAGTGAGTACTACAAATCAAATGACTCTTTTCAGTCAGATGAGAATAAACCTTTCCTTCGGTTGTTAGTGTCTGAACGTAGCTCTTTTGACTATCTTTACAAAGAACTTGGCTCGCCGGAGCTTGGCAAGTTGATAAATGTTGCTCTTTATGAATTAGAGCAAGCGAACAGCCGTGTAATTGAAGGTTATGAAATTAATAGAGCTATCAACTTCGAAAGTAATATATTGGGAGATACGAATGAGAGATTGAGTAAATTGCGTGAACTTCTTCATTTTTTTCAGAAACTGACATTAACAGATGATGCTGGCAAGTTAATAGATATCGGTGCCTTATATAATCTGTTATTGTACATTTTTGCCGAAGAGGCGGGTAAGAAGATAAATAATGTCCTTACTCCTAAAGAGGTTATTGGTTTGGTGGCGGAATTGATAGGCGATAATAAAGATAATAATAGTTTGTGCGATCCGGTATCCGGCAGTGGTACTCTGCTAGTTGAAGTTGGTAAAAGGGTTGGAATCAGAGGAGCTAATATTTTCGGGCAAGAGGCAAACTGGAATCAATATGCATTGACAAAAATGAATCTGATGTTGAATGGATTCAAAGATTCCACTTTTTTTTGGGGAGATAGCCTTAGTAATCCTAAACTGACGGATGACGGCGGGTTAAAGCGGTTTGATATTGTTGCTTCTATACCACCATTTGCAGATAAGTGGGCAACAGAGGAAGCAGAGTTTGATCGTTATGGACGCTTTCAATATGGTATTCCTCCTAGAAGTCAGGCTACATGGGCATATATTAGTCACATTCTGGCAAGTTTGAAACCTAATGGGCGGGCTGTTGTCGTGGTTCCGGCGGGGGTTTTGTTTCGTACTAGTGAAAGTAAGATACGGCATCAGATTATTGAGCATAATTTGCTTGAAACGGTTATTGAGTTACCGCAAAATCTGTTTTATGGTGCGGCTATTTCTACGGCTATTCTTGTTTTCAGAAAAGACAGGAAGACGACGCAGACTTTGTTTATGGATGCGCGTAAAGGATATATTTCGAATAAAGGTATTTATAAACTTTCGGATACAATGGTCGAACAGCTTTTAAACACTTATAAGGGGTTTCTTAGTGGTGAACAGGTTTGGCAGGAAAATAGTTGCCCGGCTTATATTGCTACACAGGAGGAGGTTCGAAACAATAAGTATGATTGGCAGACTGTCAAATATGTGGAGGAGAAGATTGAAAGAGTGGAAGTTGATGTAGAAGCAACTTTGCAAAGAATTGAAAAATTAGAGAAGAGACTGGAGTTTGTCAATGAACAGTTAGAGTATTGTACACAGCAGTTAATCAGGCTAACAAATAGAAAATAGATATACCATGGGAACTATAAATTCTATAATCTGTGCTATTATCAGCGCACTATTTACTGTTTTTTTTGCACACATGTCAAGAAGAAAAACCAGAGTGACAATTTACTGTATGGAAAATACGTTATTGACACAAAGACCGAATGTTCCGGGCCTTGCAGTTTTTGTGAAGTATGAAGATATGACGCCCATTGAAAATCTTTGGAGAATATGCTATATGCTAAAAAATACAGGAAATCAGAATATTGTGGGTGAGGGAATCCAGTCATCTTTGGTGACTAAAGGGCATGGACTTCCTTTGTATACGAGAAATATAAAACAGATTATTCAAATATCCGCTACAGACAATAGTATAGCCGAGTTGAAAGATAACACCCTATATTTTAAACAATGGTTGCCGGATGAATGTATCACCATTGAAGCTTTGGTGGAAAGCGCAGGTGAGAAACCTGAATTGTACATTGATAAGCGGGATATTATTAATGCCAAAGTTATTGTTAAAAACAATATCAATAAGTGATCTTTTATTATTTTGAAGTGGTAAATTGAATAGCGTTTGTCCAAGTTGGAACTTTACCCAATCAATAGTAAGAGTTCTTTTCTTAGTCTTTTTTGCTTATGTTCTTGGAATAAGGTCTTATCTTTGTTCCTGTCTGAAAAAAGAATGAACTGTTTAGGTTGATAGTTAATGTAATACTGAATCATTGAAAATGAATAAAATTATGAAAAAGATTTGCTTTCTTCTCTTTTTGTTTTCTGCATGCATAGTTCAAGCACAGAACTCTTATTGTACCGATAAAGATATATCTTATGTCCCTGACTCTGAAATGGACGCTTATCGTCTGGAACGTTGTAAACTTGATATTTATTATCCCGAAAATAAGAGGGATTTTTCGACTATCGTATGGTTCCACGGTGGGGGTATGGAAGGTGGAAGTAAATTTATTCCCAAAGAATTGACAGAACAAGGGTTTGCAGTGGTGGCAGTAAACTATCGTTTAAGTCCGAAGGCGAAGAATCCTGCTTATATTGAGGATGCAGCTGAAGCTGTAGCATGGGTTTTCAAGAACATCGAGAAGTACGGTGGACGTAAGGATCGCATTTTTGTTTCCGGCCATTCTGCGGGAGGTTATCTTTCATTGATTCTGGCGATGGATAAAAAATATATGGCAACATACGGAGTAGATGCTGATAGTGTGGCTGCTTATCTTCCGGTTAGTGGTCAGACGGTGACACATTTCACTATTCGTAAGGAACGTGGTTTGCCTAACGGTATTCCGGTGGTTGATGAATATGCTCCGGTAAATAAGGCCCGCAAGGAAACAGCCCCTCTTGTACTGATAACGGGGGACAAGCATCTGGAGATGGCGGCAAGATATGAAGAAAATGCGCTGTTGGAAGCTGTCCTGAAAAGTATAGGTAATAAGAAAGTGACGTTGTATGAGATGCAAGGATTCGATCATGGTCAGGTGCTCGGTCCGGCTTGCTATCTGATTGTAGATTATGTGAAGAGGTTTAAATAATATAGTTATAAATAATAAGAGATTGGAAGATGAAAACACGTAGTGATACTTTTCAGTTTGAGAAAGAATTGGATTGGAAGAAACCAGCTCCGGGAATCCGCCGTCAGATGATGGGATATGACGGGCAATTGATGATGGTGAAGGTGGAGTTTGAGGAAGGTGCCGTTGGGACTGTACATCAACATTATCATAGCCAGGCTACTTATGTCGCAAGCGGCAAGTTTGAACTGACCATTGGTGACCGGAAAGAAATTCTCTCCACGGGCGACGGTTATTATGTAGAACCTGATCAGCCTCATGGATGCGTTTGTCTGGAAGCAGGTGTACTGATTGATACATTTAGTCCTATGAGGGCTGACTTCCTATTGTAGTATCTAGATCGAAAGTCAGACAGATGTGGTATGAAATTACCACATCTATGGTATTTCCCCTGAACAGAATCTGCACTATCTTTGTCATATCTTGAAACAAGAAAATTTAAAAACATATATATATGGAAAAGATTGCAAAGAAATTGACGGATCTAGTAGGTAATACTCCGTTATTGGAACTTAGTAACTATAATAAAAACAATGATTTGAAAGCCCGTCTGATTGTAAAGATTGAATCTTTTAATCCTGCGGGAAGTGTTAAGGACCGTATCGCATTGGCTATGATTGAGGATGCCGAAACGAAAGGTGTCTTACAACCCGGAGCAACGATCATTGAACCGACTAGCGGCAATACCGGTGTGGGATTGGCTTTTGTTTCAGCAGCGAAAGGCTATAAACTGATTCTGACGATGCCTGATACAATGAGCATTGAGCGACGTAATCTTCTGAAAGCCTTAGGAGCAGAATTAGTGCTGACTCCTGGTACGGATGGTATGAAAGGGGCAATTGCCAAAGCGGAAGATTTAAAAGGTGTAACTCCGGGAGCTGCCATCTTACAACAATTTGAGAATCCTGCTAACCCCGCCATGCATTTACGAACTACCGGTCTGGAAATATGGAGAGATACCGAGGGGAAAGTCGATATCTTTGTAGCCGGTGTAGGTACTGGCGGGACAGTTAGCGGTGTAGGTGAGGCATTGAAGATGCGTGATCCGAGTATAAAGATAGTGGCAGTGGAACCATCTGATTCTCCTGTACTGTCGGGAGGGAAACCTGGTCCTCATAAGATTCAGGGAATCGGTGCAGGATTTATTCCTAAAACGTACAAAGCTTCTGTCGTAGATGAAATTATTCAGGTGCAGAATGACGATGCCATTCGTACGAGTCGTGAATTAGCCAAACAGGAAGGTTTATTGGTAGGTATATCTTCAGGAGCAGCTGTATATGCCGCTACGGAACTGGCGAAGCGGCCGGAAAATGCGGGAAAGATGATCGTTGCGTTATTGCCTGATACTGGAGAACGTTATCTGTCTACCATTTTGTATGCTTTTGAGGAATATCCTTTGTAAGGTATAATTGGTCAAATGAAAATGTGAGGTAACTTCCAAAGATTCAGGTTACCTCACATTTTTTATATAAATATTATTCTGGATTCTTTATAGAACCTCGAAACTTCCTTTCAACCGAATATCCTCCGAAGAAGTCCCCACCATCACCGAGAAACTTCCCGGCTCTACTGTAAACTGATTATTCTTATCCCATAACCCCAAGTCTTGAGGAGTAAGTGTAAAGCTAACCGTTTGTTCTTCTCCCGGTTGTAAATGAATACGTTCGAAACCACGTAATACTTTATCGTAGGTTGTTACGCTACTAAAATCATCACGGATATAAAGCTGGACCACTTCATCCCCAGCTTTCTTTCCTGTATTCTTTACAGTGCATGAAAGAGTGATATTCTCTTGTGCCCCGATAACCGGTTTGGAGATTTTCAAGTCTGAATATCCGAAAGTCGTATAGCTTAAACCATATCCGAAAGGATAAAGCACACCGGAAACACGGACTTTTCCTTTAGAATCCGAACCCGGTTTGAATGGGAAAGCGAAAGGTATCTGTCCCACAGATTTCGGGAAAGTAACTGCCAGACGTCCGCCCGGGTTATAGTCTCCGAAAAGAACCTTGGCAATAGCATCTCCCATGAATTCGCCGGGGAACCATGCATGAATGATGGCAGGAACATATTTGTTTGCCCAATTGATAGTAGCTGCTCTTCCGTCTACCATTACTAGAACGACAGGTTTTCCTGTGGCATAAACAGCTTCCAATAGTTGCTGTTGGCGCCCGCAGAGATCGAGGTTGGTACGTGAGAATTCTTCCCGAACCGTCTTCTCATTTCCACCTAATACAAGGATAGCGACATCCGAAGCCTTTGCTAACTCTACGGCTTCATTAATCATCGCTTGCTCCTGTGTGTCTAATGGAACATTGTATAGTTCACTTTCCGGGAAATACTTATCAATAATATCACAACCTTTTGCATAGCGAACTTCTGTATTGGGCAGATATTCTTTGATTCCCTGATAGACAGTCTTTATAGATGCATTGGCGGGACCGTATCTACAAGTCAGTTCTTTTACTTCTTTCGCATTTGGACCGATGACTGCTATTTTGTGGAGCTCTTTCGATAAAGGCAACATCTCTTTTTCATTCTTCAAAAGCACTATAGACTCTAAAGCTGCTCTCATAGATACATCCTGATGGGCGGCATTATGCACTACCACTTCCGGGCGACGGTCATCACCGGGATACGGATTATCAAAAAGCCCCATCATAAACTTGACACGGAGAATCTCACCAACACGTTGATCGAGCGTATGCAGAGAGACTTTGCCCTCACTAATAGCACGGCGCAATGGAAGAATAAAATCCTGTGGCGGAGTGAAGTTCGTGCGGATATTCAATCCGGCATTTACCACTTGTGCAGCCATTTCTTCTTCAGTCGGAGTGATGCGATGCTTGGTGTGCAGAAACTCCACCGCTTCACTATCCGAAACTACATATCCCTTAAATCCCCATTGCTGACGCAGAATTTCCGTGAGGAAATGATAACTTCCGGAAACAGGCTCCCCGTCATAGTCATTGTAAGAACTCATGACGCCCAATGCACCCGCCTCCTGAATACCTTTACGGAATGGTTCCAGATACAGAGTTTTCATCTCACGCGGAGCCACGTGCGGATCGGTACGTGTACCTCCATCGCGTCCACCGACCGGAATACTATAAACGGCAAAATGCTTCGGAGTGGCAACGATTCCTTCACTTTGCAGACCAAGAATCATTTGCTTACCCAATTCGCCTACCAGATAAGGATCTTCTCCGTAACTTTCAACTACACGTCCCCAGCGAGGATCTTGTGCGATGTCCAGAATCGGAGCATAAATATTGGTATATCCGAGTGCTTTCGCCTCATCAGCAGTGACTTTCGCAATTTCCCGGATTAGTTTTTTGTTCCACGTGGCACCTTGCCCGCATTGAGCGGGAAACATGGTAGCCCGGTCGTGGCACAATCCGCGTATTCCCTCATTGGTAAAATCGACCGGAATACCCAGTCGTGTCTGTTCCACAAACCAGCGCTGAACGGTGTGGCGATTCTTCACACTGTTAGCATACGGATAGGAGATTTCAGAACCGAACTTACCCAGCCCGTTGGCCTGCTCATCGATATTTCCGATACCGTCTTTCCAGATTTCTGTCGACCATCCGTCGGTAGGCCATGCATCTTTCAGTACCCGTCCCGAACCGTAGAGAGTAGCCATCTGACAGGTCTTCTCCTCCAGTGTCATTTGCGAAAGCAAATCCGCAATACGGGCTTCGATAGGCGCGGAAGGATCTTCATATACATCCTTTACACCGTTCTTGTTGAAGTCAATCCAGGTCTTTTTGTATATATCCTTTGAGTTGTTGCCGGATTTCTTACCGGCAGGTTGGTTGCTTGCCGAAACGCTGCCGGTATAAACACTTCCGGCAGACAATAACAGGGCGAGACATAGTAATTTCTTCATATCTATTTTATTTCACTGTAAGTATAATGCTTTGCAGATCGGTATCTCTTGAAGAAGCTCCCACCATAATCTTGAAAGTTCCTTTTTCCACTCCATAGTGCATATTAGCGTCATAGTAAGACAGCATTTCGGGAGTGAGAGTAAATGAAACCTCTTTCGTTTCTCCTGCTTTCAAAGGTATGCGGGCAAAGTCCTTCAACTCCTTTACAGGGCGGGTAGCAGAACTGTATTCGTCGCGGATATAGAGCTGAACCGTTTCTTCACCATCCATTTTTCCGGTATTCGTGACATCTACAGTTACTTTCACGCTTTTGTCAGGAGTGGTCGTTGCTTCAGACAGTTTGAGGTTCTCATATTTATACGTCGTATAACTCAAACCGTAACCGAACTCGTACAAAGGTAATGAATTTCCTGTTGCATACGGAAACCAATGGTTGGTAAATTTATGATTGTACATACATTGAATCTGTCCGGTGCTTCTTGGAATCGTAATCGGCAGTTTACCGCTTGGGTTCACTTTTCCGTAAAGAATTTCCGCCAAAGCCTGCCCCCCGGCTACTCCCGGCTCCCATGCTTCGATGATACACGGCATATTTTCATCTATCCATTCGGTAGTCAGCGGACGGCCGTTGACAAGGATAACGACTGTCGGAACCCCCGTAGCAGCTACAGCCTCCACCAATTCCTGTTGACGTCCCGGCAAAGAAAGTTCATAACGGTCGCTGTTCTCTCCGCACGTCTTCTCGTTCCAATGGTAACGCATTGAGTTTTCTCCTACCACTAGAATCGCCAGATCGGAGTTGCGTGCCTGTTGCACTGCTTCCTTTATTTGATTGTCCGATAGCAAACGTACGTTCCAGCCGAGATCAAGGAAATTATAGTTCGTTTCGGGGCTGATAGCTTTCAGACCTTTCAATACGGTAGTAACATGTTCTTCCGGTTGTTCCATTGCCCAGTCACCTAAGATAGACTGATTGTTGGCATTATGTCCGGTAACAAACACTTTCTTATATTTCGAAGCATCCAATGGCAGCATATTACCTTCATTTTTCAACAGGACGATAGACTTCCGCGCTCCTTCCAGTGCAGTTTGTTGATGTTTCTCATTAAAGACAATTTTATCTTTCTTTTTCAGGTCGATAAACGGATTCTCGAACAATCCTAACCTGAATTTAACTTCCAGAATCTTAGAAACGGCAGCATCTATCTGCTTTTCAGGAATACTCCCTTCTTTCACACACTCAATGATAGCTTCGTAGAATTCCGGTCCATGCATGTGCATTCCCATTCCGGCATCTACACTGATCCGGTAAGCGTCTTTCAGCGTTTCAGCTACGTTGTGATAGTCGTGCATGCGCTCAATATCCATCCAGTCGCTGACAACAAAACCGTTAAACTTCCACTGATTGCGTAATACTTCCGTCATCAGATATTTGTTTCCGTGACAGGGAATCCCGTTCAACTCATTATGAGCCGTCATCACTGTAAATACACCCGCTTCCAGACAATCTTTGAAAGGCGGGAAGAATACCTCCTGCAACGTTCTTTCCGATAACTCGGCAGGAGCACCGTTGATTCCGTTGGCTGGCTGACTGCCACCTACGAGATGCTTTGCACAAGCAATTACTTTATCATTTCCCGTGAAATCCTTTGTCTGGAATCCGCGTACGGTAGCCGCCCCCATCTGCCCTACCAGATAGGGATCTTCGCCGAATGTTTCGCCCACACGTCCCCAGCGAGCGTCACGCGCCACTTCCACGTTCGGAGTAAACGTCCAGTGCATACCGCTGGCACGCATTTCAATAGCAGTCTCCCGTGACATCCGTTCTACCAGTGCAGGGTCGAAAGTAGCTGCCTGTCCGATAGGAGTGGGGTAAATGGTCGAACCACAATACAAGCCGTTTCCATGAATGGCGTCAATACCAATCAGGAGTGGAATTTTCAGGCGGCTTTGCTGTGCCAGCGATTGCAGATAGTTGGCTTCCTCGGCCTTTACCACGTGCAGGAACGAACCGATCATTCCTTTTTTTGTCATCTCTTCCACATCGGAAGAATGTAGATTGGGATAGAAGCCCTGCGAATGACTGTGTTTCAAGTCTTCGGCAGACATATCTTTTTCTGCTTTCTTCATGTGTTCCAATCCCACGTATTGACACATTTGGGCAACTTTTTCCTCCAATGTCATTTGAGACATCAGACTGGAGACACGTTCGGACACAGGCAGCGTAGGATCGGTGTAATCTTTGCTTTTATCCTGGCAAGCTAATGTGGAAATGCCGATAGCACAACAAATTCCCATAGCGATGAATGTTTGTCGCATATTTCTTTTTTAATTTGAATGATTATTGTTATCTGAGTGATTATTATTTAGTTAACAAATCCAGTACCTCCTGTTCAATCACATTTCCTTGTGAATCGCAGAAACCGAATCCTGCTTTATATTCCCAATAAGAGTAGGAGATGTGACGATCCTTCAAGATAGATACTACGTCCCGTATCCATTCCATTCTGTCGGCGGCCGGAGTCTTTTTGTAGCATCCGAATTCACCGCAGTAGAGTTGCACGCCGAGACTGCTGGCTTTCATCTCCGCTTTCAATACGAGTGACTCAAGCGTGGTTTTATCATACGTTCCCATATAAGGAGTCACCAGCTTTTGCATCGCTTCGGATAGTTGGTTGAAGTCCGCCTCTTCTATCAGTTCGCCCGGATAGTGAATGGGTACATTCAGGTCTTTTTCTTCCGTCCACTCGGCTTGGTAGTGCGTGAGGGGATGTGGGTTGTAGAAGTGGAAACTCAGGATGATATTCGGGTCACCGCTGGGAATAGTCAGTTCGTTGAAAGTGTTGACACTCTGCCAACGGTTGGAGCCGATGATGAGTTTACGTTCGGGTTCCGTTTGCCGGAGTTCACGAATCAGTTGGGCGGAAAGAGAGTTCCATTGTGAGGCGTAAGGGGCTACCGGTTCATTCAATAACTCGTAGGCAACGAGATCATTGGGATACTGGTTCAACTCTTCCGCCAGTGTTTTCCATAAGTCGAGATATTTATACTGGGCGTCTTTGTCTGTCCAGAGTTTGGGGACAACGGTGGTAGTTCCACTTTCAGGGTATATCTTGTTGTCGCCTGTTTTACTGTCGGAGAAGAATACATCGTCGAAATACATTGTTTCTCCTTCTTCCGGACGAAGAGCCACGCGACCGCAGTTTTTATTATAGTTGGATACATCTACAGCGATTTCTTCCCATTCATTTGCCGTAGTATTGGTATATCCGTAGTAACCGTCGTTCATATTGTTCTCGTCACTCAATACGACGGTTATAGTGCTTTTGGTGCTTTTGTATATTTTGGCACGCAGGTACTTAAACTGCATTTTGCCTGACCCGACAGGAATAATGGTAAAATCTTTTTTCTTGGCGTTCGACCAAGTATCCACTCCTGATTTTCGTACCACAGAGAACACCCTGTTGCTGGTGTTTATACCGCTTTTGCTGGGATTGTCCACGTTGTTCACCGTCACGCCGGAGCCATTGGCAAACCATCCCGCACATTTCATATCTTCAAATGTGTCGTAGAAACTCTCAATCGGATCGCCCGATGTAGTGACCGTTGTATTGAAGTTATGATCGCGCAATACGTGCAGGTCTACAATCACTTTCATTCCGGCATCCCGGCACCATCCTATGGCATTGTGCAACAGTGTGAATGCTTCCGGTATCTTCTGACCGTCTTCCGTGAAGAACAGTTTTTCGTCTATCGGCAGACGGATGTGGTCGAAACCATATCCGGCCAGCTTTTGCGCTTCGGCTTGTGAGAAGCCGTTGGCGGGGATGGCGTCTACCTGAGACAGCCAGTTACTGATATTCACCCCTTTGTTGATGTCAAAAGGAACATAGCTTTGCGGTTCTCCTCCGTTGCTGATTACTTCATCTTTTTCGGAACAGGAGGCTATCAGGCATGCAAACAGACAGGCCAGATAGATTATAAGTCTTTTTTTCATACAATTCTTGTTTTAATGGTTTACTCTGTTGCTTCGGTTACTTGGATAATAGCTTCACGGGTGGTTTCCTTAGTCGGAGTCTTTACAATCAGTTCGAGGTGGAAAGTGCCGATGGTCGAAGGAATGTACGTCAATCCTACTCCTTTATGAATTTCCCTTCCATCCAGATACCATGTCCCCTCGCATAGTTCGGCAGGAGTGTATTGTACATTGATGGAAAGCACCTGATTCAATGGAATACTGAATTTACCCAACGTACCATCCTCCTGTTTGTCCGGCCAGCGGCCTAATATGCGCGGATATTCGTCAGTGGTCAGTACCGGAGTGTCTATATCGTCGCTGCAACCACTCATGGCAAACAGAGATACCAGCAACGTGCATATAAATATTATTTTCTTCATAATCGTTTTTTCTTTTAGTGTTGATTATCTTAGGTTTATTTGTCCCACCATACCGGTGAATTCCAGTCGTCTTTGCCTCCCATAGCCTGGATGGCAGATTGATAACCCTCCGGATTGTACGAACTTTCAAAGAGCGGGTAGCAGAGACGCAGCGGTGTAGTCTGCGAATCAATCGTCACTGCCCCGTAGTGGGGAGAAGGAAGCAACACCGGAATGTCTGTTCTTCTCCAGTTGGCATATCCTTCGGGGATATTGTTGAAGTGCAGAATCCATAATTGGGTGTTGATAGCGGTAAGCTGTGCATCCAATCCGCTGGCAGGTAGTGAATTAGCCTGTAAATAGGTATCGATGACCTGATCGTCAAAAGTTTTGGCGCCGAATTTCTCCAGGAAATGGATGGCGGCGCGTACTCCGTTCTCATAATGAGTGGAAGCGTCGGCACCTGTTGTGATGTCTCCTGCCCAGCGGGCTTTTGCTTCCGCCAGTAATAATTCCGCTTCCGCGTATGTCATAATCACTCCGGGCATATCGCCTTTCAGGAAAATGTTGTTGAGCTGCGGACGGGTAGCTTTGTCCTGCCATTTATTAGTCAGTTTGCTCCAATAGCCCTCCGGCCATGTACCGTTGCTGTACCAGAAGTAACCCGGGTTGCAAGGCTGAAACTTGGCAGCTTCCGTATTCTGCATTTCCTCCGTCAGATCCACACGTCCGAATGGATTGTTTGCCGAACTTTCGTCATAGCAGCGTCCGAATACAAACTGCCGCGGGTCGGAAGTAGCGTCCAGTTGTTTCCAGAATGTGCTGCAGAGATAAGCTGTAGGATATGCTTCGCGACCTCTCCATAGTTGGGCGAGTCCGTTTCTGCGGAATTCGTTGGATGCCCAGTCCTGAATATCGGTGTAAGCAATCAGGGCATCGTCAGCGGCCGATTGCATTAGGCCGGCTTCCTGACCGACAGCTTTGATGGCTTCTGCTTTTGCCAGTTCCGGATCTGCGTTTACGATGCGCATTGCATAGCGCAGGTGCAGGGAGTTGGCAAAACGTTTCCATTTGTCGATATTCCCTTGAAAGATAATATCTCCTGTGACTTTGTCACCACTGGCGGTGAGAGCATCTGCCGCTTCGCCGAGTTCTTTCAGGAAATCCTTGTATATCAGTTCCTGTTTGTCGTAGGCAGGTTTTACGTTACCGGTGATAAAGCCTTTACCCGCTTCGAAGTAAGGGCAGTCGCCGTACATATCCGTCAGTATGGAGAAAAGATATACTTTATAAATGCGGGCAACGGAGTGAATGTTGACTTCCCGTTCGTTATCCTTGGTTTTGTCCAGAATGTCGACAATGTTCTTGATGAGTGCCGGGTACATCAGGTTCCATGTGTTTCCCATTTCCGCATCATTTTTGCGATACTGTCCGCCATAGTTGGTGGTGTTCCAGTCGCCCTGCATATATTGTGCAAAAGCAGCCAGATAGAATGGATAGGGCTGGCACATTTGCCAATGTCCCCATGTTTGCAACTGAATCATAGACAGTTGCTGGTTCGGGTCGGTAGAGGACGACTTGGAAGGGTCTGTATTCAGTTCCTCAAAGTCGGTGCAGGCTCCCAGCAGCAGACCGCATATACATAATATACCGAAGGTGATTTTATAGATTGTTTTCATGATTGCTTACTATTAGAATTTTACGTTAACATTGAAACCATAGCTTCTTCTGGATGGCAGCGAGCCGTATTCCAGTCCCATACCCGAGCCGTTGTTGTAGTTGGAGTCCGGGTCGATGTTCGGTACGTTCTTGTAGATGATGAACGGGTTACGTGCCACGAACGATACGGATACGGCATCAAACACTTTGCTGATCCATCTTTTGGGCAGGCGGTAAGCCAACGTAATTTCGCGCACCTTTACGTAAGAATTGTCGTAGATAAACGGAACCGGAGTCTGATCGGCTATATGTTTCCAATATACTTCGGGGTCGACAAACTTCTTGTTTTCCGCGAAACTTCCGTCAGGCATTTCTACCACGCCCTCTACTACGTAACCGCCTGTCGCTTCCCAATTGCTTTCTTTCACTCCGGCTTGCAGTCGTTGCTCTTCCGATTCATACCAGCCGTCGCGTCCTGCAAGAGTAGCTTTGTCTTTTCCGGTCATGTAAGAAGAACGGGCGGACATGGAATAGACATCGGCGCCTACCTTAATATCGAAGATGGCAGACAAGGAGATGTCGCGGTAAGTCAGGTTGGTGGTGATACCTCCTGTCCATTTCCAGGTGGCGTTGCCCAGTACTCGCAAGTCTTCCGTCACTTTCGGAAGTCCCGTAGAAGCATCTACGATAATCTGTCCGGCATCATTTCTAAGGAAGTCTTTGCCGAGGATGGAACCGTAGTTCTCCCCTTCTACGGCAGCTACCTTCACGTTAATCCAGCGTGCCGATTCCAATTCAAATTCTTTAATACCTGAAGCTAATCTTTTTACCTTATTACTATTCTTTGAGAAGTTGATATTCAAGTCCCATGAAAAATCTTTCGTCTGTATGGGGCGTGTGTTCAGTGCGATTTCCACTCCTTTGTTCTCTATTTCTCCAGCGTTAATCAGCATAGAGTTATAACCGGAAGTACCTGTGGTGTTGAGGCGCATAATCTGGTTACTACTTTTCTGGGTGTAGTAGGTGAAATCTAGTCCGATGCGGTTTTTCAGGAATTTCAGTTCCAGTCCCACTTCGGCAGAGTTGGTCTTGGTCGGTTTCAGGTCTTTGTTCGGAATCGTCGTATTGGCGATTTGAGACAGTGCGTACCCTGAATAGTTTTTGGGAGACAGTTCGTAGGACAGTCCCAATTGGTAAGGATCTGTGTCGCTACCTACCTGTGCCCATGAAACTCTCACTTTACCGTAAGGCAATAGCGTCGGATTGATCTTAAAGAATTCCGAGAATAGGAAACTTCCTGATACCGAGGGGTATAGATAAGTGTTGTTTCCCGATGGCAGAGTGGAAGAGTGGTCACCGCGCAGTGTGGCGTCGAGGTAGACGAAGTTGCCGTAAGCCAGGTTGATAGAACCATAGAGGGAGTTAATCTGCTTGCGATAGGTTCCTTCGGTGATCTCTTTGCTTGTGAAGCTTTGCAGAGCAATCACGTCACGCATCACCATTTCTTTGGCAGTCACAATCTGGGTTTTGTTGTCCACTTTGTAGAGGTTGCCGCCGATGGTTACTCCATAGTCGAATTTCTTATAACTGTTGTTGTAGATGGCCAGTGCTTCTACGTTATACATTCTGTTTCTGAAATCGCTGATTTGCAACTGTCCCTGTTCGAATCCCGGTGATGTAGGGGCAGCATACTCCTGAAAGTTCATAAAGTTGATGTCCGCACCACCGGTCACCTGAATCTTGAGGTGTTCGTTGACGTTGTAGCGTACCAGTGCCGAACCCATGAACTTATCTTTTCCCGATTCATTGGTCATTTCGTTGAGCACCCAGTAAGGGTTGAGGTTCCATACGTCCCGTCCGTTCCAGTCGTAGTAGTTGCCGTCGGCATCTTTGTAGTTGTCGCGCAGCCATTTCTGGTCGTAGGTCGTTGCCAGAGACATCAGGTTCTTGGCAGGGTTGGCACGGTGGTCAGACAGTGCGGGACGGTTCTTTACGTCTTCACGGGTGTAAGTCACCTTGAAGTCGAGGTCTACTTTCTTGTTGATGGTCGTGTTGGCACGCAGGTTCAACGTGTTACGGCTCATCTTCGTGTTGGGGAGAATGTCTTTGTTGCGCATGTCCGTATAAGTGGCGCGGATACCCGTGTCATCTTTCACGGTGCTGACAACGATGGTGTTGGTGGTGGTCATACCGGTTCTGAAGAAACCGTCGATATTATTGGGAATGACCACATACGGGCGGGTGACTCCGTCGAAATACGTCAGGTTCAGTCCCGGATCAATCTTCGGTCCCCAGTTCTTGTTGGAAGAATATTGGTCGTCTGTACCGTTGATACGTCCGCCGGTTCCCTGTCCGTAGACATACTGTACATCGTCCCACTTCGTCAATTGTTTTTCGAAAGTAGTGGTACTGTTCAGCTCCACTGCAAATTTCTTTTTGGTACTTGCCTTCTTGGTAGTGATAAGGATTACACCGTGAGAAGCGCGGCTACCGTACAAGGCAGATGCTGCCGGGCCTTTCAATACGGACATGCTTTCAATATCGTCCGGGTTGATGCTGGAGATACCGTCGCCGAGGTCATAACCTCCGTATTGTCCGGCACTTCCGTAGTTACTGTTGTCCAAAGGCACACCGTCTACTACATAGAGCGGCTGATTGTTGCCGGTCATCTCCGTGCTACCGCGGACGATCACTCTGGACGAACCGGAAGGACCGCCGGCAGTCTGGCTGATAACCAGTCCCGGAATCTTTCCTGCCAGCGAGTTGATGACATTGGTTTCTTTCGCTTTTTCAAGCTCTTCGCCTTTCACCTCACCGATGGAATAACCAAGCGCTTTCCGTTCCCGTTTGATACCCAGTGCGGTAACAACTACTTCATCGATGATTTTGCTGTCTTCTTTCAAGACGATTTTAAGATTAGATTGTCCTTTTACCTGTACTTCTTCTGAACGATAGCCCACATAACTTACTATTAATGCAGCGTTTCTGGAAGCGTCGATACTGAATTGACCGTTGAAGTCGGTAATCACTCCTTGGGAAGTTCCTTTGATGGCGATACTGGCTCCGATTAACGGTTCACCTTGTTCATCCGTAACAGTGCCTTTTACTTTGGTAGTTTGCTGTACAATTTGATGATTTACTTCATCTTCCGCATATCCATACATAGGTATGAATAGCAACAGGCAGAGAAATAGGGTTAACTGCTTTTTCATCTTAAATAGATTATTAGATTGTTGATTTACCTCGCAAATATAGGACGTAACCATGTCCTGACGGGTTTGAAAGCTATCGGAATAGGTTGAAAAACTATCGGATTTGCATTTTTTCGTCTTTTTATGCTGCAAGTATACAAAAAGAATCTGGTATTAAAGGATAGGGTAGCTGTTATAATAATGTTATAAACGGCTGTTTGGGTGCTGATGTATAGGGAAATAGATGTAATGAAGCAGGGAAGCATACCTTATCTCTCCTTTCTTTTTATATTAAGTAACCGGTCTTCTTACATTAGACTATCGGTATAGTTAGCTTCCCACAGCCGTGACGACTTCTCTCCACAGCCATGACGAGAAGCTACCACGGCTGTGGGAAGATCTCACCACGGCCGTGGTGAATGTACCATATCGGTAGTTTAACGGATAGATAACGAAGGGATAACAGATGTATGCCGGTTGTGTTTCCTATGTATATCGGTTGCATTTCTTATGTAATACAGGGGATCAGGACGAGACATAGGGTGAGGGTGTGAGGGTAAAAGTGATGCAAACTTTTATTTAGAGAAATTTGCTTGGAGATACTCCGAAATGCTTTTTAAATGCTGTACTAAAGTACTTGGAATCTGTGAAACCGACCAGGAGAGCGACATCCTGCACCGGAAGCCCTTGTTTTAGTAGGTTGGCAGCTTCTGTCATGCGCATGAGTTTTATAAATTCGTTAGGCGCCTGTCCTGTCAGAGCTTTCAGTTTTTCGTAGAATATCGTACGACTTAACGCCAGTTCGCGGGAGAGCTGGTTGATGGTGAAGTTCGGGTTTGCCAGATTTTCGGTAATGAGTCTTGTGCAACGTTCCAGAAACTCTTTGTCCATGGCAGATAAGAGGTTGGCACATTCCGTATCTTCTTTCTTTTCACTTGGTTCGGCAGCAGGGACGGAAGGAAGCGAATGAGAAAGAAAATACTGTCGCATAATCTTGCGGTTCTGTAATACTCCCTTTATTTTTGTCTTTAGGATTTCCGTATCGAAAGGCTTGGTCAGATAATCGTCCGCTCCGCTTTCCAATCCTTCGAGGATGGCGTCTTTCTCCGTTTTGGCAGTCAGCAAGATAACGGGGATATGCGAAGTGGTGAAGTCTGATTTGATCCGTCGACACAGTTCGTCTCCTTGAATCCCAGGCATCATGACGTCAGAGATTATCAAATCCACAGATTTATCTTGCAGATATTCCAGTGCGGATTCTCCGTCAGGCTTGTCGATGACGGTGTAGATGGAGGCAAACGTTTTTTTCAGGTAGAAACGCAGATCGTCGTTGTCCTCTACAATCAAGATTCGTTCTTTGGCAGTATGGGCTGTCTGGTTCGGCTCGTTTTCATCGTATCGGTCTGTATGCTGAACGGTTCCTGCTTCCCGGTCTGTATTTACCTCCGGTGATAGTTCGCTGCTATTGTCTTCTGTGGATATATCCGATAGGAAGGTAGATAGAGGAGAGGTTTTCCCCGACAGGATGTAGCGTGCTAGATGGCGGTTCCCTTTTCGGAAAGTGAGCAGGAAGGTGGAACCTTCGCCCTCGTTGCTGGTAAAGGAGATGTTTCCTTTATGTAGTTTCATCAGACGACGGGTCAGCAGTAGTCCGATGCCGCTTCCGGTTTCTTTGGAGTTGACGGCATTTTCGGCACGGTAGAAATTGGAGAAGATATACCGTTGTGCTTTACGCGGAATACCGATACCGCTGTCTTTGACTTCTACGGTTATCTTTTTATCATTCTGTTCTATTGTGATTGAAATAGTTCCGCCGACAGGGGTGTATTTCACTGCATTTGATAACAGGTTATCGAATATTTTGTCTGTTTTGTCTTTATCCATCCAAAGTGAGACGGGGGCTTCGGGCACTGATAATTCCATCCGGATTTTTTTGCTTTCGCAAAGGGACTGGAAGTTAAGCACTTTTTCCTGCAAGTATGATTTCAAATCGTACTCTGCAACCTGAAGTGTGAGATGTGTTGTGTCTATCTTCTGGAAGTCGAGTAGTTGCGTGATTAAGTTGTATAGCTTTTCGGTGTTCTTGCGGGCTATCTGGAGGTATCGTTTCCCTTCTCCGGACAGTCCGTCCTCCTTGCTTAAATCGCTAAGCGGAGCCATGATAAGCGTCACCGGAGTGCGAATGTCATGGGCGGTGTTGATAAAGAACTGTATCTTTTCGGAGAAGTGCTTTTTCTCCATCTTGTTGGCAAAGAAACGCCAGATGAAATAGGTGATGCCTGTCAGCAGGATGATGTATATCAGCCAGGCGATTGCTGTATTCCAGTAAGGCTGCGCAATGTGTATGCGGATGGTGTGCCCGTCCAGTTGCTGTCCGGCGTTTTTGCTCATGCTTTTTACGTGGAACGTATAATTGCCCGGAGGAATATTGGTATAACGGATGCTTAATTCGTTGGTAGGAGCACTCCAGTTTTGTTCGAAACCCTCCAGTAGGTAGCTGTAGTGGATGTCCTGTTGATACTGGTAAGAGACGGAGATAAAGGAAATGAGAAAAGAATTCTCGTTGTATTTCAACTCGATCGTTTTTCCTTCGTTCAGCATCCGGTTGAATTGAATCTTTTTCTCTTCGGTCTTTTCACGTGACTTTTGCGGAACTTCGAAGGAAGTGAACAACAAGGGGGCTTTGTAAAGAGGGCGGGTAAAGTTTTCCGGGTTGAAGCGCACGGCACCGTTGGTACTTCCGTAGACAAAGTCCCCGTTTCTTAGCCGGGTGTAGGACATGAAGTTAAATTCATTTGCCAGTCCGTCGAGGAAGCCGATGTTGGTTATTGCGGGAGAGGGGGAGGTGGTGATGTAAGCCAGTCCCTTGTCTGTACTAAGCCATAGGTGTCCTTTGTTGTCGGGAAGGATGCTATATATATAGTTGGAAGGAAGGCCGTTTGCTGTGGAGTAGGTGACGGCTTTGCCTGTTTTCAGGTCTAATAAGTTGATGCCTCCTCCGTCTGTTCCGAACCACACTTTGTCGGGGGTGGGGAAATACATGGAGTAGATGAAGCTGTTGCTCCGGGTGTCGGCATTGGATGGCGAGGTGAAATATTGTTTGAAATTGCCGGTTTGTTTGTTCAACAGGTAGAGCCCGTTGGCAGTGGCAAGGGCTATCGTGTCTTTGCCGACTGTGGTTATTGAGTTGATGAGCGTAATGCCGTAGGAAGCGAACTGTTCCGCTTTCCCTGCTTGAGACGGGGTATATCGGATGAGGTTGCCATATATACCGCCAAACCATAGATTCTTGTTGTTGTCTTCTACGATTGAGTAAATGTAGTTTGTTGTCAATGTGCCGGGACGTTCGGTGGTGAGATGCTGGCGGATGCCTGTATGTTTGTTGAGGCAGTAGACGCCTGTGCCGTAACCTCCGGTCCATACATTCCCGTTTTCATCGTTACAGAGAGTCAGGAATACGTTTTCTTTCAGGAAGTGTTTCCAGGTTCCGGACTTTAGCAGGTGTACACTGATTCCCTGGTTGGTGGCATACCATAAGTCGCCTTCATGATCTTCGAGGATAGCGTTGACGTGGTTGTTTATCAGTGATTGCGGGTTTTTGTATTCATGTTGGGTAAGTTCGAAGAGATATTTCTTTGGATTTGCGTAGGCTACACCTCCTGTATAACTGCCGATCCATAGATTGGAAGAACTGTCTTTGCAGAGGGCATAAATGCCGTTTCCTTTCAGTTCTCCTTCTTCTTCCAGGTTCGCATTGAGGAAGGACCAGGAGTAGCCGGCATCACGGGTGGCTGCATAGACACCTGCTCCGTCTACTCCCAATAATAATGTTTGTGGGTCGTAAGGGATGATGGAACGGTAGGGGAGGTGTGGTAGCTGGTTCAGTGATTCGTTCGACAGGAAATCTCCGGTATGGGTATCCTGCACTTTTACTCCGGAGTTGAAAGTTCCTATCCAGAGCAAGTGGGTTGCGGGATCGTAGAAAACGGACTGGATGTAACACTCGGGCAATAGGGTGGTAATTGCTCCATTCTGCTGGTTGCGTTTATACAATCCTTCGGTAGTGGCGATATACAGGGTTTCGTCGGATGGTGAGAAATGAATGGTGTTTATACATTTCTTTTCTAGTATATTCTCTATGTGCCGGTTGGTGCTGTCGTAGCAGAACAAACCGTTTTTCAGTCCGAACCAGAAGCAGTCGGATGAGTCGATAAAAAGATTGTTAAGAAAGATCCCTTTTTTCGTTAATTCCGCTACGTCAATCTCCAGTGTGAAAGCGTCGGAGATGGGATCATATTTGAATACTTTACCGGCACTTGTATATGCCCATAGCGTTTCGTGTGAGTCTTTTGTGAGGTAGATCATGCGCCCGGCTCCGTCAACGATGATGTCTTCCCCGAAAAGGCTGTAGTTTTTTACGGTTCTTCCGTTGAAGCAGTCTACCCCTGAACGTGTAGAAATCCAGATGAAGCCTTTCTTATCTTCGAGGATGGAGAATACGCGCTGGTTGCTTAATCCTTCCTTGGTTGTAAGGTATTGATAGGTAAAAGAGTGGCTGTTTACCTGCTTATCTGATTGTGCGAGAATGGGAAAAGCAGGTAACAGAAGGAAGATGGTCAACAGGTAAAGAGCTGGGAAACGTTTCATGGCTTTTCGTTGGCTCGCAAACCGAAGACTTTTCCCGTCATTTGCTCGATGGGCACTTGCCATACTTTGACATTGCGCACGGCAGGTTCGGAATAATTGAATTCACTATCCGTGTAATGACGCATGATAATATCCAATACCCGGCGTTTTTCATCCATATCTTCTATGAATGTCACTTTTCCACGGCACATGGCGCTTTCGGAACGCATACTGTAACTGCACGCTACTTTCTCGTGCTGATATACGAGTTTATGACCGATGCTGAAAGTGATGCATACATTATTATTATGTTCCAACATCTCCAACTTGCTGCCTTCGGGACCCGAATGAAGGTATAGGACGCCATTCTCATAACCGAAGTTCATCGGAACTACGTAGGGATTACCTTCTAAATCTGTGATACCTACAAAGCAGGCATCGCAATGGAGGATAATGGACTCGATTCGTTGTTTGTCTTCAATAATAAAAGTTTTCATAATTTATTTCTCAATTAATTCGAAGTCGAGCTGTTTCTTTTCCAGATTGGCACGTGCTACACGAACGGTAATGGCATCTCCTAAACTATATGTTCTGTTCTTGCGGCGTCCACGAAGGCAATAGTTCTTTTCGTCAAACTCATAATAATCGTCATCCAAGTCACGGACAGGGACGAGACCTTCGCATTTATTCTCGTTAAGTTCGACATACAGTCCCCACTCGGTTACTCCGGAGATGACACCATCGTAAATCTGTCCCAGACGTTCGCTCATGAATTCCACTTGTTTGTATTTGATGGAAGCACGTTCGGCGTTGGCTGCAATTTGTTCCATATTTGAGCTGTGATCACAAAGATCCTCGTATTTGGCCTCGGATACACTGCGCCCTCCATCCATATACTTCGTTACTAGACGGTGAACCATCATGTCCGGGAAACGGCGGATGGGTGAGGTGAAATGAGTATAATAATCGAATGCCAGCCCGTAGTGACCGATGTTATGTGTAGAATAACGGGCTTTTTGCATAGCACGGATAGACACGGTCTCAATCAGATTCTCTTCCTTCTTTCCATGTATATCATCCAACAAATGGTTAATGGATTTTGAAATATCTGTTTTTGTTCCGCTTGTACGTACCTTGTAGCCGAAGCGAGCGATGAATTGTGACAGATTCTCCAGTTTCTCCGGATCCGGCAGATCGTGGATACGGTAGGGCAGTACTTTAGGTTTTTTGTTTTTGGGTACACGTCCTATCTTCTCTGCTACGGTTTTGTTGGCAAGAAGCATAAATTCTTCTACCAGTTTATTGGCGTCTTTCGACTCTTTGAAATACACACTGATAGGTTTCCCTTTCTCGTCAATTTCGAATTTCACCTCGTAGCGGTCAAAATTGATTGCTCCCGCTGCGAACCGTTTTTCGCGGAGTGCTTTCGCGATGGTGTCCAGCATAAGTACTTCTTCTTTGTAGTCACCTTCTTTAGTTTCAATAATCTGCTGAGCCTCTTCGTAAGTGAAACGGCGGTCGGAATTGATGACTGTATGCGCAATGCGTGAGTCTTTGATTTCTCCTTTCTCGGTAATATCGAAAATCACGGAGAAAGCGAGTTTCTCTTCGTTCGGACGGAGTGAACAGATGAAGTTGCACAACCGTTCGGGGAGCATTGGGATGGTGCGGTCTACCAGATAAACGGAAGTGGCACGCTTTTCAGCTTCTTTGTCGATGATTCCTCCTTCTTTTACATAGTGTGTCACATCGGCGATGTGTACGCCTACTTCCCACAATCCGTTTTTGATGGAGCGGATGGAAAGCGCATCGTCGAAGTCCTTAGCATCTTTCGGGTCGATAGTGAAAGTTGTCACCTTGCGGAAGTCTTCACGCTTGGCTATCTCTTCGGGAGTGATTTCTGCCGGAATCTTATCGGCTGCTGTCTCTACTGCTTTCGGGTATACGTATGGTAAGCCGAATTCTGCGAGAATGGCGTGCATCTCAGTGGTATTGTCACCTGCTTTGCCCAATATGTCTATCACTTGTCCGATGGGATTCTTTGCCTTGTCAGGCCACTCTGTTATTTTCACGATCGCTTTATCTCCGGTTTTTCCGCCTTTCAGTTTATCTTTCGGAATAAATATGTCATTGGCAAGTGTACGGTTTTCCGTTACCAGAAATGCGTATGACTTGGCTACTTCCAATGTACCGACAAAAGTGTCGTTGGCACGTTCCAGTATTTCGATTACTTCCCCTTCTGCCTCCCTGTTCTTTCGTTTGGCATAAAATGTAATTTTTACCTTGTCATTGTTCATGGCATGGGCGGAATTGCGCTCTGCTACGAATACCGGTTCACCTCCTTCTTCGGGAATAAAGGAATTCTTTCCATTGCTTTTGCGTTGGAAGGTACCTATCATTTCTGTGCCGTGATTATTCAGACGGAACTTGCCCTTCTCAATTTCGGAGATATAATCGTCATCCAAAAGGTCATGTAATATATCGACGCATAGCATTTTCTGCGGATGGGTGGTAAGACGCAATTCCGAGAAAATGTATTTCATACTTAGAATTTCACTGGATTTGGCGTGGAAAAAGTCTATTAACAACGCTGCCAGCTCTTTTTTACTCATTCTCTTACCGGCCTTTTTCTCTTTCTTTTCTTTCTTTTTCGCCATAATATGTATTTTTATTGGTCATCATCTATTGATATGGCTACAAAGTAAATAAAAAAAACGGTAATAATACTATTATATTTATCGTATCTTTGTAACCGAAATTTTAATTGTATTTATATAGAGCCGAAAAGTAGGAATGGAGAGTATTTTAATTACGGGTGCAAGCGGTTTTATCGGGAGCTTCATTGTAGAAGAAGCGTTGAAACGAAAGTTTAGTGTGTGGGCGGGAGTTCGTCCTACCAGTAGCAGACAATATTTGAAGAATCGGAAAATACACTTTTTGGAACTGGACTTTGCACATCCTAATGAACTTCGTGCCCAACTCTCCGGTCATAAAGGGACATATAATAAGTTTGATTATATCGTTCATTGTGCCGGTGTTACGAAATGTTTCGACAAAAAATCTTTCGACTACGTGAACTATCTTCAGACAAAGTATTTTATTGATACGTTGAGGGAGTTGAATATGGTCCCGAAGCAATTTATATATATAAGTACGCTTAGTGTGTTCGGTCCTGTGCGCGAGACAGATTACACTCCGATAAAAGAGGACGATTCTCCCATGCCCAACACGGCTTATGGTTTCAGTAAGTTGAAGGCTGAATTATATATTCAAAGTATCCCCGGTTTTCCTTATGTCATTTATCGCCCTACGGGAGTGTATGGACCTCGTGAATCAGATTATTTCCTAATGGCTAAGTCCATTCAGAAGCATTTTGATTTTTCGGTTGGTTTCAAGCGGCAAGATCTGACTTTTGTCTATGTGAAAGACATTGTGCAGGCTATTTTCTTGGGTATAGAGAAAAGAGTCACCCGAAAGGCGTATTTTCTGACAGATGGGAAAGTCTATAAAAGCCGTGCGTTTTCGGACTTGATACAAAAAGAATTAGGGAATCCGTTTGTTCTTCATCTGAAATGTCCGTTAATTGTGCTAAAAGTTATATCTTTGCTCGCTGAATTTGTTGCTACGCGTTCCAAGAAGTGCAGTACATTGAATTCTGATAAATATAAGATAATGAAACAACGCAACTGGCAGTGTGATATAACCCCGACAATTAACGAATTGGGATATACCCCCGGATACGATTTGGAGAGGGGGGTACGTGAAACCATTGCCTGGTATAAAAACGAAGGATGGCTTTAGACTTATTTAAGCGTGTAGAGACCCGGAAAGGGTTGTTTGCTGTGGAGAAGATTACATTGATTTATAATCTGCTGACTTCCATATTGATTCTATTCCTGTTTCAGAGGATGGACCATCCATGGCATATGTTATTGGATAGAGCCATGATTGCTGCAATGACTTTCCTGTTGATGTATCTTTATCGGCTTGCCCCTTGTAAGTTCTCGGCGTTTGTGCGTATCGTCATTCAGATGAGCCTGCTTTCCTATTGGTATCCGGATACTTTTGAATTCAATCGCTTTTTTCCGAACCTGGACTATGTCTTTGCTACCATCGAACAGTTTATCTTCAGTGGACAACCTGCTATCTGGTTCTGCCATACGTTTCCTCATATTTTGGTCAGCGAAGCGTTTAATATGGGATATTTCTTCTATTATCCGATGATGCTGATTGTGGCGTTGTTTTATTTCATTTATAGGTTCGAATGGTTCGAAAAGATGTCCTTTGTACTGGTTACTTCTTTCTTTATATATTATTTGCTTTATATCTTTATCCCTGTGGCAGGCCCTCAGTTCTATTTTCCGGCTATCGGATTTGATAATGTGGCTAAGGGAGTTTTTCCTGCCATCGGTGACTATTTTAATTATCATCAGGAGTTGTTGCCCGGACCGGGATACCAGCACGGATTCTTTTATAGCCTGGTAGAAAGTTCCCAGCAAGTAGGTGAACGTCCCACAGCTGCTTTCCCAAGTTCACATGTCGGTATTTCTACTATCTTGATGATTATGGCTTGGCGCGGCAGTAAGAAGCTGTTCGCCTGTTTACTGCCTTTCTATTTGTTGCTCTGTGGGGCTACCGTATATATTCAAGCACATTACGTCATCGACGCTGTGGTAGGATTTTTCTCCGCATTCTTATTGTATGTAGTGGCAACCTGGATGTTTAAAAAGTGGTTTGCACAGCCGATGTTTAAATAGTAGCAAGTATCTCATCAAATATCCGAAAGAGCTCCTCCTTAGTTTCCGCCCGTAGCATGGCAATGCGTGTGTTGCGGAAATTGGGAATTCCTTTGAATAGGGGGCTGGCGGCCAGATGACGGCGTACGTGCAGGATACCTCTGCGTTCGTCCAGCAGATTGACACTGTCGACCACCTCCTGGCGTAGTACATCCATGCACCAGCCGAAACTGAGTGGTGGCAGTTCTTCACCGGTTTCCAGATAGTGTTTCACTTCCTTGAATATCCATGGACGTCCGAAGCTGGCACGCCCGATCATTACTGCATCTACTCCATAGCGGTCAAAGCACTCTTTGCAGCGTTGAGGCGTAGTCACGTCACCATTGCCGATAATAGGAATATGCATCCGTGGATTCTTCTTCACTTCACCTATCAGTGTCCAGTCGGCTTCTCCGGTATACATTTGTGCACGGGTACGGCCATGAATAGTCAATGCGGCAATGCCGCAATCTTGTAACTGTTCCGCTAAATCTACGATAATCTTATTATTGGCGTCCCATCCCAAACGGGTTTTCACAGTTACGGGAATCTTTACTGCATCTACTACGGCACGGGTAATCTCCAGCATTTTCGGAATATTCTGCAACATTCCTGCTCCTGCCCCTTTTCCGGCCACTCTTTTCACTGGACATCCGAAATTGATATCCAGAATGTCGGGCTGCGCTTCTTCCACAATTTTGGCTGCTTCTACCATTGTCTCCGTATCTTTTCCGTAGATCTGAATAGCGACAGGGCGTTCTTCATCACTGATACTGAGTTTTTGTGCGGCCTTGCTGACTGCACGTATCAGTGCGTCGCTTGATACAAACTCGGTGTATACCATGTCTGCTCCGAACTTCTTGCACATCAGGCGGAAAGCCGGATCAGTCACGTCTTCCATAGGAGCGAGCAGGATAGGGTATTTACCCAAATCTATGTGAGCTATCTTCATATATAAGTATTACTGCTTATTATTCGTTTTCTTATTGGTTGCTTTATATTTTTGTTTCGGATGATTGGGTACTCCGGGATATAAATATTCGATAGTTCTATTCTTTAGCATTCGTGGAATTATTTTATTGGCAATATAGTCAAAGGTTCTGTTTGTTCTTTTAGCGATTTCATCTAATGTGATGTAGTCTTCTGCAATGGATATTATTATGGATTGAAGTTCTTCGAATTTGAGTCTTTTTGAGCTTCCAACCTTTTCCTCCGGGCTTCCAACCTTCCTCTCCGGATCGTTGACATGATATTTTGTTCCCTTTCTGTTTCCTTCTGAAATAAGGAATCCTTGATTACAAAGCTTTTTCAGCATTTTTGTAATATCAGAACGGTGTTGCGGAATAACATATTGCAGTTGAGTATTATTAATCCCCCCCTCACTGTAACAAGTTACTAAGGCTGTCAACTCATCTTGCGTCAAGTTCTCAACCTTTCCATCAAACAACTCCTTTAGTTTAATTACAGCATCATCCGGCAATAAACTAATCATAGGCAGGGTTAGTTCCACCTTATCCGGTCGGCTGAATTCTTCAACATACGGTTTCTGCCAGTTTGCTTCCCTCCAACCTTTAATGATCTTATTCACTCCGCTTCCCGCTTTTTCGGAAAACCCGATTAGCATAAACATCTTCTGCAAGGCTTTATTGCGGCAGACGCTATCTCCTCCTAGATAATATTGAGCTTTGCTGACCAGCATTGTTCCGGGATTTTTAAATCGGTACTTATCTACCCATTGTTCGACAACAATATTGCCCTCCTCCGAGAAATCACAGTGGATAAGCGTATTGATAAAAGCTTCGCGCACAGCAATGTGCGTAGGTGTCTCATCAATACGTATTCCGTTTCTGATAAGGAAGGGCTTAGGCAGGGGAGCAGTTAGTTTGGGATGAACCTTGCGATAAAACTGAAAGAGATTGGCTTCCCAAGTTCCGTCCGGACAGATTCTATCCGTCCATCGAATATCGGAGTTTTCGTTAAGATGCTCTCTATAGTCGGGGAAATAATTGGGCGCACATTCGGGATCGGTAATACTTTCTGTCTTTCCAAACATCAGTATGCCTGCCAATGTGAAACCTTCTACTTTCGTACTCCTGTCCTTGCGATATGCTTCAAGTTTAGTCAGAAATTCAATATCATTTAAATTAAGCCATGGATGAGATGGTTTCAAATTGGCAAAAAGCTGTCTGTATTGAATCAATGTTTCCTTATCAATGTCTTCCATCGAGTAATTGGGCAGAATCCTAGAGTCACGGGGATGACTTTCGTCCGAATCGGCAATCATGCGTCTGACTTCTGCATCCGTACACTTATAATCTCCTTCATGGTTGCGTTTAAATGTATGCCCACCGAAAGGGTTTCTTGTCCTGTAGATAGGGCGCTGCCCACGGTTTGCACGGGGAACATAGATGAGAAGCAGATTTCTTTCTTTATAGCGACCTTCGTATAAGTCATTGTCGGAAAGCAGATTCTCATTTACGCAATCCGGATTATTAATTTGATTCCAGAAGTCTTTTTTGTATTGGCTGATTTGTTCTTTAGTCAGTCCTTCTATAATGAATTGCTGTTTATGCTCTTTCACACCAAGCACAATGACTCCCCCATCCGTATTGGCAAAAGAAGAATAAGTATCCCATAAGCTATTAGGAAGACCATCTTTGGCAACCTTGAATTCCAAATCTACAGCCTCCTCTTTTTGTATCAACGAGTCTATATAGTCGGTAAAATCCCACTCTTCCAGATTGTTGAGTACGATAGGTTTCTTATTTTCCATTTCTTCTTTCTGCTTTATTCTCTGCAAAAATACGGATAAATTCGTACCTTTGCATACTTCTATCATATTTAATGATTATCAGACAGTAAAATGAATATAAAAGATTTTGAAATAATGGCTCCTGTGGGTTCGCGCGAATCTCTTGCTGCGGCTATTCAGGCAGGTGCCGATTCTATCTATTTCGGTATAGAAAACCTGAATATGCGTGCCCGTTCGGCTAATACATTCACGATTGATGATTTGCGGGAAATAGCCCGTACGTGTGATGAGCACGGGATGAAGAGTTACCTGACGGTCAATACGATTATCTATGATAAAGATATCCCTCTGATGCATACCATTGTCGATGCGGCCAAAGAAGCAGGAATTTCTGCGGTAATTGCAGCTGATGTGGCAGTGATGAATTATGCCCGTCAGATAGGGCAGGAGGTGCATCTTTCCACCCAGTTGAATATCTCCAATGCGGAGGCTTTGAAATTCTACGCGCAATTTGCAGATGTGGTAGTATTGGCCCGTGAGTTGAATCTGGAACAGGTGGCCGAGATTTATCGTCAGATACAGGAAGAACATATCTGTGGTCCGAGCGGCGAACAACTTCGTATCGAGATGTTCTGCCATGGTGCGCTTTGTATGGCAGTATCGGGTAAATGCTATCTCTCTTTACATGAGATGAATCATTCTGCCAATCGCGGTGCTTGTATGCAGGTATGTCGCCGTTCTTACACGGTTCGTGATAAGGAAACGGATGTGGAGCTGGATATTGATAACGAATATATCATGTCTCCGAAAGACTTGAAGACCATCCATTTTATGAATAAAATGTTGGATGCCGGTGTACGTGTATTCAAGATTGAAGGCCGTGCCCGTGGACCTGAATATGTACGTACGGTGGTTGAATGTTACAAAGAAGCTATCAAGGCTTATTTGGATGGAACATTCACCGATGAAAAGATTGCGGCTTGGGATGAACGCCTGAAAACCGTATTCAACCGTGGCTTCTGGGATGGATATTACTTGGGACAGCGTTTGGGCGAATGGACCAGGAATTATGGTTCGGCAGCTACGGAACGTAAGATTTATGTAGGTAAAGGTATCAAATACTTCTCTAATATCGGAGTTTCCGAATTCCTGGTAGAAGCAGCTGAAGTAAGTGTAGGCGATAAGCTTCTCATTACAGGGCCGACTACCGGTGCCCTATTTATGACTTTGGAAGAAGCCCGTGTTGACTTGGAACCTGTGCAAACAGTGAAGAAAGGACAGCATTTCTCCATGAAATCGGATAAGATACGTCCCAGTGACAAGCTGTATAAACTGGTATCGACCGAAGAATTGAAGAAGTTCAAAGGACTCGATATTGAGCAAAAAAGAGGCTAACTGTTATTTCTCAACTTTTAATTCTCAATTTAAATGAACTATATCTATGAATTGGAAATGAAGGTGCGTGATTACGAATGTGACCTTCAAGGTATTGTCAATAATGCCAATTATCAGCACTATCTGGAACATACCCGTCACGAGTTTCTGACTTCGGTGGGTGTCAGTTTTTCTGCACTTCATGAGCAGGGAGTCGATCCGGTAGTGGCACGCATTAGTATGGCATTCAAGACTCCATTGAAAAGTGGAGATGAGTTTGTCTCGAAACTATATATGAAAAAGGAAGGTATCAAATATGTGTTTTATCAGGATATCTTCCGTAAGAATGATAATAAAGTAGTAGTGAAATCCACTGTTGAGACGGTATGTGTGGTAAACGGACGTTTAAGTGACAGCGAATTGTTCGATAATGTCTTTGCGCCCTACCTGAAATGAACAGCCCCGAAGAAGAACAAATTTATAGTATTGCTCTGACAATGGTGCCCGGTATCGGGCACATAGGAGCAAAACATTTGATAGATGGAATGGGTAATGCCGTTGATGTCTTCCGTCTGCGCAAAGAAATACCGGAACGTATTCCAGAAGTAAGTCAACGGGTGATAGAGGCATTGGATTGTCCGCAAGCTGTGCTCCGCGCCGAACAAGAATATGAATTTATCCGGAAGAATCGGATCTCCTGTCTGTCTTTTCATGATGAGGCTTATCCTTCCCGTTTGCGGGAATGTGAAGATGCTCCTGTTGTTCTTTTCTTTAAAGGAAATGCTGATCTAAATTCCCTTCATATCCTGAATATGGTAGGAACCCGTAATGCTACTGATTATGGGACACAAATCTGCGCCTCTTTTCTGCGGGATCTGAAGGCGCTTTGTCCTGATGTACTTGTAGTCAGCGGACTTGCTTATGGAATCGATATTCATGCGCATCGTGAAGCTTTGGCTAATGAATTACCTACAGTAGGTGTTTTAGCTCATGGGCTGGATCGTATTTATCCTCATGTCCATCGGAAAACAGCTGTTGACATGCTTGAAAAAGGGGGATTACTGACCGAATTTCTGTCCGGAACGAATCCCGATCGCCATAATTTTATCAGTCGAAACCGTATTGTTGCCGGTATGTGTGATGCTACCATCGTCATTGAGTCGGCAGAAAAGGGAGGTTCATTGATTACGGCCGAACTTGCTGAAGGTTATCATCGCGATTGTTTCGCTTTCCCCGGTCGCATGAGTGATGAATATTCAAAAGGATGCAATCGGTTGATTAGGGATAATAAAGCATCCCTGTTATTATCTGCCGAAGATTTTGTGCAGGCTATGGGCTGGAATATACCGATGACTCTTTCGGAAAAGGTAAGTGTGCAACGTAGTCTTTTTATCGAATTGTCTGAAGAAGAGCAGAAGATAGTTGCTATTTTGGAGAAACTGGGAAATCTGCAAATCAATTCTCTTGTGGTAGAAGCAGATATTCCCGTAAATAAGATGACTGCCCTACTGTTTGAACTGGAAATGAAAGGGGTGATTCGTGTATTGGCAGGAGGAATGTACCAATTATTGAATTAACTCACATGAACTAATCTCACATATAGACATAAAAAAAGGAGCAACGCCTTGCTCCAACCTTTGTTAACCTTAAATCTAATACTATGAAAAAAATCACATGACAAATGTAAGCGTTCAACTGATTCTTTCCAAATAATTCTGTTGTATTTGTTTCTCTTTTAAATTCTTTCACTGATTTTCACTGTTATCGGACACGACGTACTTCTAATGGATAAAACATGGCACATTTATGGTAAGTAATGGAAAGAAATGCAAGCTTTCTTGAATATGTTTCATTGTATTTCGAAGGGCTCGTGAAATATATACTTGTATGTTGCTGTGTATTTGCGCTTTACAATTTTAGGTTCTCACTAATACCATTATTTACTAGAGTAATAACAATAAAAAATGATGAAATCTTTATTTTAATGATTCAGTCAATATTGCATCTTATATTAATTATTGTAATAGTAATTTTGAGTATAATAAAGCCCTTGACAAGTGGATTATGCCTGATGGTTATCTTGGTTTGTTTATACCTTGAATGAAGTCGATGAAGTATTTGGCGATCTTAAAGGAATGATATATGTACGAACATAAAACAATTTGATTTGTTATTTATAGTGAATGGATCTATATAGGGGTGGTTTTCTTGCATTATGATATTAAACATCTCTTTATATCTATTTTTTAAGGTGATTGTTTGACTATATGTCAGTTTAAACCCTTATATTTGTATATGTGAAGTTAACCGAAGAAAAAATCACTTATTATTGGCTATGATGAAAAAGGAAATTAAATTCAGTCTTGTTTATCGGGACATGTGGCAATCTTCCGGTAAATATCAACCTCGGGTTGATCAGCTTGTCCGTATCGCTCCTTTGATTATTGAGATGGGCTGTTTTGCCAGAGTTGAAACGAATGGCGGTGCTTTTGAGCAAGTGAATCTGTTGTACGGCGAAAATCCTAATAAGGCTGTCCGTGCTTTTACCGCACCTTTTAAAGAAGCGGGTATTCAAACGCATATGCTCGATCGCGGATTGAATGCATTGCGCATGTATCCGGTTCCGGCAGATGTGCGTAAGTTGATGTATAAAGTCAAGCATGCGCAAGGAGTGGACATCACACGCATTTTCTGTGGACTGAACGAAACAAGAAATATCATTCCTTCTATTAAATATGCTTTGGAAGCAGGTATGATTCCGCAGGCAACTCTTTGTATCACCTATTCTCCCGTACACACTGTTGAGTATTATGCCCGAATTGCCGATCAACTGATTGAGGCCGGTGCACCTGAAATATGCTTGAAGGATATGGCGGGTATCGGTCGTCCGGGTATGTTAGGAGAATTGGTCAGGACTATCAAGGAGAAACATCCGGATATATTGATTCAATATCATGGTCATAGCGGACCGGGATTGTCTATGGCTTCTATTCTTGAGGTTTGCGAAAATGGTGCGGACATCATTGATGTGACTATGGAACCGATGTCTTGGGGCAAAGTGCATCCGGACATAATCTCTGTGCAGGCTATGTTGAAAGATTTAGGTTTCCAGGTTCCCGACATAAATATGAAAGCATATATGAAAGCTCGTGCCATGACGCAAGAATTCATTGATGATTTTCTGGGTTATTTTATGGATCCTACCAATAAATACATGTCTTCACTTCTACTGAAGTGTGGTTTGCCGGGTGGTATGATGGGTTCCATGATGGCAGACTTGAAAGGAGTACATTCCGGTATCAATATGATATTAAGGAGTAAGAATGAGCCGGAACTTAGTCTGGATGATTTGCTTGTGATGCTTTTTGATGAAGTGGAATATGTATGGCCTAAGCTAGGTTATCCTCCTTTGGTGACTCCTTTCAGCCAGTATGTGAAGAATGTTGCATTAATGAATCTTATGCAGCAGGTAAAAGGGGAAGATCGCTGGACAATGATAGATAACCACACTTGGGATATGATTCTGGGTAAAAGTGGACGTCTTCCGGGTAAGCTCGCACCGGAGATTGTAGAGTTGGCAAAATCTAAAGGATATGAATTTGTCGATACCGACCCGCAGTTGAATTATCCGGATGCTTTGGATGAATATCGAAAGGAAATGGATGAAAATGGCTGGGAATATGGAGAGGATGACGAGGAACTTTTCGAACTGGCCATGCACGATCGCCAGTATCGTGATTATAAGTCCGGGGTTGCCAAAAAGCGTTTTGAGGAAGAGTTACAACATGCTGAAGATGCGGCAATGGCAAAGAACGGATATTCGGAAGAGGAAATTAAGAAATTGAAACGTGCCAAAGCAGACCCGGTCATTGCTCCTGATAACGGGCAGGTACTTTGGGAAGTTTCCGTAGAGGGACCATCCATTGCTCCATTCATCGGACGTAAATATCAGCATGACGAAGTCTTTTGTTATCTTTCTACTCCATGGGGAGAATATGAAAAGATTCTGACTGGATTTACCGGGCGTGTGGTGGAGATATGTGCACAGCAAGGCGCTACCGTACGTAAGGGAGATGTTATCGGTTATATTCTGCGGAGCGATATCTTTGCGTGAGATAAGCCATATTTAAACACCGAGTTATTGGCATTGATAAAAGAATATCGTATTTTTGCATCTGAAACTTATAAACTTGAATGATCCTTATATGTATAATTCCATAGAAATATGTGCAGGTGCAGGCGGTCAAGCATTAGGACTTGAGATGGCGGGATTCTCTCATGTTGCATTGGTCGAATATGAAAAAGACTATTGCGAATGTCTGAAACGCAATCGGCAGGAATGGAATATTTTCTGTAAGGATGTGCATCATTTTGATGGTAAGCCTTACTACGGGCAGATAGATTTGCTAGCAGGAGGCGTACCTTGCCCTCCGTTTAGTGTTGCAGGCAAACAACTGGGAGCTGATGATGAGCGTGATCTTTTTCCTCAGATGCTCCGACTTGTGCAGGAAATTAATCCGCGTATCGTTATGATAGAAAATGTCCGTGGAATTTTAAGCTCTAAGTTTAATGCTTATCGGGAACAGGTACTTCAAACGTTGAAAAAATTAGGCTACAGTACACATCTTCAATTATTAAATGCTTCTGATTATGGTGTTCCTCAGCTACGGCCACGAGTAATTATTATTGGAATACGGAGAGATCTGACAGATGTCTTCATGTTTCCCGAAAAGATACCAGAGAAAACACTGTCTGTAGGTGAGACTTTATATGACTTGATGTCAGCTAATGGTTGGAAAGCTGTCGAAGAATGGAGGCGGACAGCCAATAAAATAGCTCCCACTCTGGTAGGCGGAAGTAAAAAACACGGAGGTCCAGACTTGGGCCCGACAAGAGCACGTAAGGCGTGGGCAGAGCTTGGTGTAGACGGTCGGGGGGTAGCTAATGATGTCCCTGACGCAGACTTCGTGGGAATGCCACGATTGACTCCGGAAATGCTTGCAAGACTTCAGGGATTCCCCGATAGTTGGGATTTCGGCAAGCGTAAGACGATTGCCTGTCGGATGATCGGCAATGCTTTCCCTCCTCCTGTTGCTATGAAAATAGGGTTGCAAATCAAAAAGGTATTGGATTATGAACGCACTTATTGCAGAAGCGAGAAAAAAATATCACAAAGAGCTGCTATCTAGTGGTGTAATGACTATTGATAGCAAAGGAATTCCAAGTAATGCTGACAGTTCCTCCAAACTATCAATAAATATTGCCCGCGGCATTGCTGACCAATTAATGGCTGAAGTCCACGAAAAAGCAGTAGGACAGACTTCAGGTGCTAAATTTGAGCAAATGAATATGAATTTCTTGATGAATACATTTCCCTACCTGCAGAATTTACGTCCGGGAAAATGGCATATCTCCAAACTGGGTAACCGTAACTCCGTCAAAACAAGTAGTTTCGCTCAATACGAACATTTGGAATACCTCAGCCTGCTGACCAAAAGCGATGCTCGACTTGCCGCTAGCATGGGTAACGATTATATGGTAGCACCGGATGTGGTTATTTATCGAGAGACAGAGACGGATGATATGATAAATGAGAAAACTGATATTATTGATGATTCCGTGTGTAATCTTGCCGATATACGAAAAAGTAATGGCGGGTTACCCATTCTTCATGCTTCTATTTCAGCCAAATGGACGATGCGTAGCGATCGTGCACAAAACAGCCGGACAGAAGCTCTCGGATTGATAAGGAACAGAAAAGGGCACTTACCGCACATTGTTGTGGTAACAGGAGAACCAATGCCCGCACGATTGGCATCATTAGCTTTAGGCACAGGAGATATTGACTGTATTTATCATTTTGCTTTGTATGAGCTCATCAAAGCGGTTCATGATACCCATGCAGAGGATTCTATTGAATTATTGAACATCTTGATTCAGGGAAAACGGTTGAAAGATATCAGTGACTTGCCTTTGGATTTAGCTGTATAAATAACTTTAATATTACCAATATATCTGTTCATGATAATTGATTATTAATAATAATCATGAGCCATTCATACATAAAGAGAATCCCCTGTCGGTGTGTACCGCAGGGGATTCTTTTATTAATCAAATTAAGCTCTTACTATTAGAAAACAGTAACTTAGTCTTTCAGTTTTGCTCTGATAAAGTCACGGTTCAAGCGGGCGATGTTGCTGATAGAGATGTTCTTCGGACATTCAGCCTCACAAGCACGAGTGTTTGTACAGTTACCAAATCCCAGTTCATCCATCTTTGACAACATAGCTTTTGCACGGCGCAAAGCTTCCGGTTTACCTTGCGGCAACAAGTTCAACTGACTAACTTTTGCAGAAACGAACAACATAGCAGAACCATTCTTACATGCAGCTACACAAGCACCGCAACCGATACAAGAAGCAGCATCCATAGCTTCGTCAGCGATAGGTTTCGCGATCAGGATAGCGTTAGCATCCTGCGGAGCACCTGTGCGTACGCTTACATAACCACCAGCTTGCATAATCTTGTCGTATGCAGTACGGTCTACCATCAAGTCTTTGATGACAGGGAAACCAGCCGAACGCCAAGGTTCAACAGTGATGGTATCACCGTCGTTGAAACGACGCATATAGATTTGGCAAGTAGTAGCACCTGTTGCAGGACCGTGCGGGTGTCCGTTGATGTAAAGAGAACACATACCGCAGATACCTTCGCGGCAGTCATGATCGAATACTACCGGTTCTTTTCTTTCGCTGATGAGCTGTTCGTTCAGAATATCCAGCATTTCGAGGAAGGAAGTATCACCGGGGATATCTTTCATTTGGTAGGTTTCAAAAGCACCTTTAGCTTTCGGACCAGCTTGGCGCCATACCTTCAGTGTAAATGATATATTTTTATCCATTTTCTTCTAATTCTTTTAAATGTTTAACTTCACCGATTAGCTCTTGTAGTTACGAGTCTGAACCTTGATAGCTTCGTATACCAGCGGTTCTTTGTGCAATACCGGAGCCTTTTCATCATCACCTTGATATTCCCAGCATGCTACATAGAAGAAGTTTTCGTCATCACGTTTTGCTTCTCCTTCTTCAGTCTGGTATTCTTCACGGAAGTGACCACCACAACTTTCGTTACGGTTCAATGCGTCGTAAGCAACAAGCTCACCCATAGTGATGAAGTCGTACAGACGGATTGCTTTGTCAAGCTCTACGTTCATACCTTCCTTAGAACCGGGGATAAACAAGTTCGTTTCGAATTCCTTGCGGATTTCTTTCAGTTCGGCGATACCTTTCTTCAGGCCTTCTGCCGTACGTCCCATACCTACATATTCCCACATGACATGACCCAGTTTCTTGTGGATAGAATCAACAGATTCTTTACCCTGGATGCTCATGAACTTGTCGATCTTAGCTTGAACTGCTTTTTCAGCTTCAGCGAATTCAGGAAGATCGGTAGAGAAACGAGGAACAGTGATCTGGTCTGCCAGATAGTTCTGGATGGTGTAAGGCAATACGAAGTAACCGTCAGCCAAACCTTGCATCAATGCAGAAGCACCGAGGCGGTTTGCACCATGGTCGGAGAAGTTACACTCACCGATAGCGAACAGACCCTTGATAGTGGTTTGCAGTTCGTAGTCTACCCAGATACCACCCATTGTATAGTGGATAGCCGGATAAATCATCATCGGGTTATAATATTTCACACCACTGATTTCTTTAGCCAGTTCGCCCGGATTAACGTCAGTGATTTCTTCGTACATATCGAAGAGGTTACCATAACGTTGAAGAACAACGTCGATACCCAAACGGTTGATAGCTTCAGAGAAGTCGAGGAATACGGCCAAACCTGTGTTGTTTACACCGAAACCTGCGTCGCAACGTTCTTTAGCGGCACGGCTGGCAACGTCACGCGGAACCAGGTTACCGAATGCCGGATAGCGGCGTTCCAAATAATAGTCGCGGTCTTCTTCCGGAATATCACTTCCTTTGATTTCGCCTTTCTGGAGTTTTACAGCATCTTCTTTCTTCTTCGGAACCCAGATACGACCGTCGTTACGGAGAGATTCAGACATCAAAGTCAGCTTAGACTGCTTGTCACCATGTACCGGAATACAAGTCGGGTGAATCTGAACGTATGCAGGATTTGCGAATACAGCACCCTTGCGGTAGCAAGAGATAGCAGCTGTACAGTTACAACCCATAGCGTTGGTAGACAAGAAGTAAGCGTTACCATAACCACCGGTAGCGATAACTACTGCGTGAGCGGCAAAGCGTTCCAGTTTACCTGTTACAAGATTTTTAGCGATGATACCGCGGGCACGTCCGTCAACGATAACCACATCCTGCATTTCATAACGGGTATACAGTTTTACAGTACCTGCGTTTACCTGACGGCTCAATGCAGAGTAAGCACCCAGCAGCAACTGCTGACCAGTCTGGCCTTTAGCGTAGAAAGTACGGGATACCTGTGCGCCACCGAAAGAACGGTTGTCCAGCGTACCGCCATATTCGCGAGCGAAAGGAACACCTTGCGCTACACATTGGTCGATGATAGCGTTAGACACTTCAGCCAAACGATATACGTTTGCTTCACGGGCACGATAGTCGCCACCTTTTACAGTATCGTAGAACAGACGGTAAACCGAGTCACCATCATTTTGATAATTCTTTGCAGCATTGATACCACCCTGTGCAGCGATAGAATGTGCACGACGGGGAGAATCCTGAATACAGAAATTGAATACTCTGAAACCCATTTCACCAAGTGAAGCAGCGGCAGAAGCACCTGCCAGACCCGTACCCACAACGATGATGTCCAAACGACGTTTATTAGCGGGGTTCACCAATTTCTGGTGAGCTTTATAGTTGGTCCATTTCTCAGCCACCGGGCCTTCTGGAATTTTTGAATCTATCTTGATCATAATATTATTTACAATTTAATCATTTACAATTTACTATTTAGCAAGCACCGCCACAAATCAGTGTTTTCACGAAGAATACCACTACTACCAGTGCGAAACCGAGTACAACAATCGTAGAATAGATGTTAGAAATGCATTTCCAACGATTGATCCATACTTTGTTGTTCCATCCCAGTGATTGCATAGAGCTCCAGAAACCGTGAGTCAGGTGGAACCACAAAGCAAACAGCCAAACGAGGTAAAGAACTACGTAAACCGGGCTAGAGAAAGTCTGCTGGATGTGATAAGCACCGTTAGCGGCATAAGCCAGCGTCAGTGTATCAGCGTGCATGCCCATGTTGTGCATCAGCTCCGGCAACTGCATTTTTGCCCAGAAGTTGAAGAGGTGCAAACCAAGACCTACGATAACGATCAGACCCAGCACCAACATGTTTTGAGATGCCCATTCTACAGTTTTTGGTTTGTCAACCACTGCATAGCGTTCACTACCACGCGCTTTGCGATTCTGCATTGTCAGCCAGAATGCGTAGATGATGTGAATCACAAAAAGAGCGGCTAGTCCTGCGGTAGCCACTAACGCATACCAGTTTGCTCCCAGGAACTCACAAATCATGTTGTAACCATCAGCCGAGATGATTGCAACCAAGTTCATCGCCATGTGAAATGTTAGAAACAGGACAAGGGCGATACCGGTAACGCTCATCACCACTTTCCTTCCTACAGATGAATTACTTAACCACATAAATGATTGAATTTAAATTATTTAATTGTTAGAACTAAAATTTCGACGTTTTACACCTCTTACGGACTGCAAAAATAGGGGAAATAGATTGATTGAGCAAGGAATTAAAGAAATAATTCTTTAATCGTTAATCTTTCCGATTTTTTCACCGTTGGCTGCTTTCTTGCGTAAGGCGCGTGGAGTGTCACCAAAAGAGTCTTTGCAGAAGTGCGCAAAGTGGGACAGAGAGTCGAATCCGTATCGGTTACATATCTCTGTGATTCGCATATTAGTGTGTTGGAGGTCATCCAGGATGCCTTCCCGTTTTTTCTCCAGTATCCATTCGTATACGGGGATTCCGTACATATTTTTGAAGAGTCGGCGGAAGGTCGTGGTTGTGTAACCTCCCAGATGTGCAAATTCTTCCACACTTTTCACCTTGCTGTAATTTTGTATCACGAAGTATTGGAAGCTCTCCGTATAAGTACTGATCGGGTAGAAGAAAGTCTTTAATTGAGGTAGCGGATAGAAATTGGTAATCAGGAATACCAATTCCTTACATTTCAGTTCGATATATTTGCTGCAAGGAGATTTTTCATTGAGGAAGTCGGGCATACTGCTGATAAGGGAATGAATTCTTTCGCTCATCACCAGAGGGGTGTAGGTCAAGGGTGCTTCCGCTTGATCTTTTATCTCATTGTAACGGTCTTCGCAGAGTAGAGGGAGTTCGTTGAACCAGAATATGATGTATTCAACGTCCGTAAGAGCCAGTATTTCTATTTTAGACCCGATGGCCTGTAGGATAAACTGCTTTTCGTGTAAGGTATTTCCCGGGTACTCTTCACTATTGATAAGTAATTCGCCTTTAAGCATGAAAAGCATACAATTTTGCGTGCACTTATCTTTAGGAATGTGTTCTCCTTTGGGTAAGTTCTTATATACGAGAGTGTTTTCAGTAGCTCTTGGACACCCTGTACAATTCTTATATTGTATACAAAATGAATCTTCTGGCATCGGTCTTATTCGTGAATTATTATCATCAGGGAACAAAGATAGGATTTTTTGTGTAAACTTGTGCTCTTTCTGTTGATTATTGGAAGTTATATAGTAATTTTTGAACATCATTTTATGCTGAGAGTGCATACTTTTGTGGTTGAAACTCATAAAATATTAATCATTATGCTAATACCTAGAAAGATTATCTTTTCTTTGTTTCTGTTGGTCGGTGTATGTCTTTATGCACAACAGAAATCTTTTGTAAGTTCTTATGTGCGTGGAAATTTCTACAACAGGGGACGTGTCGCTACTGAAAGTCTGCGGGCAAGCGACGACCTTATTCTATTAAATGTCCATCCCAATAAGGACGGATCGCTCTCTTTTGAGAACCCTCGTGCATTTCAAGGTAAAGGAGTCACTACTTGGGAGGGATTGATAAAATCCATTCGTGCTGAGGTGAAAGGGACGAAGGCGAAAGTACGGATTGGAGCTTCCAGTGGTCAGTGGAAGGCGATGGTGGCTGATGAGACCGCCCGTACGGCATTTGCAAAAAATATAAAGAAAGTGCTCCGACAAAATAAGCTTGATGGCATTGACCTGGACTTTGAATGGGCTGAGAATGCGAAAGAATATGAGGATTACAGTTTGGCTATTCTCAAGATGAGGGAAGTGCTGGGCGATAAATACATTCTCAGCGTATCTCTGCATCCGGTTTCTTATAAGATAAGTAAGGAGGCGATTGCTGCCGTTGATTTTATTTCACTTCAATGTTATGGTCCTTCACCGGTTCGTTTTCCGGTAGAGAAATATTGTTCGGATATACAGATGGTATTGAAATATGGTATTCCGAAAGAGAAGCTGGTGGCAGGAGTTCCCTTTTATGGAGTGACAAAGGACAACTCGAAAAAGACTGAAGCTTATTTTAGTTTTGTGCAGAATGGGCTGATTACGAGTCCGGCAGAGAATGAAGTAAATTATAAAGGAGAAGTGTATGTGTTTGACGGGCAAGATAATATCCGTATCAAGACACGTTATGCGAAAGAGCAGGGCTTGAAAGGAATGATGAGTTGGGACTTGGCTACAGATTTGCCGTTGGATAACAGCCAATCATTGCTTAAAGCCATGATTGAAGAATTGAATAAAGAGTAGAGTCGTAGACTGTAATTGTCATTTAAACGCAGATTCTCGCAGATTTGAATATCAGTTCTTTGCGAGAATCTGCATTTAGTTTTTTATACCTGCTTTATCTGTTTCAGATAATCTGAGGGTGAGACACCGAATTCTTCTTTAAAGCATTGGCGGAAATAGCCTGTACTGTTCATTCCTACTTTATAGGCAATTTCAGATATATTAAACTTCCCTTCGAGCAACAGCCGTTCCGCATTCTGCATTTTCACCTTCCGGATATATTCGTTGGTTGAAAGTCCGGTAAGTGCTTTCATTTTCCGGTAAAGAGTGGAACCGCTCATACACATCTTGTCGGAAAGATAAGTGATGTCAATCTTCTCTGAAGAGAGGTTTTCTTCGATTAAAAGAGTTATTTTCTCAATAAACTCATTATCCAGCTTGCTTAGAGCCTCGGCTATTATGATACGTTTCTCGTTCAAATCCGTCTGATTGCCCGAAACAGGCTGTGCCTGGAATTGGGTAATCAGTTTCTTTCTCGATTCGAGTAGATTATTGATTCGGCTGCGCAAAAGAGAAGCGCTGAACGGTTTTGTCAGGTAAGAGTCGGCGCCTACCTCATAACCTTCTTCTTTGTCCTGTAGCGAATCTTTAGCTGTCAGCAGAATAATAGGAATATGGCTGGTACGTACATCCTCCTTTAACTGCCGACATAGGGTAATACCATCCATTATAGGCATCATAATATCGCTGACAATGATATCCGGGATGTGGCTGAGCGCCTGTTGTTTTCCTTCTTCTCCATTATCGGCTGTGATTACCTCAAAAGAGTCGGAGAAGGATTCGGCAATGTATTTCTGTATTTCTTCATTATCTTCTACAATCAGTAAGATCGGTTTGCCATTGTCTACTGTAGGTTCTGAAGTGTTTTCGGAGGTCGTTGCTTGAGCAGTATCCTCTTTTGCCGCAGGTTCGGTAGAGTCAGCGTGCAAGGCGTTGGGATAGATATTATCCGTCAGGAGGCTGATGTAGAAAGTGCTGCCTTCGTTTTGCACACTTTCTGCACGGATTTCTCCTTCATGCAGCTCTACGAGATTCTTTACCAAAGCCAGACCAATACCGGTTCCTGATGCCTGATGTTTGCCGCTTTCCTGATAGTAACGGTCGAAAATATGTGGCAGTGCTTCAGCGGAAATTCCGTATCCCGTGTCGCTTACTTTAATTTCCGTATATGCCACCTCATTGTGCACGGTCTGATACAGGCTTAGGGTAATACATCCTTGTTCCGTATATTTGATGGCATTGGAAATCAGATTGTCCAATACGATGGTGACGATTTCCTTGTCAAAGAAAAGAAGCATTTCTTCTTTTTCTATCTGAATTCGGAAATCAATCTTTGTCTTTTGATTCAGTTCTTTGTATTTGAGACCTATTTCATAGATCAAAGGGGCGATGTTGCCTTTGCAGACACACAGCCTTTTGTTTTGTGTCTCTGTCTTTCTAAACTCCAATATCTGATTGATGAGGTTGAGCAGGCGTAATGCACTTTGGTGGATGACCGACAATTTCTGAGCTTGTTTTACCGGGAGTGAGGTATCCTTTTGCATATCCTCCAGCGGACCGAGAATCAAGGTTAGCGGTGTACGCAGTTCGTGTGTGATGTTGGTGTAGAAACGCAGGCGTTCCTGATTTAATTCTTGTTCTTGTTCGTGATTCTTCTTTTCCAATGTGTAAAGGCTTTCCAAATCCAGCTTTTTCTTATATGCGTGAAGGATGAGATATACAATGCCGGCAGATATCAGGACATAGATAAGCTTTGCCCACCAGGTGAGCCAAAGGGGCGGGTTAATCCGGATAGTCAGGGAGGTGGCTTCTTCCGGCCATTCCTGGTTGTGAATGCGCGCTTTGATAAGAAACTCATATTTTCCGGGAGGAATGTTCCGGAATGTCACGCTATTGTTTTCATTGACTGTGTACCACGAATTTTCTAGTCCTTTCAGCATATACACATATTCCACTTGATTGACCAGAGAGTAGTTTTGTACGTTGAATGTCAGCCCGAAGCTATTTTGTGCATGGGTCAGTTCAACCTGTTCTCCTTTGGATACATTGATGAACAGGTCATTATTTTCGGGATTGCTCAACCGTCCCAGTACTTTCATTTCGGTGATGATAGCCGACGGATTGGCTTGGTCGTTCATGGTGATATCCGGATCGAAACAACATACTCCGTTGATTGAACCGAAATAAATCAGTCCGTTCTTGTTTTGCGTTACGCAGCCGCTTGAGAAACTGCCTGCCGGGACATCGTCCGAATGACCGTAATTGTAGAAGCAGTTTTTATCCGTGACGTAGCAACTGATTCCTTTATTATTACTGAACCAGATATTACCTTTCTTATCTTCCGTTATGGCACAAATATTGGTATTGAGTAAGCCATCTTTCCGTTGGTAAGTTTTATAGGTCAGTGCATCGGTTGACGGGAAGCATACCAGTCCTTCTCCTGTCCCCATCCACATTCTTTTCTGTCTGTCTTGTATGATCTGGTTGATGGTGTTGGAGCAGAAACCTTCCCTTTGTACGAAGGTTTGAATCAATTGCAGGTCCGGACTGTATACTCCAAGTCCGTCTCCGAAAGTACCGATCCAGAACCGGCCTTTCTCATCCTGTGCGATGGCACGTACAAAGTTACTGTGCAATTCGCTGTTTCCCGTATGATAATGCCGGATGATTTCCATGTTCAGAGGATTCAGTACGATGATTCCTCCACTGTATCCTACCCAGATATTATGTCGGGAGTCTTCGTAGATTGTACGGACATCCTGATTGGATTGTCCCATCAGAGAGATGGAACGGAAAGTTCTGTTGCGGCTGTCATAGTAACTGATTCCTCCTTGGAAAGAACCGAACCATAAGTTGCCTTTAGAGTCTTGCAGGGAAGTGAGTATAAAGTTTGAAGGAATTTCTCCGGTTTCTTTTTTATAGATAGCGGTGCGCTTGTCCCCTTCAAATACATTGATTCCTCCTCCGTCCGTCCCGATCCACACCCGTCCTTGTCTGTCTGTGCAAAGACTGCTTGCCACTTTGTTATTCAGGCTGTTCTCATTGCCGGGAATGGGAGAGTAGCTCAATGTTGTGAATAAAGGAGGGGTACTGCTGATGAAATTGATTCCTCCTCCCCACGTCCCTATCCAGATATTGTCAAAAGAATCTTGGAATATGCATCGGGCACTTGCATTGGAGAGACTTCGGTTATCATCTCCTTCTTGTATATATTCGAGGGAGATCTGGTCCGGTGAAAGAAACATACTTTGCTTTAGATCCAGTATGGTAATGCCATTCAGCTCGGAGGCTATCCATAGTTTGCTGTCATTTAGTTGTTTGATGGCGAGTATGCGGTTACATAAGGCTTCGTGCTTGTCGTTTTTGTTATTCTTGAAGGTGATAAAGTTGCTATCGGCAGCGTTGAAGAGAGCCAGTCCTTTGTCTGTTCCCAGCCAGATATTCCCGTTTGTGTCTTTGGTGAGACATCGTACATCATTTCCGGGCAGGCTCATCGGATTATCCGGTTCGTGTCGGAAGTTTTTTACACTTTTGTCTTTCAGCGAGAGAATGCTGAAACCACCGCTAACATGGCCGATATATAAATTCCCGTCTCCTCCGTCCAATACGGTCCATGTTTGTTCGTCGGGCAAGCTGGGAATTGTGTTTTTATTGTAATGGGTAAATTGTCCGCTGTTGATGTCGAGATATTCTATACCTCTATAATAGGTACTGATCCACAGTCCGTCTTCGCTTTGTGTAGAAGGGGCAATGTCTGTTACGTCATTGGTTATCAGGCTATGCGGATCCTCCGGATTGTGCAGGTAGGGAGTGAATACCTGTTTGTCATAATTATAGGCATTTAATCCGTCACGTTGGGTCGCTATCCATATCACAGGACGTTTAGTGTCGGCATACACCCGGTTAAGTTCATTACCGGTGATTCCCTGACTGTTTTGTGAGGGGTCATTCTTATAATAGGTGATGAAGTGGGTTCCATCGAACTTGTTAAGCCCTTCTTCTGTAGCGAACCATAGGAAGCCTTGTTTGTCTTGTGTAATGCTAACTACATAATTATTAGACAGTCCTTGTTCGATTCCCAACCGTTTTACGGAATAAGTTTGTGCTGCCGACTGATAAACGGACAGCAAGAATAAAAATAAAATAGAAGCAATGTGTCTTTTCATAACTCGTGCCTATTCGTTTCATTTACAGGCTCAAAAATAGAAATAAATATTTTATTTAGAGTATGCAAATCGTGCATTGCATGATTTATGTAGCTTCTCTGCATGATTTTTATCGGTTTCTATAGGAAGAATGGGTTACATTTGCAATATCGATTCGCAAAATATTTTATTTATGTGATGTCGTACCAAGATAATATTAATCATTAAATACTAATTATTATGAAAGCTAATTTGTTGTATGGCGCGGCTATATGGACTTTTCTTTCAGCCGCAGCTTTCTTTTCCGGATGTAGCGATGATGATGCCTATAAAGATGTAGATGGGCAATCGCCTACTTTAGAATTAACTTCTGATCATGTTCGTACATTGACAGGCTATGAATTTAAAATAGCCGGTAAGATTACAGATAAAGATGGAATCCGTTCTATCCAATTGAAGTGTTCCGAGCTCTATCTGGATAAGATGATTGATTTGTCATCTATCTATTCAGAACCTTTGTATGAATATGATTTGAATTATGGTTTCACTATTCCGGCAAAAACGGAAGGTGATAGTTTCACGGTGAAAGTGGCAGTGACTGATTTGGGAGGACGTGTATCTGAGAATAATGTTTTGATTACGATGGACGGTGATTATACAAAACCTATACTTTCTCCTTCTACAGGTTTGTTCTCTACAGATATTAATATTGTATTGTCGGAAGGCACCTCCAAAAAGTTTAAATTTACAGCTAAAGATGAAGGGGAAAGTGATCGTGGATTGGGATATTTGGAATTGAGAGTACCTGATTTAGATATATTGGAACGTGTAGAAATGGAAGAAGAGGGAATAAAAAATGGTACATTGGAATGTACAGTTACATTTCCTTCCGATAAGACAGGTACTTATCCATTGACTATATGTGCTGCTGATTGGTTGGGTAATATTACAGAAAAGGAATATACGGTACTTGTATCTAAGGTGGAAGATTATAAGAATTTATATTTAGTAGACTTTGAAGGTACAGACAACAAGTTACTTACAGGAGATGATGTTTGGGGAATTCCGATGCCAATAGAACGCAGTACGAATTTCACTTATAAGGCTCGTTACTATTCTGCAACTCCAAATACTCCGATTCGCTTTGTTTCAAGTAAGTCTAGTTTCAATGTTTGTTTTGGTGATGATAAGAATGCTCCGGGTAAACTCACTGGTATTTCTGAAGATGTACAGCCAATAATATTGCCGGAAAAGGGATATTATGAGATAGTGATGAATACAGAGGAAGGTACTTATGCTGTAAAGAAATATATCCCGGATGATGAACCGTTGATTGAAGGCTCTGACCAGATTGCATATAATCCAGACGACGGTGGAAGAGAGGAATATAAATTTAAGTTAGGATTGGCAGGAGAAGGTTTTACAGGTGCCGGATGGAATACCAATAATTTGCTTTACTTAAAACAAGATGCTGATAATCTATATTGTTTTACGACAGAGTTGGAAATTCCAAAAACTGGGAATGTTAAACTTACAATAACTCCTAATCATCCATGGGGCTGGTGGCCTTCACCTTTCTGGCGTTTTGATGGAAAAAATGAAATTTTTGTTCCGGAAAACGGTCTTCCCGACAATGTAGCAAAGTATGTATCAAAAGGTACTTATACATTTGTTTTTGATACACATCTTTGCCAATCAAAGCTACTTAAGAAATAATTTACATAATACTATAAAGACATGAAACGATATTTAATTCTACTATTATCGTTCTTTACGCTGGGCGTATACGCCCAGCAGGTAAAGCTGACAGGTAATGCTGTTGCAGCAAGCGATAAACAACCTATGATCGGTCTTACTGTGCTGGTGAAAGGTACAACAAATGGTACTGTAACAGACTTGGATGGTAACTATATGTTGAATAATGTAGCGAAAGATGCCACCATTGTATTTTCTATGATTGGTTATAAAACTCAGGAAATCAAGGTCAATGGCCGCACTGTGATTAATGTAGTGATGAGTGATGATACTCAGGCATTGGATGAAGTCGTTGTTATCGGTTATGGCGCAGTGAAAAAGAGTGACTTGACCAGTTCTATTGCCGCTATCAAAGGAGATGAATTGAAAACGCTAAGCTCAGGAAATGCCATGACTTCTTTACAGGGTAAAATTAATGGTGTACAGATTGCCGGTGGAGGTAGTCCCGGAGCTACCCCCCGTGTTATTATTCGTGGTGTAACTACTGTGAATGGTTCCAATCCTCTCTATGTTGTTGATGGAATGCCGGTTGGCGATAATATAAACTTCCTTGACCAGAACGACATTGAGACCATGCAAGTGTTGAAAGATGCTTCTGCTGCCGCTATTTATGGTACTCGTGGTTCTAATGGTGTTGTTCTGATTACCACCCGTAAGGGAAAGAAAGGGGCGACTCAGTTCTCTTTCTCTGCATCGGCAGGTTTTCAAACATTAGAAAAACCGGATATGGCAAAGGCCTCAGAGTACGAATATGTGCAGAAAGCCCGTTACATCAACGACCGGAATGAACCTGTGTATAGTGGAAAAGAGCATATCACAGATGCTGAAGGAACAGACTGGTGGGATGAAAGTATGCGTAAAACTGCTTTGGTTCATAACTACAATCTTAGTTTTACAGGTGGATCTGATAAACTGCTTTATTCGGCAAGTATCGGGTACTATGGGCAGGACTCACAATATAATATTGGTAATTGGCAGAAGTTAACAGCGCGTTTCAGTATGGAGTACAACTTTAATAAGGTGGTGAAAGCAGGGATTGATATTTCTCCTAAATATGAGAATTGGACAGATACCCCCAATCTGCTCGGTAACATAATGAATATGGACCCTACTACTCCTGTGATGATTCCTGAAGAAGAGTGGACTGATAATGAATTTAACAATTATGCCCGTTCCAATAATAGCGAGGTATGGAATCCGGTGGCAGAAATGGCACGTATGTCAAAGCATAGTGATGAATATGGTTTATTGGCTAATCCATTTATTAGCATTGAACCTATCAAAGGATTGGTATTCCGTAGCCAGTTTGGTGTGAATGCCCGTTTCCGCCTTTCCGATGAATTTATTCCGACATTCTCCATTGATAATCTGGAACGTTCCGAAGTCAGTACTGCTAAGCGTGAAATGAAGAATTGGGTAGATTGGAACTGGACGAATACGTTGACTTGGATGACTACTTTCAATGAGAAACATAATTTGAATTTGATGGGTGGTTATACTATGGAACGTTTTCAAACATATTGGTTGAATGGGTCAAGAGACGGAATCCCGACTAACGACGAACTATTGCACTATGTGAAAGCCGGTACTGAGAACCCGCAGGCAGACGGTGTCAATGAGTATTATTCATTGATTTCCTATTTAGGACGTGTAATGTATAACTATAATGACCGGTATTATCTGACAGCTTCGGTTCGTGTGGACGGTTCTTCTAAATTTATGAAAGGTAATAAGTACGCTACTTTCCCTGCTGTATCTGTTGCTTGGCGGGTGTCGGGTGAAGAATTCATGAAGAACCAGTCTGTCATAAATAATTTGAAGTTCCGTGCAGGCTGGGGGCGTGTTGGTAATCAAAATATTGACAACTCTGCTTATCAGTCTACCATCGGAGCGGCTGACTATGTATTTGGTCCGAACGCTGACCGTATCGTAGGTACTAGTGTCGGCTCTATCGGAAATACATCTCTTCGTTGGGAAACAGTGGAAGACTTCAACGTGGGGGTTGATATGGCCTTCTTGAATAATCGCTTGACAGTGACTGCCGACTGGTTCCAGAAGAAATCTCATGATATGTTGCTGAAGAAGGACAATATGCTGATTTTAGGTTATCCGATGTGGAATGGACAAATGTGGGAGAACGTTGGTAAGATGAAAGCTACCGGATGGGAACTCTCGATTAACTGGGCTGACCATAAAGGTGACTGGGATTATGCAGTGGGAGTTAATTTATCTTCTGTGAAGAATAAAGCAGTGACATTGTTAGGTGGAGATTCTCCGATCTACGCAGGTTCTTTCAACGGTGACTATATCATCCGTAATGAAGAAGGTGGTGAAATCAGTCGTTTCTATGGCTATATTGCAGACGGGATTTTCCAGAATCAAACCGAGATTAATGCCCATACCAATGAATATGGAAAGATAATACAGCCTAATGCCGTACCGGGCGATATTCGTTTTAGAGACTTGAATCATGATGGTGAATTGAATGACAAGGATAAAGCATATATTGGCTCTGCTTTCCCGGATTTGATGGTAGGAATCAATGCCCGTGTTGCATGGAAGAATATTGATTTCGTAACCAATTTCTACGGTACTATCGGCAATGACGTTTTCAACACGACGAAAGGACGATATTCCGGAGCCGGTGGTGAAAATGTATATGCCGGAGCTTACAACAGTGCATGGCACGGAGAAGGAACCAGCTATTCTTTACCCCGTTTGTCTGCCAATGATTCTAATATGAACTATAAACGTCCGTCTACATTCTTCGTAGAAGATGGCTCTTACTTGCGTTGCAAATTGCTTCAGATCGGATATACTTTGCCCAAACGTTGGACCAAGAATATTGGCTTGAGATTGTCGTTCTCCGCACAGAATCCGTTCACAATTACCAAATACTCCGGTATGGATCCGGAAGCAGCTTCTTTGGGCAAAGAAGGAAAAGTGATGGAATCCGGTATTGACTGGGCAGGATATCCTAATCCGCGCACTTATCTTTTTGGATTGAACATGAATTTCTAATGACATTTTTAAGTAAAAAAGACCATGAAAAAATATATGATAGGGCTTTCAATAGCCGCTTTCTCTTTAGCGTTTACCGGATGTTCCGATTTTCTGGAGGAACCTATTAGAGGACAACAGGATTTGAGTGAATACTTCAAGACAGAGGATGAATGTAAGCAACAGGTTACAGGCTGTTATCAATCTCTTTTTTATGACGACTGGTGGCAGATACAAAAGTTTTATTTAGCCGGAGATATGTGTACGGATGATATGTGGATGGGAAATACGACACAAGATCCGGGTGAATATCGTGACTTGGCACATTATACGGGTAATACGTACTCGGCAGGAAACTGTTGCCAAAACTTCTGGCAATACAGATACAAAGGCATCTTGAGATGTAATGTTGCAATCGATCGTATTCCGGCTGTGGAGTTTACCGATGAATCATTGCGTGACCGTTATGTGGCAGAAGCAAAATTCTTGCGTGCTTTTCAATATTTTGATCTGGTAAGAAACTTTGGTGGTGTTCCCTTGGTTATCGGACTAAAATTGCCGAGTGAGGTGGTTGGCATTACCAGAGCCACCATTGAGCAGTCTTATGAACAGATAGAACGTGATTTAAAAGAAGCCATCCCGGCGTTGCCAAAGCGTAGTGAGTATGCAGCCAATGATTTGGGACGGGTTACCGAGGGTGCTGCACAAGGATTGCTGGCAAAGGTTTATTTGTATCAGGAAAAATACACAGAGGCTGAAAAGTTGTTGCAGGAGCTTACTTGTAGAGGTGAATTCTCCGGTAATACTCCGGAATACAAATTGTTGAAGAATTTTGGAGATGTTTGGAGTATGGATCACAATAACAGTGAAGAATCTTTGTTTGAAGTACAAACGAACAATGATATTTCCTATAATTTGGGAGAACGTATTTCTGTTGTCTGCGGTTCACGTAATGATGGCGGATGGGCTTGGGGGCTTCCGACCAGCCATTTGGAGAAAGCTTTCAAAGATGCAGGCGACGATGAACGTCGGAAGTGGACTATTATCAAGCATGGAGAGGCTGTTCAAGGCGATCCCGATGTCACTTCGTATACGGTAAAACCGGAAGAGCACAAGTCGCCTCGCGTTACCCGTAAATTGTATATTCCTGTAAGTAAACGTCCGAAACCGTATGATGCGCCTCATATCCCGCTGAACTACCGTTTATTGCGTTATGCAGATGTATTATTAATGTATGCGGAAGTAGAGAATGCGTTGGGGAACGATGGGGAAGCCAGATGGGCATTGAATGAAGTACGTAGGCGTGTTGACTTGTCCGAAGTAACAGCTTCGGGGACAGCTTTACGTGATGCCATTCGTTTGGAACGCCGTTTGGAGTTGGCTTTGGAAAACAATCGTTTGTTTGATCTTCGCCGTTGGAAAGACGACAATGGAAAAGCGGCTATTTGCAACGTTATGGGAACAAATGGAACATTCGTGAAATATAATCTGGAACAGTCTACTGATAATGATGAAAAGAATAACCAGATAGAGAACAGTAACAAGGGTATCACTTTCAAAGAAGGACGTGACGAGTTATTCCCGATACCGACTTCCGAGGTTACAATGTCCAATGGAAGTATCGTACAGAATCCGGGTTATTAATATAGTTTTCAAAAATAAAAAGATATAAGTTTATGAAAAGTAAATATATACTTGCAAGTTTATTTTGCTTGGCAGCCTTTTCTTGTAGTGATGATAAGTCTTTCGAGCCTGCCTATACGGTAAGTTTGGAAGCTGACGAGAATATGACTACTAATGTGGATGCGAGCCAGGTCTTCCAGACAATTGACGGCTTTGCCTCTTCAGACGCCTGGGATATGGATTTTATAGGAAAGTATTGGAGTAATTCTAATAAGGAAGGAATCGCCAAACTGCTTTTTTCGCGCAATATTGATAGTAAAGGGCGTCCGGAAGGAATCGGTCTTTCCATGTGGCGTGTCAATGTGGGAGGAGGTTCGTCAGAACAGGGAGATGCCAGTGGCATACCCGATAAGTATGAACGCCGTGTAGAATGTTTTTTGAATCAGGATGGAAGTTATAATTGGTCAAAACAGGCCGGACAGCAGTATTTTATGCAGAAAGCAAAAGAGTATGGTTGCGAATCGTTTGTGCTGTTTACCAACACTCCTCCGGTATGGTATACAAAAAATGGATTGGCTTTCCCGACTAAAGGTGCATCCAGTAATCAAGATGAAGATAAGAATAATTTGAAAGATGAACACTATGAAGATTTTGCAGAGTTCCTGGCTACTGTAACCAAACATTTTGTAGATCAGGGATATAACATTCCGCTGATTAGTCCGATTAATGAGCCGCAAGTAGATTGGAGGAAAACTCCCGGAGCGGACGCTGAGCAAGAGGGGTGTTCCTATACACATGAAAAAACAAAGAAACTGGTTACTGCATTGGATGCGAAATTGGAAGAAAAAGGTCTATCAACGAAAATGCTGTTAGGTGAGGCTTCCCGGTGGGAGCCATTATATACATTGAATTCGGGAACAAACTATTCTTATGTGATTCAAAATTATTTTGATGAAACTTATAATAGTGGTAAGTATTATTTAGGTGACTTGAAGCATGTTCCGAAGATTCTTTGTGCACATAGTTATCATACGGATAAGACATGGAGTTCTTTGAAGAGTGCCCGTGAAAAGGCTTATGAAAAAGCGAATCAATTCGGTGTAGAATTATATCAGACGGAGTGGAGTATGCTTTCTACTGATTATGATAATTACGAAAATTATGATGATGCTTCCTATATGGACTTGGCGCTCTCCATGGCTAGAGTTTTGCATCATGATTTGGTTACTGCCAATGTTCGTTCTTGGTCGTATTGGACAAGTGTCAGTCAGGAACGCTGGAGTCAAAAAAGCCGCTTCTATCTGATTCGTGTTTCTGCAGACGGAAAAGATGGTGAGGATTATGGTGATTTGCATAACAATGGTGTTTATGCTACATGTAAGAATTTATGGGTACTAGGGAATTATAGCTTATTTATCCGTCCTAATTTCCAACGTATTGCTCTTAATCTACCGGAAGAGTCTGAAGAATTTTTTGGTTCTGCTTATATTTCACCGGAGAAGAATAGAGTGGTCGTAGTATATACTAATTTGAAGTCGGAATCTATTCATGTAGAATGTGGCATTAAAGGACTTGATGGTAAGGAAGTGGTTGCCATGAACCAGTATACGACATCCAATGCTAAAGATTTGAAACAGGAACCGGATTATTTGGTAGGGCACATCCCAGCTAAATCCGTAGTAACTGTTGTCTATGATTTGAAATAGTGAAACTGTTCTTTTAGGTATTTATGAAAGGTAAAAAGATCATAGCTCTTTGTGGCTTCTTTAGTATGGTTATAGCAGGTTGTAAACAACCTGCTATACATTTTCAGCTAGAAACAGACCGTCCCTGTCAGACAATGACTTATTTCGGCGCTTCCGACGCTTGGAGTATGCAGTTCATCGGACTTTGGCCGGAGGAAAAGCAGAATCAGATAGCCGATTGGCTGTTCAGTACGGAGAATGATGCGAATGGACAGCCCAAAGGTATCGGTTTGTCTCTTTGGCGTTTCAATGTCGGTGCAGGCAGTGCGGAACAAGGTGACGACAGTCAGATTGCTTCTCCTTGGATGCGTGCCGAATGTTTCTTGCAACCGGACGGGACCTACAATTGGAGCAAGCAACAGGGGCAGCGTAACTTCCTGAAGTTGGCGAAGGAGCGTGGGGTCGATAAATTTCTGGCTTTCCTCAATTCTCCTCCCGTCTATTATACGCAGAACGGCTTGGCTACAAACACGGGTCGCGGCGGTACGGCAAATCTGAAACCGGACTGTTATGAGAAGTACGTCCGTTTTTTGGCCGATGTAGTGCAGGGAGTAGAGCAACACGATGGTATCAAGTTCAACTACATCTGTCCTTTCAATGAGCCGGACGGACACTGGAATTGGGTAGGACCGAAACAGGAAGGTTGTCCGGCAACGAACAGGGAAATAGCCCGAACTGTCCGTCTGTTGAGCCGGGAATTTGTGAACCGGAATATAGATACGCAGATTTTGGTAAGTGAATCTTCCGATTACCGTTGTATGTTCCGTACGCACGAGACAGATTGGCAACGTGGCTATCAGATTCAGGCTTTCTTCTGTCCGGACAGTGTGGACACATATTTGGGTGATACTCCGAATGTTCCCCGACTAATGCTGGGACATAGCTACTGGACAACGACTCCTTTGAGTGAGTTACGCAATATCCGCAGTCAGTTGCGGGATACATTAGACAAACACGATGTTGACTTTTGGCAGACGGAGACTTGCATCATGGGCAATGATGAAGAAATCGGAGGAGGAAATGGATTCGACCGTACGATGAAGACAGCTCTTTATGTCGCCCGTATCATTCACCATGATATTGTATATGCCGGTGCAAAGAGCTGGCAATGGTGGCGTGCCATTGGCGGTGATTATAAAGACGGACTGATTCGTGAATATACTACGGACGATAATTTCTTGGATGGCAGAGTGGAAGATTCCAAACTGATGTGGGCTCTAGGCAATTATAGCCGTTTTATCCGTCCGGGAGCAGTCCGGTTATCCGTTTCAGCTTTCGATCAAACAAACACTTTCATTCCCGATGGCGACACTGATCAGCAAGGATTGATGTGTTCTGCTTACAAAAACGTGGATGGAACGTATGTGATAGTCGTTATAAACTATGCCAATGAGGAGAAAGAGTTTTCTATTCATAAAGAAAAAGTCGGGAATGCACAATGGCAGGTTTATCGTACTTCGGATAAAGAAGGGGAGAATTTGCTACCGGTAGGAAAAGTGAAGAGTGGAAAGACCGTTCATATTCCGGCACGTTCTATAATAACACTTCAGAGCAACTAATAAAAGCAGCTTTATATTCTTTATTTCTTTTTGAAAGCTGTACATTTGTGTGTCCGTCCATTGCTACGAAGGTAATGGACGGACACAATGCGTAAATAAGGAAGCATTTTATCGACAATAAAGGAAAGATTGTCATTTATCAGACAAAGGATGGGAAAACTTCCATTGATGTGAAGTTGGAGAATGAGACGGTGTGGCTGACACAGGCGCAAATGGCAGACTTGAAGAGCACCGTACGTCTTCTTTCTAACGTCATCGAACACAAACAATTGCCGCTTTTCTGTTCCTTTGGTTTCTGGAGAAGAACGGTATACTGTATAAATCTGATGGTTCGAAGTTAATCGGTAACAATATGCTCGTAGCACTTACGTTAATGATTGCTGAAAGCCGGACGGAAGAAAAGGACGTGATGGTGAAGGTAGTAATCAATTTGATTAATAAGAATAATTGAATGTAGGTCTTATGAATGGGGGATATAAATAATTGAGAGATACCTCGCCGCAAGGTATCTCTCATTCTATTATAGTCTTTACTTTATGGCATTTGTTTCATCCTCTTTTATTTCCGCCTTGCCGTAATATCCCGGCATTGGTACATAAATCGGGTTATAATACGTATGGATATTATTCAATTTCTTTTCTTCTTTCAGTCGTTTGAGATGGCGGGCGGCCGTGGTGGAGGTAAATCCGCATAACCTTTGAAAATCGATGCGGGTTAACATAGGTTTATCGTTGAAGTAATTCGTCAGCAACTTGTCTATCTTTTCATTCGAAAGGGAAGCGGAATGGTTTCTTAGTTTGCTACGCTCCACATGGACGACACTGACAGACCTTTTCAACTTGGCGTCTGCCTTGAAACAGATGTTGGCTTTTAGCTTTATCTGATTTGCTTTCAGCTTGGGCGAAGTGATCGGTTCCTGGCTGTTCAGCTTAACCTGGAAATAACCGATACCATCCAGATGAACGCTTTCTCCTTCGCGGAGACGATAGCCCATGAAGTGGCTCAGTGATTCGAGTACCGACTTTACATCCCCTTCGGTCAGAGAAGTGGCCATTTGGATTTCCTTTGCCAGATAATCCGTGTCGATGTGTTGGAAGTTGACCACACGTGCGTGGTATGTTTCCTTGTTTTCCTCATCCTTCGGGTGGGGCGTTTTGTACAATTCAAATTGTATTGCCATTGTATCTTTGTTTTTATTGTTATATAGCTGTCGCTTGCTTGGTGTAGAGCTGCTGCTTACTTCCTGTCAAGCTACTGCCTGTTTGCCGCCAAGTGGCTTTATATATACATTGTCCTGCCTTTGTTGTTGGATTAAGGTATAAGGATAGTTGCCTTCCGGAGCCTTTATCATTAGTTTGTCACGGCCGTGACGAGATCTCTTCATGGGCGTGGTAGGATCTTCTCACGGCTGTGGTAGGAACTCTTCATGGCCGTGAAGAATAGACTATATCGACCTCAAAGGTAAACTATATAAGGGAGAAAAGCAAATGATTTCCGCTTGTTTGAGTAATTCGTCCCGTATGTTTCATGTGATATACCGGTGATTTCATAGTCGGATGGGCTTTTCTTAGAAAAAAAGTCCTATCTTTGTACAACGTGGCATACGCTAATGAATGGAAAGGAGAAACAGATAATGAAGCAGAGGATTTACCCTATCGGCAACGAAGAGTTGCAGAAGGAGTACCCAGCGACCTGAACAATCTGAAGGATATCTCCATGCGCCGTGATTATATTGATATTTGCGGCATTACAGACAAGGAACTGCATCGTTATTTTGACAAAGACCTGCATACCCTTGCCGATGTACAAGGATTGGATTATGAGACCGTTTGTCTTGAAGTGCAGAAACGCTACGACGGATATCATTTCAATTTCAACACGCCCGGCATTTACAATCCTTTCAGCCTGCTCAATACTTTTGATGCAATGGCGTTCGGCAGTTATTGGTTTGCCACAGGCACTCCTTCTTATCTTGTCTACTTATTGAAGAAACATCATTACCGTCTTGAAGAGATTGAAAAGGTGGAAGTTACGGAAGATGTGTTGGACAGTATTGATTCCGAAGGTACAAATCCCATACCTGTCATTTATCAGAGTGGCTATTTGACTATCAAAGACTACGACCCGGAATTCGGTCTTTATATGTTGGATTATCCCAATCGTGAGGTGGAAGAGGGATTCGTGAAATATCTGATGCCTTTCTATATCGATAAGAGTGAGGCGGAGGCACCGTTCGAAATTCGTAGATTTGTGGGAGAAGTACGTAATGGTAACATTGAACGGTGGTTGGTGGAGTGACTGGACGGTGATAGGTGACAGGTATAGGTGATAGGTTAAAAAACAACCTATCACCGCCGGAAACCCCGATGAATAAGGTGTTTGATTGCCGTCGGTGATAGGTGATAGAGAAAAGTGATTTTTCTATATAGGAGAGAAGAAGTTCTTGTTTATTTCAACTTCTTCACGTATTCGTCCGAATTCAGTATTTCCAAAGCCTTTTGTACACTTTCGTTCGTTGTGTTCATTACCCGGAAATATTCGGTCATGTCCCAAAGGTCGCGGGCAATCAGTGCTTTGAGCTGCGTTTTGATAAGTGGGAGTGCTTTCTGATATTGTTCTTCATTGAACTTCACACCCTCTTTCTCGCCCATCTCCCGCAAAGTAGCCAACATATTATCGTCAATGACAAACTTCTCGTTGAATGATTCGAACTTCTTATACTTGTTAGCTAATTCTTTCCGGTGTTCCTCAATAAACTGCATGGTAAATTTGATGATAACCCCTTTGCCTACCAGGTTCCGGTGATAATCCGTATACAATGTCGTATCGATTGGTACGAAATAATCGGGCATGATACCACCACCTCCATACACAGTACGTCCTAGTTTTTTAGTCTGTACCTTTAATGAATCCGGGAAGTGAATGCTGTCGGCATTCATCAGTTCACCATGATTGAAACGGTCGATGAGGTCTTTGTTGTAATCGACCGTACTGCCATACGGCTTTTGGATAGAACGTCCCGATGGAGTATAGTAACGGGCGATAGTCAGACGAATCATAGAACCATCCGGCAAATCGATAGGACGTTGCACCAAGCCTTTGCCGAAAGAACGGCGGCCTACAATAATTCCTCTGTCCCAATCCTGTACCGCACCGCTGACAATTTCGCTGGCGGAAGCTGTATACTCGTCCACCAATATGATGAGGCGGCCATTACGGAAGTCTCCGTTACCTTTGGCATAGAAATCACTACGCTTGGCGGTCCTACCTTCGGTATATACAATCAGTTCTTTTTGTCCCAAGAATTCGTTGGCAAGGTCAATGGCTGCATTGAGATAACCGCCTCCGTTTCCTTGCAGGTCAAGAATCATATTTTTCATCCCTTTCTTCTGGAGGTCCTTCATTGCTTTTTTGAACTCTTCGGCAGTTGTTGCTCCGAAGCGGTTGATACGGATATAACCCGTTTTAGGTTGAATCATATAAGAGGCGTCGAGACTAAGGATAGGTATCTTATCTCTCTTTACTGTAAACAATAAAGGGTCCTTTACGCCGCGGCGAACGATTGTCAGATTGACTTTCGAACCTTTCGGGCCACGAAGACGCTTCATGATATCTTCCGTACTCATTTTCACCCCGGCAATAGCGCTGTCGTTCACGGCAATGATGCGGTCACCGGCAAGGATACCGACTTTCTCGGAAGGTCCGTTGCTGACAGGCTGTACCACCAACAGGGTGTCTTCTATCATCTGGAATTGTACTCCGATACCCTCGAAGTTACCTTGGAGCGGTTCGTTCATTTTCTTCACTTCCTCTGCGTCCGAGTAAGTAGAGTGCGGATCGAGTTGTGCCAACATCTTGATGATGGCTTCTTCTACCAACTTGTCTTCATCTACTTTGTCGACATAGAAATTGGAGATTGCAAACTCTGCCATTTGCAACTTACGCATAGCAGCCGAACCGAAGTTCTGAGCTTTTACTGTAAGTATTGTCCCCAGACAAACTAAGAGGACGTATATTTTCATTCTATTCATAATCTTACTTTATATAATATAATTGCCGGATACGTCTACATCATTCTCAACTCTCCATTCTCAACTCTCAACTTATCACCATTCCTTCGGGAATAAACTGGCTGATATCTTTGTTGTAAGTTAATAATTCGCGTACAATCGTGGAGCTGACACAAGTCTGTTCGGGTTCAGTGAAAAGTAAGATGGTTTCAATGCCTGCCAGCTTACGGTTGATGTCGGCAATTGTCTCTTCGTATTCGAAGTCTTTCACCGTACGAATGCCACGAACGATAAACTTAGCGCCTACTTCCTGTGCAAAATCGATAGTCAGACAGTCGTACGACATTACTTGTATACGAGGTTCGTCTTTGTAAAGTTCCCGGATCATCTGTTCCCTTTTTTCAATGGGGAAGTACGTATTTTTGTTCTCATTGATACCGATTCCTATCACGATTTCGTCCATAAAGGTAAGTGCACGTTTCACTACCGAATAATGTCCGATGGTGAAGGGGTCGAATGTACCCGGAAATATTGCTTTTCTCATGATGCCAAGTCTTCTTCTATAACCAGATTGTCTATAATAAAGTTTTGTCGTTCCATAGTATTCTTACCCATGTAGAATTCAAGCAGTTCTTTCACTGCGTCCGTCTTGCGCAAAGTTACCTGTTCCAAACGCATATCCTTACCGATAAAGTGCTTGAATTCGTCCGGTGAAATCTCTCCCAGACCTTTGAATCGGGTGATTTCCGGATTCGGGCTTAGCTCTTCAATGGCGTTGATACGTTCTTCGTCAGAATAACAATAAATGGTCTTCTTCTTGTTGCGTACGCGGAACAAAGGAGTTTGCAGGATATATACATGCCCTTTCTTGATGAGATCGGGGAAGAATTGCAGGAAGAAAGTAATCATCAGCAGGCGGATGTGCATACCGTCCACATCGGCATCGGTTGCTACGATTACCTTGTTGTAACGCAGCCCGTCCAAACCATCCTCTATATTAAGGGCAGCTTGAAGAAGGTTGAACTCCTCATTTTCGTAAACTACCTTCTTGGTCAGTCCGAACGAGTTCAACGGTTTACCGCGAAGGCTGAATACAGCTTGGGTAGTCACGTCACGGCTTTTGGTGATGGAGCCGCTTGCAGAGTCTCCCTCAGTGATAAAGATGCAAGATTCTTCTTCCAGTCCTTTTCCTTTCGGGTCGTTCAGATGAATGCGGCAATCGCGCAACTTGCGGTTGTGAAGGTTGGCTTTCTTCGCACGTTCGCGGGCAAGTTTCGTCACGCCTGCGATGGCTTTACGTTCCTTTTCCGACTCCTGTATCTTTTGTTGTATCGTTTCGGCTATGTCCGCATTCTTGTGCAGGAAGTTATCGACTTCCAGTTTGATGAAATCACCTACATATTTGTTGACCGTGATACCACCGGGAGCCATATTGGTAGACCCTAGTTTGGTCTTGGTCTGGCTCTCGAAGATCGGTTCTTCCACATTGACGGCAATGGCGGCAACCAATCCGTTGCGGATATCGGTATAGTCCATGTTCTTGTTGAAGAACTCTTTAATGGTACGGGCGATATGCTCCTTGAAAGCACTCTGATGCGTACCTCCTTGAGTAGTATGCTGGCCGTTGACGAAAGAGTAGTATTCTTCTCCGTATTGTCCGGTATGAGTGAAGGCGATTTCGATATCTTCCCCTTTCAGATGGATGATCGGGTAAAGTCCGGTTGCCGTCATGTTGTCGTTCAAAAGGTCTACCAGACCGTTGCGCGACAGAATACGGTGTCCGTTATAAATGATGGCAAGTCCCGTATTGAGATACGTGTAGTTGCGCAGCATTGTCTCGATAAATTCGGGTTTGAAGCTGTAATTCAGGAATAATGTATTGTCCGGTTCGAAGAAGATATAAGTTCCGTTGTCCTCTTCGGTGTTCTGTGTCTCGTCCGTCAGCAACTCTCCTTTGGAGAAAGTGGCGATACGTACCTTGCCGTCGCGGTAGCTTCGTACCTCGAAACGGGAACTGAGGGCATTGACAGCTTTTACACCGACTCCATTCAGTCCGACACTTTTTTTGAAAGCCTTGCTGTCGTATTTGCCGCCTGTATTCAGCATACTGACAGCTTCAATCAGTTTTCCTTGCGGAATGCCTCGTCCGTAGTCGCGAACGCTGACACGAAGATTCTCCTCGACAATGATTTCGATTTTCTTACCGGCCTGCATTTTGAACTCGTCAATACTGTTGTCAATTACTTCTTTCAGGAGGACATAGATTCCGTCTTCGGCATGCGCGCCGTCGCCCAGTCTACCGATATACATACCGGGACGTGTGCGGACATGTTCCATGTCGCTCAAGTGGCGGATGTTGTCGTCAGTGTACTCTACTGCATCGTTGTTGTCTACAGGTATCAATTCGTTCTCTTCCATAGCTTTTATTTTATCTCTTTAATGAACGCACGGCGGCGCTTATGTTGTTGAGTCTCAAAGTAATCCCATTGTGCCTGGACTTTTCCGTTCAGTTCCAGTTCGGGGTTGCTTTCTGCAAAGATAAAACCTAATTTTTGATAAACCGGAATTAAATCGGAAAATAACAAAGCGTTAACACCTTTATTCTGATATTCGGGTTTCACGGCAACGAGTAGTAAATCAAGCATTTTGGCACGACGTTTCATGAATAATGCTTTTAGCAGATAGAACCATCCTAAAGGCAACAACCGCCCGTGCGATTTTTGCAGGGCTTCGGCAAGGGATGGCATGGAGATTCCTACGCAGACCAGTTCGTCGTTGGCGTCGGTGATGAGGGTTACCATGCGCAAATCGAGAATAGGCAGATACATTCTTACATACTGATCAATTTGCTTTTGGGTCAGAGGTGAATATCCGTAGAGGGGACTATAAGCTTCGTTCATCAGTTCGAATATCTTCTGTCCATAGTCTTTGGCTATTTTCTTTCCGGAGGTATATTTCTTTATCTTGAGGTTATATTTGCGTTGAATCAGTTCGGAGATACGCTTATGTTTGTCGGGGATGGTCTCCGGTATGTAGATTTTGTATTCTACCCAGTCGGCATCTTTCTCGAAACCGAGTTTCTCCATGTGTACCGGATAGTAGGGATGGTTGTAGATGGTGGCCATCGTGCTGAGTTGGTCGAAACCTTCCACCAGCATACCTTCTGCGTCGAAGTCGGTAAATCCGAGAGGTCCGACAATGTGAGTCATGCCCCGTTCCTTCCCCCAATCTTCTACGGTTCTTATCAGTGCGGAGGATACTTCCGGGTCGTCGATGAAATCAATCCATCCGAAACGGACGTTCTTGGAACCCCATTTTTCGTTAGCGCGGTTGTTGATGATAGCGGCTACACGACCTACTATCTTATCGTCTTGGTAGGCGAGGAAGTAATCGGCTTCACAGAACTCGAACGCTGCGTTTTTCTTCTTGTTGAATGTGTTAAGCATATCGTCATACAGGTCGGGCACGGAATAGGGGTTATCCTTATACATCCTGTAATTGAAACGAATAAATTTCTTAAGTTCTCTCTTCGTAGAGACTTTCTTGATTGTAATAGCCATATCTCGTATTTATGATTCAGGAAGCAAAGATACGTGATAATCTTTAAATTACAACGCGCAGGACGGCAAAAACTGTGTACGGGGGATGAGCTGCCAAAAATTGACGGATGGTTTAGGTATTGTAAATCAATACTAATGTGTAAGCTATATAGCAAACCACCATGATACTTCCCTCTATTCGTGTAATCGTTCGTTTGGCGAAGAATAGCCCGAAGAACCAGAGCAGGATACCGGAACCTGCTAATGTGAATAAGTCGAAGTTAGTAATTCCGCTAAGATGGAGCGGGGTGATACTTGCACTGCATCCCAATACGAAGAAGATATTGAAAAGATTGCTTCCTATTACATTACCGATGGCAATCTCCGGATTTTTCTTCAATGCGGCAACGATGGAAGTGGCAAGTTCGGGCAGAGAAGTGCCTCCCGCTACCAAAGTCAGGCCGATAATCGATTCACTGACTCCCAGACTGCGGGCAATACCAGTGGCTCCATCGACAAATAACTGTCCTCCGTATATAAGTGCAGCCAGACCGCCGATGATATATAGAGTGGATTTCCACCAGGGGAGCGATTTGATTTCCTCTTCTTCGGCGGAGTGCTCGGCTGGCTGCGCATTGTCCGTTATAGGCTTGGAAGGACCAGAGGAAGCGATAGCAAATGTATATCCCATAAAGATGGCGAAAAAGCAAAGCAATAACAGACCGTCTACTCTATTTAGAATGTTCTCTGATGCCTTGTCCAGAAAGACATCGTTGGCACAAACCAGTAAAATGATTGAAGAGAGTATGCAGAGCGGTATTTCTTTTCTGAGCGTATTACGGGTGATGACAATCGGGGCAAATAGGGCGGTGCAGCCTACGATCATCAATGTATTGAAAATATTGCTTCCCACTACATTACCGATAGCGATGTCCGCACTGCCTTTGAGAGCGGAAGAAACGCTGACCGTCAGTTCTGGGGCAGAAGTTCCGAATGCGACAATAGTAAGCCCGATAACGATAGGCGGAATGCGAAAGCGTTTGGCTACTGAGGCAGAACCGTCTGTTAATCCGTTGGCACCTAGAAGAATGAGGATAAGTCCTCCTATAAGAAATAATATATTCATAGCTTTTTCTGTTTGAATTGCAAAGATAATCAATTTAGGAATTGTAATGTCAAAAACAATCCGTATGTTTGCTCTGTTTTAGTAAAAAAGAAGTGGATTAACCTTAATTTGTAATCATTTGAATAGTAGAATATGGAAATAAATAAAATAAAGCGGTTGGTGCTGATATTGTTGATGTCTTTTGCAACAATTGGGGCACAGGCGCAGTTGGAGCAGGCTGTCAAAAAGATATTTGCGGGGGATAGTATAACCGGTGTACATGCTTCTATGAAACAGGGATCGGACTCTGCTTATGTGGCAAATTTGCAAAAGACATTGGAGACTGCCCGGCTTAATGAGGCGAATATGCGGATGGAGATGGAGCAGATGAAGCTTCAGATGGCTGCAGCCGATTCGGTGAAGTATGCCCGGCAACGACAACGCATCGATTCTTTGCGTCAGTTTACCAAAGGTATTCCTGTAGTGGCGGATGGCGACACTTTATTTTATCTTTATACAAAACGGGGTGGGTATACTCCTCAACAAAGGGCGCAAATGACCGGTAGCGCCATTGAAGAATTGGGAAGGCGCTTCAATCTTCGTCCCGATTCGGTTTCTGTAGACCATTCGGATATTGTTTCCGATTTGATGTATGGCAATAAGGTGTTGCTGTCCCTTACGGATCAGGACGCTTTATGGGAGGGCGTTTCCCGCGATTCTCTGGCGAATGAGAGACGGCAGAACGTTGTTGACAAACTGCACGAGATGAAGGCGGAACACGGGATTTGGCGAATGGCAAAACGTATTCTCTATTTTGTATTGGTGATTGTAGGCCAGTATTTTTTGTTCCGTCTTACCAATTGGCTGTTCCGTAAGTTGAAAGTACGCATTCTACGCTTGAAAGATACGAAGATAAAACCGGTGTCGATTCAGGGATATGAATTGTTGGACGCACAGAAGCAGGCGAATCTGTTAGTCTTTCTAGCCAGTGTAGGGCGGTATATCCTTATGGGATTACAATTACTGTTTACCGTACCGCTGATTTTTATTATTTTCCCACAGACGGAAGGGTTGGCTTATCGTCTGCTCGGTTATATCTGGAATCCGATTCGTGGAATCTTTGTCGGTATCATTGACTACATTCCTAAACTGTTTACCATTATTGTGATCTGGTATGCAGTGAAATATCTGGTGCGTTTCGTATTGTATCTGGCACGTGAAGTAGAGGGAGGGCGTCTTAAGATCAACGGCTTTTATCCGGATTGGGCAATGCCGACGTTCCATATTATCCGTTTTCTGCTCTATGCCTTTATGATTGCGATGATTTATCCCTACTTGCCGGGTTCCAACTCCGGAGTGTTTCAGGGAATATCGGTGTTTGTCGGCTTGATTGTCTCACTCGGTTCGAGTACGGTTATCGGCAACATCATTGCCGGATTGGTGATTACTTATATGCGTCCGTTCAAGATAGGAGATCGGATTCAGTTGAATGATACTACAGGGAACATTATTGAGAAAACTCCGCTTGTCACCCGTATCCGTACGCCTAAGAATGAGGTGGTCACTGTACCCAACTCTTTCGTCATGTCGTCTCATACCGTGAATTATAGCACGTCAGCACGTGAATACGGGCTGATTATTCATTCTGAGGTGTCCATTGGTTATGATATCCCTTGGCGGAAAGTAAATGAATTGTTGATTGATGCGGCATTGAATACTCCCGGTGTAGTGGACGACCCGCGTCCGTTTGTTCTGGAAACTTCTTTAAGTGACTGGTATCCGGTATATCAGGTGAATGCTTATATCAAGGAAGCTGATAAAATGCCTCAGATTTATTCAAACCTGCATCAGAATATTCAGGATAAATTTAATGAGGCGGGTATTGAAATCATGTCACCGCATTATATGGCTATGCGGGATGGTAATGAGACGACGATTCCGAAAGATGATTTGAGAAATACAAGTCCTACAGATAAGACTGCCCAAGAAAGTAAGCCGAAATGACTGTGACCGATAGATATATATAGTTAGAGTGTCCCTTTCATCACGAAAGAGACACCCTATGTCGTGTGTTTTTTCTGAGAGTAGAATTTATCTTTTTAAGAGAACTTATTTCTTTCGGGTGATTGTATAAAGCACATTTCCTTTCTTGTCTATCATGCGTAGATTAAGTTCTTTCTTGTTGATAGAGCAGATGGAGAAACCCGGTTCAGGACTACAGAATTTTGTTCCTTCGATGGGCTTTACTTTGCGTGCCAGTGATGCAGAGGAATTGACAATATAGTCGATGCCACTTTCCGGAACGCGGATATGCTGGAAGTTGTGGATATGTCCGCAGATATACATATCTACTTTATATTTGCGCAAGAGAGGGTCTATACGTTTCTGCATGTCCATCCGTTCGCTTTCTTCTTTCGGGGTGTATGCATAGATAGGATGGTGTCCGGCTACGATAATCCAGTCTTCTTTGGCATTAGCCAGCACAGAATCCAGCCATGCCAGTTGTTTGTTGATATCCTGTTTGCAGGCATCGGGGTATTTATCATTCTCTTTGCGGTATTTGTCGATCAGAGGAGTCGTGTCAATCCAAATGATACGGATGGTTGTACCTTCTTCTTCGAATCTCTTTGTGTAGTAACGGTCGGGCATTGTCCAACGGCGGCTAATATTGGTGTAGTCCAATACAGCTTGTGTGTTACCGCGATATTCGTGATTTCCCAAAATCGGAAACCAATCAATCATCAATTCCGGATGAGAATAGATAAGTTCGTAGTTGGTCATCCATAAGGGGTCGTTCACGCTGCGCACTCCTTCGAAATGATGGATATCCCCGGTAGCCAGGACGAATTCGGGACCGACCTCTTCTCCCATCGTACCCATCAGTTCGGCAATCGGTTTTTGGTCATAGTATCCGTTACGTCCCAAGTCGTTCGCTATATAGAAGTTGAACTTCTGATCAAATATAGAATAATCCGTCAATTGTGCCTGAGCGAATGTACAGACGGAAATCAATGCTAGAATCAATAAACCTTTAATCTTTATATTCATATTCTGTTGTATATTAGATGTTTGTAAATGTATGCAATTGTTTTGATTTTTGAGGAGCTGTTGGTTTAAAAGGAACAAATCAGCCCGTATCAGAAGTTGACTTTTACTCCGGCGTTAATCTTCACTCCATAGTGTTCTGACTGCATTGTACGGTCTTTGACGCCTTGATAATAACGCAACGGCTGGTTCAGCAAATTGGTGGCATCCGCATAGAACGTAGTCTTTATTTTCTTCCCAAACGTATAGCTGGCGTTCAAGTCCATGTAATTGACAGCATCGTAATAGCGGTCTAGTGCGGCAACTTCTCCCATTTCATCGATAAAACTGGAGGCGTAGTTATAAGAGAGACGTACGTTGAATCCTTTCTTCTCGAAATAGAGAGAGGCGTTGGCTGTGTGTTCCGGAGAACCGGGAAGAGACAAGTCTTTTTCATTTTCACGTCCTTCGAAGTTAAAGTTGTTCACTTTAGTGTGGGTATAGGTGTATGTGCCGTAGAATCCGATACATTTCAGTGCGGGAGCAATGAAACTGAAATCACGTTGGTAAGCAAGTTCTACGCCTAATAGATCTGCATCACCTGCATTTTTGGGCTGAGTGAATTTTTTGTATTCGTTATTCTGGTAGATATAATCTCCTATTACCTGGTCTACAATGAAATCGTTGATTTTCTTGTAGAAAATGCCTGCACTGACCAAACCTACACTTTTAAAGTAATAATCTGCACTTAAATCGAAGTTGTAGGATATAGTCGGAGTTAAATCAGGATTACCCATCACCAGCTCGTTGTCGCTACGGTTGATATTCACGCACGGGATCAAAGCCGAATATTTGGGACGGCTTAATGTTTCTGTAAAAGATGCGCGTACTTTGAAATCGTCGTTTACATCGTATTTGAATAAGACGCTGGGGAGCCAGTTGACATAGTCGTTTTTATGATCACCGGTCGGTTCGAGGCTTTCATCTTCGTTTTCATCTACGTTCCAATTCCAGCCGTTGTATTTGATATGAGTGGCTTCCATACGGAGTCCTAACATCATCTTTATTTTCTTTCCGAGATTTTGGTCGAAACGGAAGAAAGCGGAAGTGACGTTCTCTTTGGCGTGGTAATTGCCGGAAGACTCTTCAAGAACCTGCTCGCCTTCCATATTGGCCAGATTGAGTGATCCTAAGTATTCTTTGGAGACGAAATCCGTAGCTTTGTATTGGCTGCCGGGCATGAAGCCGTCTCGGATCTGACTGGTAAGATTGTTCATGTATTCTGTATCGTAGGTGTCTTTATATGCATCTGCGTAGTCGTAGCAGATTACGTCACGGTCTTTTGTCTTGGAAACATATTTGGCTCCGAACTTCAGACTGTTGCCGTAGATACCGTTGGTTAAAGGCAGTTCGAAGTTGACTTTGAATTTCAGGTCATTTTCATAGATTTCCTGATTGCTTTCGGTCAGTTCCTTTACTTTCCATTTTCCTCTTTCACCGTCTGCTTTTCCATTGTGGAGGCTTACATCTGTTGTCACGTATGGAAAACGGTCGCCTGCATCTACGACGTCGAATCCGAGAAAGTCCTGTTTCAGGTTAAAATATCTTTCGTTCGGACGATCTTCGGTGGCACGTGCGTAAGAAGCTCCCCAATCCATAGATAGTTTGCCGAATTGGTGCTCTCCACCCAGACTGAAATCCATAGTCTGCTGTAGTTCCAAACGGGCATTTTTATTGTTGGGTGTGCCTCCTTTAGTTTCTATTTGTGCGGATTGTTGCATTTCACCTTCGTCATCCAGTCCTGTCTTGTCCAGGTCCTTATAAGTGACACGGTAACGGTTTTCCCAGTCATGACGGCGGTTATAGATACCCTGCAATGTCAGTCTGTGGTTCGGGTTTATATCGTAGTCGAAGGCCAATGAGTAGCTTTGGCGTTCACGGGTTACGTAGTATTGGCGTTTTTGTGCTTCTACCATGACTACTTCTCCTTTCTTGTTGACATCATATTCGAACTCCACATCGTCCGATCCTACCGGAGCGTTTTGGTAGGAGATAGCGGCCATTACTCCTAATTTATTATTGAAGAATCGATCACCGTAGGTAAGCCCCAGATTCAATTGGGCTTTTTCACTGACCCAGTTGTATCCGGTTCCGGCAGTAGCACTGAAAGTACGTTTGTACGGAGTGCTTTTCGTGACGAGATTGATGGAGCCTCCGATAGCGTCTCCGTCCATATCGGAAGTAACTACTTTATTCACTTCAATGGTCTGTATCATATCGGCGGGAATCAGGTCGAGCTGAACGTTTCGCGTATCACCTTCAGCGGAAGGAAGGCGGTTGCCGTTGATGGTTACGGAACTAAGGTCGGCGGAAGTTCCGCGTACTTGTCCGAAGCGGGCTTCTCCTTGGTCATATTGTACGTTGATACCATTGATGCGTTTCAACGCATCTCCGATATTAGAGTCGGGGAATTTACCGACTTGGTCGGCTGAAACGACATTAGTGATTCCCAGATTGTTTTTCTGTGCATTGATGGCACGGCGTTGTCCTTGGAAAGCACCGCCTACCACTATTTCCTGCAGTTCCAATCCTTCGTTGAGCACTACATCTTTTTCGAGTGTCTTTCCGGCAGGAATGGTTATCTTCATTTCGACAGGAGAGTAACCTACATAACTTACTTTTACGGTGTATGTGCCGGGAGTAAGATTGGCAAATGTGTAGTAACCGTTGATATCACTTGTTACTCCGGTGTGTAATTTTTCAATATAGATGGAGGCTCCCGGCAGAATCTGTTTGGAAGTATCCACAATACGTCCGCGGATAGTACCTTGTTTGACTACGTTCACTTTTTCTTCTGCAAAAGTGTTACCGCTTGTACTCATAATTAAAAGAACTAATGAGAGTAATCTGATAAATCGTTTCATAAATGTTAGCGTGCGTTAATTATTTGCTGCAAAAGTAGAGGGGTGACGTTTCTTGCTTTTTACAGTTGGTTGAAGAACGCATAACAAATATGTTACGTTTATATTACGGCATTTGAGATGTCTACTTGATTTTCTCGCAGCGGATCAGGACTTTCTGTTCGTTATTTAATGTGCTGGCAAATAGATAAGTATCTCCTCCTTCCGATAGCTTGATCCGTTTACGGAGTTCGGCTACCGTAGCCGGGAAGTTGCGGATGGTGATGTTTGCTTTCTTGAGGTCGGCCAGACATTCTTTGCTTTCTTTTTTATTGAAGCTGCATTGATTGACAATCCGGAATATTCTTCCGGGAAAGTTATCAATCAAGGTGTCGGAGGTGTAAAGATGACTGTTGGGGTGTAATTTCCTTATAGGAAAAGCGGATGACAAGCTTTTGAAAGCTCCGGCCTTCAGAAGGGAGGCATTAGGCTCATACAGATATTCATCTAAAGAATCTGTGTAGCTGCATTGGCTGCATTGCTCCTGTTCACGGGTGAATGTAAAGTGTTGTCCTTCTTGCTCTCCTTTGGTGGAGAGGTTGACACAATGGATTTTGATTTCTTGCGGTATTGTCTGACCGAGAATCAGCAGTAACTCCTTACATTCGTTATTGACGGATATAATATGGACTTCCTGTGTCTGTTGCAGTTCTCGTAGTGCCAATGAAAGGTCGAGCATAGGGGAGAGCTTTACCATTACTTGCTTGGCCTTATTTAGTAAGAGTCCTTCGAGTGCGGCTACGTCGGGCTCGCAGTCGGAGATAGCGACAGCTTTACCTCCGTGCTCATTGCGGCGGGCGGGATCGAGAAAGATACAGTCTACCGGAGACATTGCTTTCAAGTGAGCTATTCCGTCTTCGTTCTTTACATTAATGTGGTTTAGGTCCAATATGGGGAAGTTGTGTGCGGCTATACCGCACAATTCTTCTTGTCGTTCTACATAAGTGACGGATTTGAATTTTTCGGCAAGGAATGAACAATCTACCCCGAATCCTCCGGTCAGATCAGTTAAGGAATCTCCTTGCAGGAGACCGGCTTTGTAATAGGCGGTGATCTCCGAAGAACATTGTTCTAAGGACAGGTGCTTGGGATATCTTATATCTTCTATCTTTTTCCACGATGGAATCTTTTCTGCGGCGATTTGCCGTCCTGCAATCTGAGTGATAGCAACCGGCATATCTACATCCGGATATTTTTTGCTTTGTAAAGCAAGAGTACGTACATCGTCTGTTGAATGTTCGCGGATAAAAAGTCGGGTTTCAGAGGAGATATACATAAAGATATGGTTATATGATACGATAATGTGATTAATGATGGGGTGCCGGTCATGGAATTAATTTATATTTCTGTTTAGCTACATCCCGGCTGCAATAATTGAAATGCCACCATTCACTGGGGAGTGCACGAAATCCGGCTTTTTTCATTACTGTCCGTAGCAGTAACCGGTTCTGATGTTCCGTCTCGCTTATTTTTCCATTGCGTACCAGCTCGTTTTCCTGTGTGATATGGGCTTCTACACCCAGATGGTCTACTTTCGTTCCCATAGGCAATGGTTGTCCAAATGAATCCAGAATACTGATATCCACGGCTAAGCCATAATTATGTAGTCCACCACCCCGATTCGGATTGGAGACGTATTTGTATTTGGAGGTTCCTTTCACTACATTCCACATTTTTTTCTGTACAGACATTGGACGGGCGGCATCGTAAATGATGAGGCTATAAGACGGGTGTAATTCCTTTAAAGCTCTTTGCGCCTTCACGAGAGCATATGCGGCGTCCGGGTGCAAATAAGCTTCTGTCAGATTATCGTAAAGGACTTCCCCGGTGAAGTTATCATCCTGTGTGTACATTAGCTGTACAGCAAGACTATTGTCTAGCTCAGTAACGTTTATCAATCCTAGAGAATCCATGTATAGAGCCATCGGACTTTTTTTAGGTTGAGGGGTTCTTGGGGGTACTCCGGAAATGTACGGGCACCATGTTAGTAGTAGGTAGAGAATAGGCAGATAGCATTTCAGTATCATCATTATACTTTTTATTTTGTATGCCAAAGATACTCTTTTTGCTTTTAGCTTGCAAATGAGGCTATATCTAAAATATAATTTATTCCCGTTTTCTTCCGATGAAATGGGCGATTTTTAGATATTCATTCTCAGGTGATAGTCCTACCTTGTATATAATTATTTGTGTATATGTACTATTCTTTATATGTGGATGGATTTTTTTTTATAACTATTTCTCCTTCCTACCTGTAATGTGCTGATAAAGTAATACATTTGTATCCATAATAAAAATGTTCTAGTAACATAATCTAAATCAGTCTTATGAATTTTAGAATATAAAAAAGACAGCTGTTTGTGAAAATCGCTAATATTGTTTGTTTGTGTTATCCCATTTTGAGTCAAGTGTGACTTCAAAATGGGATTTTTTGTTGTGTGGCATACCGGAACACCACCCAAAAACTATCAGAAATGACCTAAAAATAGTCGGCGGATAGATTTTCCCCTAAAAAATGTTTATTCTCGGTTCATTGCTTCCATCGAATTCTCGTAAACTTGCATCATCGAATTGAAACAAGTATTCACAAATTAAAAGTAACGCATATGAAAAGTTTAAGCTTCAAGAAAGACCTGGTAGGAGTACAGGAAGAATTGCTCCGTTTCGCTTATAAATTAACAACCGATCGCGAAGAAGCAAACGATTTGTTGCAGGAAACTTCATTAAAAGCCTTGGATAACGAAGATAAATATACCCCCGATACAAACTTCAAAGGATGGATGTACACTATAATGCGCAACATCTTTATTAATAACTATCGTAAAGTGGTACGAGACCAAACGTTCGTCGATCAGACTGATAACCTCTACCATATAAACCTGCCACAAGATTCAGGATTTGAAAGTACGGAGAGCGCTTATGATTTAAAAGAGATGCGCCGTGTGGTTAATGCCCTTCCAAAAGAATATAGAGTTCCGTTTGCTATGCACGTATCCGGATTTAAGTATCGTGAGATTGCTGAAAAACTAGATCTTCCTTTGGGAACAGTAAAAAGCCGTATTTTCTTTACTCGTCAGAGGTTACAGGAAGAATTGAAAGATTTCCGCTAAATAGGTGAAGATTGTTTTCAGTTTACATTAATAATTTATAGATGGGTAGTCTGAGCAGGCTACCCATCTTTTAGTTTGCAGATTACTTTACCAGTTACTAATAAGCATATTGCAAAAAAGTTTTCTAGCCACTTCGGCTGCCGGTTCTTGTGACAGTAAGTTGTCTACAACATCAAGTGTAGAGTAGATTATTCTCCCTTTACCATAAGGAATGATTCCCAAAGTAGAACCTAGGCAAAGGGGGGGGAGTACGATAGGAGCCTACAATCATTTCATCACCTTCCAAATAGAACCCTAATTTCTTATCTCCCTCGTGCACCAATGCTTGGTAAGGCCCATAGCTGTGTTGGTGGGCAGTCCATTAAACAGGGGATGTTCTTTTACGAAGTAAATACCACCTATCCAATTGCGCCCTACCGGGTAAAATCCTTTATAGACACATCCGGTAGCCTGTGCTATGGCATTCATCCACGACTCGGCTGATTTGAGGAGTATTAGTGTAGTTCCGTCTTTTTTTCCCTGTCAAGCAAATGCTGTGGTGAGATGCTCGCCGAGTTGGGAAGTGACCATACTAATTGTACACTGCCCGAAGGAGCGTTTTGACTATATTCCACACTAATATTACCCAAGCAACAGGCTTATATCTGTGAGGTTCTACAAACTAAAAGAGGCTCTATTCCCTTAGGAATGAGCCTCTTAGTTTGTGGACCAGCCTGGGCTTGAACCAGGGACCTCCAGATTATGAGGCTCTAAATTTCATCCTATTAAATTGCAATATGTCAACGTATTAATAATCTCATTGGAAGTTTATCAGTCAACAATTAGTCAACAGCTAAACCTACGGTACAAAGTTAAATATTAGTTTCCTATATTCCAAAGAATTGGGTTGTTAGTATGTAACATTCGTAGTGCTTATATAAAAAAGAAAACAGCATAAGAGTTTCCTCAAATGCTGCTCACTTTTAGTATGACTATAAATCTTTTATTCTACTCTCTGATAAGAGTACTTCTGACCTGTGGGTGTTACTCCGTCTGCTTCCAATTCCTGCACTGATAAGGTCATAGAATTAAGTAACAGAATATCATTGATAATCCATTCTTCTTCATCGCTGTACATTTCATAGAGCTTGTTACCGTCTATCTTGTACTTGCCCACTTCCTTGTAAGAGCTATCTTCTGTACTTGTATATTCAAATGTACCATCATTCTTATAAGTTACATGGGTAGCAACAGCATCACCACTTGTCCTCTTCCATTTACCTATAATAAGAAGAGTATTATAATCATCTTCTCCTTGTACTTCTCCATTCTCAATATTAACATTTAATGTGACCTCTTTCTTTGTGCCATCATAATATGTAATATTTACTTTGTATTTCCATATGTCAGAAGATTTGTCCGTAATGGAATAAGACAATTTAGCTTTAGCTTCATAATCAAAAGGCAAGTTGATATATCTTTGTTCTCCCCACATATTTTGAGCTGTCCTATAATTAATTCGTGCAACTCTTAATTGGTAAGAGCCATGAAAATTATCTATATCTAATTCCGCTCCTATGGCTTCTTCTGCTGACACTTGTTCAAATCGGTATTGAAAAGAACCATAACCGTTTGTAGCAATTCTACTCCCGTACATATTTATATCATTATCATCATATTCTCCATATTTGATAGTATAAACAGTATCACCTGCAAGCGTATATAAACAGTCATGAATGAAGCAGAACTCATTATCGTACCAATTAGGAATAAAAGTTCTTACTCTCCAAGAATCCATAGGTAAGATGTTCGCCATTTTGGATTGTCCTCCATTGACAAACAATGCCCTTGTGAATGGCGATGTTTCTCCATAGAAATCAAGCAATGTTATAAAGTCCTTATTGGAGTTTAGATGATATTTCCCATGAGATAATCCAATAGCTTTAACTCTTACCTCTTCATATTCTCCATAACCCTTATGTATTTGATAGATGGTATCAGTCTTGACATTATCTATCCAATCAAAGACCTTAGTCTTAGTAGCATATTGGAATAGATTTATCATTAGATAACCTTTAGCTGTAATTCCTGTAAATTCGATAGTATCACCTTTGTCTTCGAATCGTTTACAGGTTATATTCTCATAATCATTAATGTACTGCGAGTATGTTTTTTCTAAATCAGATGAACCATTATCCCCATTGGGGTCAAAGATGTGAATTGGCTCCTTTTCTAATTCATCATCGCCACAAGAACTAATTCCCATGCCTAATGCAACCAATAATGAGGTCGCTAATAATCTAAATGTTTTCATTATTCTGTATGTTTAAGTTTTTAAAATTCATCATTGTTTGTGGTTGCAGTTCTATATGTAACTGTCAATATACCGTCAAAATGTACTCCCAGTTCATCTTGTGAATTATTAAGGGTGACATTTAGAGTTATAGAATTAGAATTTGTATCTCTCCATATTGCATTACCTTCAGAAGAAACTGCTGGATTACCATATTTAGAACAAAATGCATTCCCTAAACCGTTGAATGCCTGTGTAAACCTATTCATAATTTGATTCTGCTTGGATTTAGCTTCACTCAGAATGGTAGCCCTGTCTTTAAAAGGATTATCCATTACAGATGCGTTATCAAATAATGTGAATGTAGCTTCTACGAGCTTTTCATTTTTATAGGTGATAACTAAGTTGTCAAATTTAGTATCAATGAATGTAACATTTTTCAAATAGATGCAAGGATGCTTCCATTCTACATTAGAGTATCTTTTTTTTAACTTATCTATGGCTACATAAGGCTTGTCTTCCAATTTAATTCCTAAGAAGCCTGTAATTTCATTTTGAGCATTGATATAAGTGGTTATAAACAGCATTGATAAGAACAGTAATAATCTGTGCTTCATAATTAAAATGTTATGCTCATCTGCTTCCTACGATGAATTATAAATAAAAAAGGTGTGGAAGCTATATTTGTTCTATCCTACATTCAGGTCTTCGCATTACCTTTGGAATGGATAAAACAATAGCCCCACACCAAGAGGTATATAGAAACCTTACAGACATAAGGTAAATATATATCCAGTGTGGGTGCTATTGCTATCATCTTCATTCCAATATCAAAGTTGCGAAGTTTGAATGTAGAAGATAATTTCAATAACACCTTTCGTTAAATATGTCCTTCCAACTCTCTATCTCATTAGTTCATTGGAATTGGTGCAAAGGTAACAAAAGGTTTTAAATCTATTAGCATGGAGTGTGGATTAATAGTAATTATTGTGTTACTAAACAGAGAATTAATGGAGTATTTAAGCAGAGTTGCATCTGAACTCTCTAAATCCATGTGGGTATCAAATTCACTTCTCCCCATATAAAGACTAAATTCTGAATATTCTTACCCACCTTGAATTATTATCTTTAGGTCAGCATATTGTTGGATATTCAAGAAGTGCTACCCGTAACATGATTAATAAGAGTTGAGATAGTTATAAACTCTGTAAACTAATGGAATTGCATTACTTCTATAAGGCTGAAATGCCAAACTGTCAAGATTGGGCTTTAGATGTATCTAAGCTCAATATTTCATTGATTTGGGACAGAACCATTCAGACCACTATAAAGATGTATCTTAATAATCCTGTCCCAATCAATTAGAAACTCAAACAGTCATAAGTCTGTAAGATTTCTTCCTGCCTTAATCCCAAGTATCTTTTAGTAATGGCAACAGAACTATGGTTGAACAGTTCCATCAGCTTTACTAAAGCAAGTTTAGCATTATCACTGTTCATATTATAGACCTGCCTGCCAAAAGTCTTTCTAAGTGAATGGCAGCTAAAGTTCTTAATCTTCAACCTGTACTTCTTCTTCACCTCTTTAAGAATGATATTGATTCTTTGGACTGTGAAGATAGTGCCTTTCTGACTTATAAGGATTGGTGCATTGATTCCAATAGGATTTATATGCTCGTGGCACTCTTTAATATGATGTTGTAATTGTGGGTTTAGTCTGATAGTTCTTACCTTGCCTGTCTTTTGCTCAATTACTGTAAACTCGTCAGTACCTAATATCTGCTTCCATCTTAGAGATAGAATATCAGATATTCTTAATCCTGTGAAGCATCCCAAACTAATGAGGAGTGAGATTTTATAATTCTCATCTTTAGCTAACTTCCTTATGAGGTTCATTGCATCAGACCAAACAAGATAGTCTGCCGTTGTACTTGAATATTTAAGCGACATAATGTTCTGTTTTATAATGAAACGAATAGAAGTGAATATTAATTCTGAGTTGGATTTACTAACTCATTGATTACTAAAGGAACATTCACTAATAGCAGAAGTGAATATGATAAGGACACCCAACTTAGAAATTGAGTACCCTTTACCTTATTATAATTCTCCCTCGTCTGCGAAGCTGTAATATCCTGCATCTGTAAGTATGAGGTGGTCTAAAACTGTAATTCTCATAAGTCTTGCAGCTTCTTTGACCTGCTTAGTAATCTCCATATCCTGCCTACTTGGTTTCATGCTACCACTTGGGTGATTATGTGCAAGAATAAGAGCTACTGAATTGGTAAGCAATGCAGCTTGTAGAATTACTCTGACATCAGCACAAGTTTCAGTAATTCCTCCCTCTGAAATGAGAGTGTAACCTAAAATTTGGCTGGCTTGGTTTAGAAACAAGACTTTAAAATATTCTTTGTAACAGATAGTTCCCTCCTTATAGGTAGGAAGTAAGTATTTATAAGCGTCCTCTGAACTGACTACCTTATGCAGTTTCTTGAATTTGGGTTTGTAGGACAGTTCCACTTCACCCACAGTATAATCTATATCCATAATGTACAATATTAATAAGTTGGTAGAAATAAAGAAAGGACACCAAGTTAATGATGCCCTTTCCTCTCTCAATCAACAATCCACTCAGCCCAAGAACCAAGCGTATTCACTATCTCCTAATTTGGCACGTTGGATGCCTTGTACAAACTCTGTGCAGTTAAGATTCCTCTCCAAGAAGTTATCAATGTAACTTGACTTTACAGAACCATTGAGCAGGTTTAAGAGCTGCCAGCCTGTAATGCTGTCCCCCGTACTCTTGAAATTCACATCAGAAACGAATGCTCTGCAAGCTGCATTAATCTGACTGTCGCCTAACAATAGACGAGGTAAGCGTTTCTGTTGGTTGGGTGTAAGAGCTTGATATAATCTCATCCTGCCTATTATCTGACAGAACTCGCTTGTAGAGATTGACATCTGCCCAAGTGTCCTTAACAGATGCAGGTCTTTGGATGGGTTGTAAGCATGGAACAGATTCAATGCTGCTGCATATAGTTCCTGTACGCTTAGGACTTCTATCTTATCCTGTAAACCGTCAGTAGTAAGCATGAGGTTACTGCAAACTCTATTCCTAAATCCTATGAAGATTTTAAATCTCTCAACAGACTTCTTACTGTACAAGTTAATCTCGTTATATGCTCTCACTCCACCAATGGATAATGCTAAACGATTACCGTATTCATCATGTACAATGGATGGAATTTCAAAGCAGAAACACATTCTCTGATAGAACAAAGTTTTCTCTTCATCAGTCAGTTCAGAAGCCTTCTTACCTAATGCACTTGGTATTCTACCATTGATAGGGTGTGAAATTCTAATCTCTGGCATATCAAACTGCTCTCCATGAAAGTAATCTTTAGCTGCATCCACTACTGCACCTATAAAGGATTGGTGACTAATAGTTTCTTCCATTGATGCAAAACTTGGAATGATGCAGTCTTGTTGTAGGTGCTGTAAGGTTACTTCCTGTGTATTTGCTTCAATGAAATGGTTTACTTTCTTGGGTGCTGTAACTTCTTCTACAATGATTGCTTCTTCTGCAAACTCACCCATGTTTAATGATTCTCTACGCTGTGCCATAGCTGGCATAATTACTAAATCTCTCATAATGAAATTGAATTAAATGGTTATTGATTGAATGGATTTAATAGGAACAAACCCAAAACACAAGTGAATTTCTTCGCTTGTATCTTAGGCTGTCCTATGTCTTTCCCTAAAGATTCTTTCAAAGGAAATGAGGAGCATTAGTAAATTATTGGCAGGCTATGGTAATAGTGCATCGTGCCTGCTCTTGGATTAATAAGAATGTTTATTCCTGTCAGCCGTTGGACTACATTTATAAAGTATTCTTTTTATTTAAGAGCTATGAGGGGGTGTTTATATGGGTAGGGGTGTCTCGTATATAACTCTTGTGATTTTTAAATAGGTATTGTGAAGTTCCATTTATAAAGTCTGCCTATCTCCAACCTTAAAAATCCAATTTTAGATGTTTCTAAAGTCAGAATAAGGCAGACTTAGGATTATTCGTACCATTTATTAATATAGTAATAAACAGTACGAAAAATCCTGCTTGCCTGTTATTTGGACTTGAAAGCTATCTTAACCACGTTTTTTGAGTTGGTTGGATTCCACTCCTTGCGCTGTTTGGCTATATCATTGTCTAATAATAGTTCCTTTGGAGTAAGCTCTATCCCTTTGGGTATGAATTTTAACAGACCTGCATTATATAAATCCAGATTGTAACTCTCTACATTCTTCTTACCCATTCCCAATTTGTCAGCCAACTTATTAAGAGAAAGCAATATCTTGTTATCTTCTGCTATCAATAAGAGCTTGATATAATATCCTTTCACTTTAATATCCAAATCCATTTTCATAAAGAGGTAGGACAGTGTTATAAAGTTGGGGCGGTCTATGGGTGGGATGCAGTAAAGACTTCTCATTGTAAAGTCAATAAGAGGGTGGTTGATGGCTTCCCTGTATCTCTTTCTAATCAACACAGCTTCTATATCCTTATTGAAATTCTTTAGTGCAGTTTCTTCCTCTCCAGTCCGCTTAGCTAAATCCTTAATTCTCCATCTGACCTTATAATAGTCATTTCTATATAAGGACAGACAGAAGAACCTGTACAGATTAGGAGGATTGAGTTTATCTACAATAGATTTGTTAATAGTAGCATAATCCTGCCTAATGTTACTTATCCTGTTTTGCAGGTATCTTTGAGGTATCTTCATATTCATTAGTAGCTGATTGAATAGTATTGGTAAACTTTAAATCTTTCTTCTCTCGTTCCATCTTATAATAGTAGGCAGTGCCAAAATATATCTTAGCTTCCTTTCTGTTATGGAACTTCTTTCCTGTTGGTAGATGAATTATCATATCAGTTTAAATATTAGTAAATTAATAAGATAGTTTCTGCAATGATATATAATAGGTAGTAACCTTTCCATTTTTCTTTCTCCTTGTCTTTAAATAGTTATTAAGATTAGCCCACAATCCAATGTGAACCTTGTTATCTTTTATTCCTTGTTTAAGAGCCTTAGTTCTTATCTGTTCATAAGTAAATTCTTCCATTTTAGATATTCTGAATAGTTTGTAAGTCCGTCAATCTGTGTGATGGGATTATCTGTCTGTGGTACTGTAAAGATAGTAATTTCGTGAGTGGGGAACTAATGATAAGACCACAATTCAGAAGTATTAAGTAGGCAGGGAAACCTCTCACATTTCCCTGCTTCTTGTCAATCCTCCTTGTCATGTTCAAAACATAGGACTAAGTGTATAATCCCATTCTCATTCTTGAAAGCTATTCTTGGATTATCAACTTCCTTATATGTAATGGAAGTTATAATTATGGGGAACAGCTCATTTTCATTATAAAGTTTGAGACTATTTACAATATATTCATTAGAACTATATTCTGGGAGAATGAAACTGAACAGGTAGAGCTTGACATCATTGTATTGCTGCATTTTAGCTCTTAGTATTTCTTGCTTGGCAATTATTGCTTCGTAGATAGTGCTTAGATATAAGCTCGATTGTATGATATATGGATTCATTGTTTTATTATTTAATCGGTTAAGAATTAAGCCCACCTGTCACATGGGCTTTGTTGTTAATGGCTTATGCAGCCTGTTCTTCTTTAATCACTCCATGATTCTTTAGATATTGAGTGAGCATTTCAGAATAGATAGTGTTCACATGGTCTGATTTTACTTCATTTATAATTTTAATGCTGCTTTCATTCAATATCTTTATGGTGTTTAGAGTTTCATCCAACCCAATCTTCTTGTCTTCTCCATTCGGTGCGTAGTTGGCAAGCTGGGTAATTGCATCAATCATGTAGCGATGTCTGATAGTGTCCTTAGAAATCTTCATGTCATTTAAAGTCTTGATGATTGTATCTCCTATTGTCAAGTCATATTCTTCAAGTTTGGCTTCACAAACTCCCTGCATGGCACTGTTCCAGACTTTCAAACTTAGTGTTTTACCAAAATTATAATATTTGGTGACTACGCTGATGTTTGCTTTCAATTCCAATGCCTTTTGGAACACCCTGTTAAAGAACTCCTGCTGCGTGGCTAATGCTGCGTTGCCAGCTTTCTCCAATCCGTTAAAACCACGACTTAACACGTTGTTCACTCCTCTGTATTTGCCAAACTCCTGTAAAGAATCAAACTTTTTAATTCTCACATTCTCTATGGTCAGTTTTGTGTCGTCCTTGACTATGGCATTGAGGTTGTGTTCATGGTAGCTTGCCCATTGCCAATATCCGTTTGCTTTATCAACAGGAACGTAAACATTGGGAGTGCCTTTAGGTATAATGTTTCCGTTAAGGTCTTTCAGCTCAATGTCCGCGTTGTAAAATAGGGCGGCTTCTGTAATGTAGAGAGGAACTTTATCAAAATGTTCATTGGTTATCAAATCCTTGCCACATTCAAGGTTTACCTTGCTTACTGCCATACTGTAAACAGATGTAGCGATGATGATTTCCTTTTGCTCTTTAGTGAAGATTACCTGTTCGGCTGTGTTGGTAACTTCATTCCAAACTTCTATTTTAGTGGTTGGAAGTTCCACTTTTTTAAGTGCTTCAAGGTATGCAGTTTCAGCTTTACCAACATTAACTTGTGCAGATTTCTTAATATTGGCTTCTGCATCCTTGTTGGCTTCAAGCACGCTCTTGGCTTTCATCAAATTCTGACGGGCTTCTTCTACTGCTTGCATCTTCATAACTGTTGTTTCATTTACTTTTTCCATCTTTTTATTATTAAGTTGTTGAACTTCGTTTGCATTGGCAACTTCATTATTCACATTCTCAATAGCAATATTCTGTGACATAGTTTTGTACGCTTGACCTTTACAGCATTAGGTTCTATTTATTGTACATTTAATTTATAACCGTCCAGCCTATGCGCACTTGGCTTTCTGATTACGCTGCAAAGGTATGATGTCCTCATGAGGTGAATTGGTAAAGAATAACTGTATGTTTGAGTGAGTTTTTTACCAGCCATTTACCTTTAAGAGATTTATCATCACTCCTTTTTGAAAGCGCTGCAAAAGTAGAATATTGTGGTTGGGTAGGGTGGTAAGGAATAGGGCAAATAAAAAGGCAGTTCTTTACCATCGTAAGAGCTGCCTTTTAAGTAGGGAGGGTTTGGTTTACCAGAGTTTCGTTCCACCTATATTATAAGGTGATAATTTGAATGTTTTATAATCCAACAGGGCTTCTGCCGTATCGTATCTATTCAGAAAATAGCTCAGTCTGCTTCTGATATTATTTGCATCCGTATCTACATCGTCAGCTTCAATCAGTTCAATAGCCCTAAGATATGATTCTATCAAGTTTGCCTGTGGTCTTGTAGGAACTTTCTCCTTAACGGATTTTAAATGTGTGTCTTGAAGTAACTGATATGTTCCCCATATATATAATGATTGGATGGGGTTAATCTTCTTGCTGCCCACTTTTTTATCTCCATAGATGAAATGCAATTCATCTTGGGCTTCCTCCAAACTGTTTACTCCCAAATATTGATGCAGGTATTCATTCAGTTTGTTCTCAAACCAGCTATCTTTATTATTGATAGCTATTGGGGAATTACCACCTGCTGTAATCTTTATATCGGTAATGAAGTCTTTTCCTTTTTTCTGTTTGGGCTGATTGAGAGCAATGTATAATTTTAGCATATCGGGTCTGACTTCATGGATATATTGTTGATATAGCATATCGTCATATTCTCCTTCCGATATTGGAACTTCCGTTATTCTGTCCCTGTATAGGAGTGCAGCCATGAATATTAATGCACATGAAGCAAAGTCTTCATTATAAAGTTTTGTAACATAAGATTCCATTATTGTTTTAGGGTTAAAACTATCTGGAACTGTAACTACTATATTCTCGGTAGTAGCCAATGCAAATTTTACTGCATCTACACCCCAATCATCATTTGATTTACACTGATTGGCAAGCTCTTTTTCTTCTGGTGTCAGATGAAAGACTTTCTTAGTATAGACTTGGGTAAGTTCATTAGATATGTCGTCATAGGTGAATCCGAAACATCTGTTCAGTTCTGGATATAGTTTCTGTATGGTTGGTATGTCAAATGTTACTTTAAGCATGGTGTCAAATTCTTACTTTCCCTTTTAGAGAACTATCAATGATATGTGCATTAGGAGCATATTCTTTGCATAGAGCGTTTACAATTAACTGGTCTGCTTCGGTTGCATAGGGGCTTAATGTAATTCTTAAATTATCAAACGCATCATCCTTTAAGTCAATAAAGAATGAATCTATTATAGGAAATCGTTCTTCTCTTACACAAGAAAGGATATAAGTTGCGTACCTTTTGTCACCAATATTTATGTTATTATTTGGAAATATAATAAGTCTAAACCTACATTCGTCTTGAAATTCCCAATGTTTATGTTTGAATCTACCAACGTTTTCAAAATTTAAAGAAACGTCATTAGAGTTATTTTGTATTAGTGAATTGTATATTTTATTTAAATCATCTGTGTATTCAATCTTTTTATAAAAAAAGTTTTCATTCCAGAATGTATTAAGTATAGTATATTGAGGAGTAAACATCTTTGCTACTGGGATGATTGATGAAAAACTTTCCTCATTAGTCTGTATATGATATTTCTCAGAATCTTCTTTAGTAACGATATGCTTTTTAAACATATTCTTATCTAATGAGATTCTAACGCCTTTAGTTGTTGGTGTGTACATTCTCCATAATGGAATGCTTTCAATCTCATTAAAAGTCCAGCAGGAAACAAACATAAAACCTCCTAAATGGATTCCTGCATTACTTAATGCAGCTTCTTCAATGTCATCCATTTTGTCTAATCGCTTAAATCTAATTGTTTTATTCTTAAGAATTAGGGCTAAACTGTCAATAGAAGTATATTGGTGTATTATCATGCTAATAAATTTTAGTTTGTTTGCAAAGTTAAAAAATAATCCCCACCTGCACATTGCTACAAGTGGGGAATTATTAGCTTACTTACCAAACACGTACTTCACAACCTTAGTATTAGCCTTGTTTTCATTTACAAAGTCACGTTCAATATAAATATCTGTCACCTTCATAGAATCATCTATGTGGTTCAAAGCTGCGTGAACAATGTATTTGTCTATGCCTACTTTGTTCAGTGCAATGGTAGCCCAACTATGGCGCGCAGCGTAGTATTCCAAATCATCTACTTCTAATATTGCTCCAATCTCTTTCAACCCAGAATTAATAGCCTTGTTAAATGTCTTTTCATCTCCATAATATTGATAGAAGTTAAATAGACGTTTGCCTGTGCTGTCTTTGTACTTATCAATAAGAGGTTGCACTATCTTAGGAATATCTACCATCATCTTTGCACCATCCAATCTGCGAGCTTTGGTCTTAGTTCTGTTATAGATAATAGTGTTCCCTCTCATTTCAGTAGCATTGTAAAGGTCTGCTGAATTGATTCCCATAAGGCAGAATGAGAGAATGAAACAATCTTTAGCCAAGTTATAACGGCAGGTGGACTTATATCCTTTCTTCATGTCTTTATAAGGCAGCTTCCACACCTTTTTAATGATGTCTGCTGGAATGGCTCTCTTACGTGTAGCTTCCTGTTTAGGTATCTTGAAGTCTTCAAAGGGTGAGTTAGGAATAAGAATAAGGTTCTTGTCCTTCTTATTGAACTTACGTTTGGCTTCATTGAACAGCTTCTTGATGCTTACCAAGTAGAGGGAAAGAGTGCGGTTAGAGGTCACACGTTTACCTTGTTGCATCAGTTTCTTGGTACGTGCATCACGTTCTCCAATTAAAAATGCTTTGAACTGTTCCAAGAAGTCTAAGGTGATAAGATTTATATCCAATTCTTCCTTGCCAACAAACCGTACCAAAGCATTGATGGCAGTTGTATAATTGGGTGCTCCTTTTATGGTAGTAGAAGCTATCCACTCACGACTGAACTTTATAAAGTCAATGGTTTGTTGCTTCTCTTGCTCTCCGTTTAGGAACTCAATTATCTCATCCAATGAATAATGATTTTGGTCTAATTGCAGTTTTAAACACTGTTCCCTATAATAGAGAACAAGCCTATCTATTTCTCTCTTAATGGAAGTGTCCTCTTTGAATTTGAGGGATTTAGTTAGGTCTTGTTGAGTTACAAACAGGTTGGTGGATAAGCGTTTTACCTTGCGGTCTAATGTGAATCTAATCTTGACGTTATAAGTTCCGTCAACTTTTAGTTCACTCCTTTTAATCTCAGCTTTAATAGTCAGCATATTAGCTCTATTTTAATTAGTCAACAATTAGCCAACATCTGCTTAAAATAGGAGTAAATCAACCAAGAGCAACAGATTCATATCTGGAGGGTCTGCAAACAAAAAAGGCTCTATCTCGTTAGAGATGAGCCTTTTAGTTTGTGGACCAGCCTGGGCTTGAACCAGGGACCTCCAGATTATGAGTCGCAAATATTTGATTTTCAGCGATTTGCATTTTATATCTTTTCATATCCATACATCTTGATTTCCAAGCCCAAAGATAATATTTCCTTTTCAAATAATATTTCTTGTTTTCTTCTATTTTCCTAAGATGTGTGCAAATTGTGTGCAATTAGATTTGTACGGTAATATTGGGTTATATCAATAATAGGAAGCTTGTCATCTTATATAAAACTCGAAGACCTCCCCGGGTGCGCTATTCAAATGGGAAGCGTGGGAGGTCATATTAATTGCAAATATACTAAATGTATTTGAATATTCTATTTTATCTCTCTTGATATTGAGCTTTTAATAGAATACAAATTAATATCATGCTGATAAAATCCTAAAACAATAGCCTCATTGATATTATGTTGATGAGCAAATTGTTTTATTTTCATTTGCATTGCATGTGGAGAAATCATGGAATGTTGCTTGAGGAATGTATTCCATAAGTCTTTACCAATTAAAGAGCACTTGGCGAATTTGTTTGCTTCTTCCTCGCATTTATTTATTTCAGCTCCTTCTATGGCAATGTATTTCTGTTCTCTATTGTTAATAAGATGCATATAAACATGGTATATCTCATGCAATAAAGCGAAAGCATAATTATCGATTTTGTTTAATCGTAATGTTAATACAATGGTCGGATTTTTTCCTTGCCAAAAAGAAAATCCATCAATCGGTGTTTTGTCGAATTTAGACACTATAATAAATTTAATTCCATATCGTGACAGAATTTCTTTTGTCTTATCAATAGTGTTTATGTTTACAACAAACATTTGATTCAATTCCTGCACAAGTCTTTCTAAACTGTTTTCATCAAAATCGGCAACATCCGGCATTTGTGAACTTTGATAGAAAGCAAAATGTTTCCATGAGAAAATGTTAATTGGGTCGCTCTTTAAACATTCAGATTTCTTAAAATAAGAAAGTTCCTTTTCTGAAGAAAACGAAGCTATTAGTTCTTCAACTGAAGTTACGCCGAAAATTGAATATATTATTTTTATGTTTTCTGATATTTTCGTTCCAATAACATTTAATTTCTCGAAATATTTGACAGAACAATATTGAGAAATTACTTTCCATATCTCAATATTCTTTTTTCGTTCTACTATTTTCTTATTTATATTTGCTTGGTCTATATCATATTGATTTTGTAATGATAACCAATATGAAGCATCTATTCCTAAAATTTCCTGTAGCAAAACAGCAACTTCAGGAGTTACAGCACGACGTCCCTTTATAATATCATTGAGTACGGAAGTAGGCATGCTCATAAGTGAAGCCAATTCTTTTTGCTTCATTTCTCTTGCATCTAATTCATCCTTAATGATTTCACCCGGATGAATGGCTATACAAGGTACGCAATCGTTTAATTTGATTTTAGTCGCCATAATGGTTGGATATTTCTATTAATTCTATTTCAGTAATTATCAATGAACCGTCTATTGTGGAACTTTGAAATATTAATCTCCAACGTCCGGTACATCTAACCGATTCAAAGTCTTTTAAGTCACCTTTCAATCGTTCATAATGCAGACTTCCGATTCTGAATAAATCTTCTATTCTTGTGGCTGCTTTTAAATGATTATATGCTTTTATATAACCTTTGATTACATCCTTAGGAAGTCTCTTGTATCTTTTGTCATTGGTGCAACCCTCTTCCAATAACTCAATTAGTGCTTCATCTTCTGTATAGATATTCATGCAATTCGTTATCTTTCTGCAAAGATAAGGATTTTATTCTTTATGATAATATATATCATAGAATAAATTATCAAATTTGATAATTACATGATATTGTTTTTCAAATAAACAATAAAAAAGGATATATTGTTTCGTGAAAAACATCTTTTCAAAATTATTGGTGTGTTAATGATTGGCAAACCATTTAATTCAATTAATATGCTGCACTTATTCTATTTTCTATGTTTATTTTGTGCTCGGAATCTTCAAACATAATTTGAAAATCAATGCGAACTCTTTAAAATAGAAGAATCGGATTCAATGGCTTTGAATGTTTAACTTTTATTATCTATTTATCGATAGCTGTATTTTTCCGACTTTTAGTGATACTTCTCAATAATGTTCTTGAAATGAGCGAAGCGTATAATTCTTATTTACAGACTAATATATATACTATGTTTTGCTATTATCGTTTTAAACCGTTTGAAACTAACGTCTAAACTACTCAAAACCAATATTTAAAAGGCTTCAAAACGTTTATATTTCCATTCAAATGAGGATATATAGACTATCGTAAGCAATTCCGCTTGCGGGTAATCACTAAAACCATGTATAATTTTTCAAAAGACGGTATCGTAGTCTCTACGGTACTTGATGCACGTACTGCCAACAAAGAAGGCAAATATCCTATTAAAATCAAGGTTTATTATCAAAGAAAGCCCAAGTATTATTCTATTGGTATCTGCATGACAAAAGAAGAATGGAACAAACTGCCGGATAGCAAATCTTCTGAAAGCAAGAAAATCAGACAAGCCATTGAAAGTAGTTTTTCTTTAGTCCGTATGAATGTTGAAGCTTTGGCAGAGAAAGGAACATTCTCTTTCAATACGCTCAATTTACGTTTGGGAAAAGCTACCGGTGATACTCTGAACAGTGCCATACGAGCTAAGATTGAGGAACTGAAAAACGAAGAAAGAATCGGGACAATGCAGTTCTATCAAACTACATTGGTAATGGTTGAGGAAGTCGGCGGCAAAGATATTCCATTTAGTGCCGTTACGGTTGAATGGTTACAAAAATGCGAAAGACTTTGGTCGAAAACGAGAAGTATTTCTACAATCGGTATGCACATGAGAAATATTCGTACTTTGATGAATGAAGCCAAGAGAGCCGGCGTTATCAAAGAATCGCAATACCCATTCGGAAAAGGTCTGTTCGAGATAAAGACCGGTATCGGAAGAAAGAAAGGATTGACAAAGAAACAGTTGAAGGCCATTTTCGATTATAAGAGTGAAAATGAAACCACTAACAGATATAAAGACCTCTGGATATTCATTTACTTGTGCAACGGTATCAATCCGACAGACATGCTGAAATTGAAGTTCTCGGATATTGTGGACGGTGAAATATGTTTTGTGAGACAGAAAACAGAGCGCACGACAAAGAATAGGAAAGAGATACGTGCGGTTGTTTCTTCCCAATTACAGACAATAATTGACAAGTGGGGAAACAAGCCGTTACCCGATAATTACATATTTCCTTATATGAAAGGGCATGAAACGGCTATAGAGCGTAAAGCGATTGTACGCGATGTTGTCAAGCGAATCAACAAACGTATGAAGTTGATAGGTGAAGAATTGGGTATCGGCAATATCACCACATACACCGCAAGACATTCATACGCTACCGTATTGAAACGAAGCGGAGCCAATATCTCTTATATAAGTGAATCCTTAGGACATACCGACCTGAGGACTACGGAAGCATATCTGGCGAGTTTCGAGAAAGAGGAGCGTGCTAAGAACACTAACCTTTTGACCTCGTTTTTGTAGCCTATATAGCCTATATGGGGCTCTTCTTACTTTCCTGCCCGGTAATTCTATTCATACAGGAAACCGGGCTTTTTTATGCAAAATTACCGGTGCGAGAGCTTAATTCAGGTTAAGAATACAGTTAAAATACCTTTTTCTTTTATATTCCGACAAAAAAGAGGATATATGTAATGTCCGATGATTCATGTATTCGGAGTATTACTAAATTCAAAAATAAATAAAGTTATGGCACGAAAGAAAAAAGTAGAAGAAGAACAACCGGTGACTGCCGAAGTTGTAGAGACTAAAAAGAAATCTTCAAAGAAAGCACCAAAGACTAAAATGTCTGCTCAAAAAGAAAGCATACAGGAAACCGGTGTTCAAGAGCCGATTGTCAAAGAAGAAAATACGAAAGATTCTTTTAAAGACAAAGATTATACAATCGATGAGCTTATAGATATGTTAGGGCCGGATATTGATTGTGAGGATGATACAGAGTTTTCATTAACGGAAAATACTTCTTCACAAGAACAGGAATACACAATAGAGGATATGCTTTCCGCATTGGACGAGTCAATCGATGATGACGATGAAGAATGTGTTTCAGATGAAATACTTGATAAATTCGACAAGACACTCGAAGAAAAAGGTTTGGGCGATGATTATTTTCGGAAGAAAGAAGAACGGCTTAAAGAAATGGATCTGGAGCATGAACTTCACGAATTCGCCATTGATGAAATGCTGAATGAATAAGAATATCTAATTTTGTAACCTGCAACAGTCTCTTTATGAGATGTAACTTTGTGATGTGCCTTATTTTTTCTAATTTTGCATCGTCATGGCAACATGGCGGACATATTAGAAATTTAAGGTACACGAAAGTGTTTAACTGATTCTCTACGACGAAGTCTGGTAAACTATCTGTAGAACGGGAATAAGTTGGCATCTCTCGCGTCATATCCGTATATGGCGTGGGGACTGTTGCTTGTTTTAGTTCAAGGTCTTACCAGAGCCCGTCGTATAAAATAAGTTAATGGCCTCACGCTTTCTGCATTTATGAACTCTTCTGATTTGAGGCTAAGGGAGAAACGACATTCTGGTAATTATGAAGAAATTTTTATTAATGTTAGGTGCGGTAGCTTTATTTACTGCATGTAGTGATGACGGTGGTTCCGGTAGTGGCAATATCAATTATGAAGAAGGTTATAAATACCTTACGAATTTGAATGTGAGTGACGCCAAGATGATTTATCAGAAATCATCCGCAACAAGAGCAACAGGGGACGACTCTTATTACAAACTTGATTTATCAGGCAATGAAGTAAAGTTGTCAATCAAGGGAGAGGATGGGCAAGACCATAATATTGGTATTAGTAAAGTTGTCAAACTGAGTGATAAGATTATTCTGGTGAATCCTGTTGAACAAGATATTGTTGATTTGTTTTATAAACCCGGCCCTGATGATGATTATATATCTGTTGGCAATCAAAGTATTAGGTATCTCTCAATAGTAGATGTTCAAACAGAAAAGTTATACAGATGGCCGAAAGATGTACATATTGATTTGTATTACGGTTCATTGAAAACAATATTGGATAATCAAGGAAATATTTATATTGCTTCTTCTTCTAATTCAAATTATCCAGAATATAGACAAATATACAAATTGAATGTTTCAGATTTCACAATGCAGAAAATGTTACCTGATGAAGTTATATGTAATAATTTCACTGTAACCGATAATGGTTTTGTTGTGTATTGGAGTAGTCAAGAACAACAACAGAATTGCCGTGTGAAATGTCCGGGTGGCAGAATTTATCCGATTTCAGATACTTATACATTCATCTTTAACGGTAATTTATATTCCATTCGCAATAATGCGATTATTCAACATAAGACTATTGGAAATAATGACTTAGAAGAAAAAACAATATGCACCATATCTGATGAACAATTCACTGGGTATGGGGAATTTGCTGTTCCTAATCATGTGCGCAAAACACTGTTGCTGAATGAATATTATGAGTTTGACGGAGAAAAATGTACAAAACTTGATAAGCAGATTAATATTGGAGATATTCGCACAAATAAAGCATGGTACAACCGTAGCAATACAACTTTCTCAAAAATAGCAATGAAAGATTATCAAGAATCTCAGTTTCAAATTTTGGATTATGAAATACAAAGTCTTTCGGCAAATTCTGAAAGTTCCAATATCACATTCACCGGTTTCAGATATTCAGACGGTGTAAATGTCGTAGGAACTATCACAGAAACAGATGAAGTTATTATCGATAATGTTGCAGAAAACGGAAACAAAATCATCAATCTTATTTCGTTGAACTAATATCAACTCAAAATAATATCCTCTTGTTGCTTATGCAATGAGAGGATTTTTTATACCCAAAATTTTAAAATTATGAATAACAGAATTACCCCTTATAACATTACGGAGCTGAAAACAAATGAAATATTCGTGTTCGGTTCAAACTCAAACGGTGTACATAATGGAAATGCCGCAGCAACAGCGATGAAATTCGGAGCTATTATGGGGCAGGCTGTGGGAATACAGGGGCAGACCTATGCGCTGCCTTCCAAACACATTGAGAATCTTAAAAAACATATTGATGATTTTCTGCTATATGCGGAACAACATTCGGAATATATTTTTTTAGTTACAGAGATAGGATGTGGAATATCCAAACATTCGCCATTTGAGATTGCACCGTTATTCAAAGAAGCGGTTCATATAAAGAACATCAATTTGCCTTTGTCCTTTTGGGATGTTCTGAATGGTGGCATACAAGCCAGAATCAAACAGGTTGCCGAAAAAGAATCTCCTTCTGTTTCTGATTTTTGTCAAAGAACGGGATTGTCTTTTACTATACTGATGAACATTTTATTCAGAAAAGAACTTCCTACCGTCTGGATTGTGCGAAAGATACTGATTGCCTTTCCGTCTATAAATGCAAGGTGGCTACTTTTGGGAGAAGGCGATATGAAACTCACGAAACGCAATAGTTTTTTTCACAAGAATAAACGATTTTCTGCATATCCTTTTCGCTTCCAAATAGACGTAAGATTATTATTTTCCCATATCAAAAATAAGGCTGTTTTCGTCTCCTGTATCGTGCTTTTCTCCTGCCTCTAATACTCGGTATAAAAGGAGCATGAGCATATCTCGAATATGAAAGAATAAATAAAAGTAAAAAAATATTACATAGTGAATAAAGTGAGTAAAGTGAACTATATTTTATAAAAAGTATAAAGTTTTATATTGTTATATGGTCTATAAAATAAGAATATGCTCTATTATAAAAATATTGTTCACTTTACTCACTTTATTCACTTTTATCTTTTCTTATAAAAGGATTTCTATAGGGCAATTCTTTATATCAAAGTTTTCTATGGCATTCCATAAATCTTCTTGATATTCATATAATGGCTCTATTAAGACTTCTGGAAAAATAGCCTTGTTTGATATTTGGGCGAGACGAAAACCGGAAGTTTCAAATTTGCGTCCAACCTCACTTTTCATTCCATAGGATTCAACGACCTCAAAAGAGTACTCTCCTAAAAACTTCAATCTGCAATATTTTTGAGGATACCAGCCGATACAGACGATTTCACCTTCAAGCAATGATGAAAACTTGAAATAGTCCATTCCATTGAATCCTTTCTCTATGTCAAAGTCCGTATTGGTCTGTTTGTATTCGTGGCAGAATGTTTCCCAATCCTTATATCCTAAAGCACGAGCCATGAAAGATAATTTTCCAACATCCGGCTTTCTTTCCTTGTCTGCATCTTTATCTCCCCAATAACGACGTAATGTATCAACGCTGATAGTTTCAGATTGCTGGATAACGCTTCCGTCTTCATATTTTGGGAGAGGAAAATTTGTATTGCTCTGTTTCTTTATATAATCGCATAGGTCAGAGTATGCATTATCTGAACTCAAATCTATATTAGAAACTCTTACTAACTCGTTTTTTAAAGTTTCAAACCTCTCTTTGTCTATCGGTATTCTTTTCTTTGCCATATTACTACATGATGTTTATGACAAAAATACAAAACGTAACCAACTAATCAAATATATTTCATGCCTGAACATGCCAAAATCAATAATTTCTTTTTGGTAATATATGTAACAAACTAATAATTAGTCTGATACAAACGTGCCTGAATGTGCCTGAACGTGCCTTTTTATGCCGCTTTTGGACCTTTGTATTTTTGCACCAGAAACAAAAAACAAAAGGTATGGAACATCAAAAAACAAGTTATGACACGTTGCCGGAACGGATAGATTATCTGATTCAGGAAATATCAGAGATAAAAAACATTCTGATAAACAGAATAGAAAAAAGGGAAGAAATACCAAAGTGGCTGAATAAGGAGCAAGCCTTAAAATATATTCAAAAACAAGGATATAAATTAAGTTCATCGAAACTCTATAAATTATCAGCAACAGATAATATACCTTGTCACAGGTCAGGACGTAATCTGTATTTCTTTGCTGAAGAATTGGATAAATGGTTAAACAACCAAATTGAGGAGGAAGGCAAAACGAGCCAAAATCTTTCAACTCAATCAATACAATTAATTATAAAATCGGCTCAACAAAGATAGGAGATAAATAATATGAATAGTAATAGCAACAATAATAATATTCCAATGATAAATCATCCGTATAAAACAGCAAAAGGCTTGAAACGATATGTAAGAGATATTTTGCAGCAAGTACAACAAGAGGAAACATTGAAGAAAATAATAGATATATCTTCAAAAATAGACTATCCGGTTATTTATCATCTTGATGATGATAAAAAACTTGAAAAACTTGCAGAACTACGTAGGAAAGAAAACAACGGGGGATTGTCAGAAAATGAAACAAGAGAATTAAAGGGGTTAGAGCCGGATGATGAAGTCAAATATATTATATTGATAGAAGAATTAATGAAGAACGCGGATGAGTTTAAATTGGGGCTCGGCATTGAGCCGGACAGTATTCAGCCATATATTTATACGGGCTGTTACTGGAAAAACATAACCCGTCCACTTTTGAAGGAATTTCTTGCCGTAGCGGCAAATAAGGCAGACTTCAATTATTATGATATTAGACTGAGTAGGAATCTTGAGAGATTGTATAATCAGTTTGTCGCTCTTTGCACTCTTGTACCGGACTTGAATGAGAAAAAAGATGAGGTGAAAATTAATCTAAAGAATGGGACATTTGTCATTTCAAAGGACAAACAAGAGTTGAGAGACTTTGACAAGCGGGACTTTTTTAAATATCAATTGCCTTTTGAATACAATTCTAAAGCGACTTGTGATGATTTTAAGGCTTTCTTGAATGAGGTTTTACCTGAAAAAGAATCACAAATGATTCTTGCAGAATATTTGGGATATATTTTTACTCAAAACTTGAAATTAGAAAAGTGTTTGATTTTGAAAGGTGAAGGAAGCAACGGTAAATCCGTCATATTTGAAATAGTGCAAGCACTGCTTGGAGAACACAACACTTGTTCCTATACGATAAGTAATTTATGTAATGAAAATGGATATTTTAGGGCACAATTAGGTAATTATCTGCTTAACTATTCGTCAGAACTCGGAGGAAAGAATATCAATCCTGACTTGTTCAAGAAGCTAATCAGCAATGAGCCTATTGATGCGCGTTCTCCTTATGGACATCCGTTTATTATTCGGAATTATGGAAAGTTTATGTTTAACACTAACAAATTTCCTAATAATATTGAATTTACCCATGCCTACTTGCGAAGATTTATAATCTTGAACTTTGAAGTGATTATTCCGGATGAAAAACAAGATAAACATCTCGCCAAGAAAATAATATCCAAAGAATTAAGCGGTATTTTCAATTGGGTGCTTGAGGGATTGGGAAGGTTGTTGAAGCAACAACAATTTACAGAATCGCCAAAGGCAAAAGAACTTCTTGAGGAAATGAGATTTGAATCTGATAGTGTGGCACAATTCATAGAGGCAAAAAAATACGTGCCTTCTGTATCAGATAATGATAGAGTCTTATTAAAAGATTTTAGAGAAGAATATAATGCGTATTGTTGTATAAAGAAGTTGATACCTGTGAGACGAAAAGAATTTTCAACTCGCATAAAGAGTTTGAAATTTGAGATTGAGAAAGGTGGTGGTGGGAATAATTATATTTTTGTGAAAAGTAATAATATTGCTAAACAATTTGTAGAAAATTCATTGCCTGATGGCCTGTAAAAAAGTAAGAAATATGGAAAATATCATAAAAGTATCAATGTTTGAAAGTGCGCAAAATCGTTATGCAAGCGGAGTAGTGAACTTATGGGACTGGTTGTTCTTAGAGGACTATCGTACTGTTTTAATCAAAGAACTTCGAAATGAATCTGATTTGATGAAACGGCGAGAATTGAAAGAACTTCTTCCTGCAATAACTGTCAGTTGTGTTTGTTCTGAACGACGAACTGAAAAAATTTACGAGTATACGAACTTGATTTGTATTGATATTGACGGAAAAGATAACCCGTCAATATCAAACATAGAAGACCTTAAGATTAAGTTGGGTGAACTACCTTATATTATGTATTGTGGATTGTCTGCAAGCGGAAATGGCTTGTTCTGTATCATTCCTTATGCGGACCCTACTAATCATAAGAATGTCTTTGAAGCCATAAAAAACGATTTTGAAGAAATGGGTATCATTATAGATAAAAGTTGTGGCGATATATGCCGTTTACGCTTCCTTTCGCATGATACGCAACCGTATGTCAATAAACATGCGGAAGTTTATACGTCTAAGCCAAAAACAAAATCAAATGCAGTGGAATATATTTATAAGCCAAAACAGAAATATAAAACGAAACCACCTAAACCCCGAACGCTTCTTATCCCCAATGCGATAGAAACCTTTCTTCGTCCAAATAATTTTGTTTTGGAAAGTGCCACTCCTTTAACAAAGAAACAAAAGGTTGAGCGGCTATTGAATGAAATAACCAGAAATCAAGTGGATATTACTTATTATTACGATGATTGGATTGCCATTGGCAATATCATTAAGAATATGTTTGGTGAGGAAGGTAGGGCTTTATTTCATAAGGTCAGTAGTTTTTATCCCAATTATGATTATGATGAAACTGATAGGGAATATTCCGCTATGATAATTGGACGGTATCGATATAATAGTGACCGCTTATTTGAAATAGCTGCAAAATATGGATTTTAAATAATGGGAAGAAGATACCCTTTTATCTTCAATAACTTTTATATTTTTAAAATAATGGGAAAAAATGAAATTGGTAACAACAGAGCCGACTCAAAAAAATCTGTTGAGAGTAAGAATTGTGATGAGTTAATGACAGTCCCTTGTGTAGATACGGATATTAAGCCCTCTTCAGACGATGAGGGTGACTGCACATCAGAAGTAAAGTTTGTAAGAGTCAGTGATTTGTACTCAAATTATCTGAAGCGTTGGAATCCTTACAAGAGTCCTAAAAGCAGAAGAGAGTATGCGCGTTGTTTGGAACGACAGTATCCTGGTCTTGTTCGACATGGTTGTACAAACAAGGAAACACGTCTTTATTTGAAAGAGTCACCACGCTCTTGTGAAAAGGAACTAAAATCAAATGACATTGATAATATTTGATTGTACTTTGTTGGAAATGAATAGTCGTATATTATCTACACTATTACTTCTTATTTGATTTTATTGCGAAGAAAAGGGATAATTACCGGTGTGTAGCTTATCCCTTTTTTCTTCTCAAAACGTGTGCAATTTGTGTGCAAAGAGCCTCATCCTATACCGAAACCAAGGATAACCTATGCAAAAGGAAGAAACCCAAAGAAAAAGAATATCATTTACCGGTGTGTCACGTTTATCATTGATTATCACCACTTTCCAAAGGTTGTGTGCAAATTGTGTGCAAGGAGTTTCAGTGTGCAAGAAAAAAGCCGTTACAAGTAACCTTGTAACGGCTTGATTTTCTTTGTTTTATGCTTCGTGGACCAGCCTGGGCTTGAACCAGGGACCTCCAGATTATGAGTCTGTTGCTCTAACCAACTGAGCTACAAGTCCGGTGTATCCATTTATTGGATGCGGTCACAAAAGTAGTGCTTTCTGTCGAATTATGCAAATTCTTTTGATAAAAATCTGCTATTCTTTGCCTTCAAAACTTGTATTCGCGTTTCGGATTCTTGGGAAACCAGCCTTTCCGTACCCGTTCTTCCTGTTCAAAGACCTCTTTAATGGTCCAGAAGGAAGAGAAAGCGAATACGCCTAGCAGGGAGGACAGAATTACATTGTCAATGCTCAATGACGTTATGACACCGCCTATACCGAGTATCAGGAATATCCACCAACATTTAGTGCCCCAATAATATTCGGCCTTTACCACAACGGGGTGAAAAAGACCGATAATCAAAAAGGTACAAATTCCGATAAATAGCCCTGCAAGGTGATATTCATTCAGAAACTCCATCGCTTGTTATTTTTCTATGCGAATGGGGATTTCTTTCTTGATGCTCTGTTCCAGAGAAATCAATGTCTCGGTGGCTACTACACCTGGTATCTCTTGCATTTTGTTATTCAGCAAATCCATCAGATGCTCGTTGTCACATGCGTACAATTTGGTCAGCATAGTGTATGGTCCTGTAGTGAAATGACATTCCACAATTTCGGGAATCTTCTGAAGTTCTGCCACAACAGCTTTGTACATAGAGCCTTTTTCTAATTTGATACCGACGTATGTACATGTTCTGTAGCCCAAAGATTTGGGATTAACGTGGTAGCCCGAGCCTACAATGACACCTAAGTCAATCAGTCTTTGCACACGCTGATGGATGGCTGCACGTGACACTCCACATTCGGCTGCTACGTCTTTGAAAGGGATACGGGCATTCTGGGAAATAATTTCTAGTATCTGCCTGTCGAGATTGTCTATTCTTTCCATAATAATAAATTATAATTTCCAGTTGTTATCAAATAGTAAGCAAATATAGAGATTTATTTTAATTATTCTTCTTTTTTGAGAGAAAAAATAGGCAAAAGCAAAAAAAAGAGATGCAAACGCTTTGCACCTCTTTCCTTTTTCTATTTAGAAAGAAACTTTCTTATTTCTTATCTTTTTCAATGCCCACCAGCTCAACTTCGAAAATCAAAGTAGAGAACGGTTTGATTTGGCCGCCTGATTCTCTAGCACCGTATGCCAGTTCCTGAGGGATGTAAAGTTCCCATTTAGAACCGACAGGCATCATAGTCAATGCTTCTGTCCAACCTTTGATTACTTGGTTAGCACGGAAAGTAGCCGGTTCTTTACGTTTGTAAGAGCTGTCAAATTCTGTTCCGTCAATTAAAGTACCTTTGTAGTTAACTTTCACTTTGCAAGTGTCAGCAGGGATTTCACCTTTACCTTCAGTGATCACTTTGTATTGCAGACCGCTCGGAGTTGTTTTCACACCTTCTTTAGTCTTATTGTCGGCAAGGAACTTTTCGTTTTCAGCTTTGTAGTCAGCGTATTTTTCAGCCAAAGCTTTTGCTTTGATTGTTTCCATAGCTGTACGGGTATAAGTCTGAGCTTCTTCCATAGTCATCATGCCGCCTTTTTCCAAAGTACCTGCGATGAAACCTGCCATGAAGTTAGCTTTGCTGATTGTTTTAGTAGAGTCGCCGGCAAATAACTCCTGGTTGATACCTTTCATCATTTGGTTGCTGATCTGTTGACCGATTTGCAAACCTGCCATGTAAGCGATATCTTTCTTGCTGGTTTTGTTTGCACCTTCGTTCAAACCTTTGATGAAATCTGCCATATAAGCAGTATCAACATCCAAACGACCTGTCAGGTAGCCTTTCAAACCTTGAGTCTGAGCCATACCGATAGAATAAGACAGGGAGTCGAGTTCTGTTGACAGATTTGCTTTAGGAGACTGAGCTGTGCAAGAAGCAAGGCTTGCAGCAGCGGCGATTGCCATAAAAATACTAACTTTTTTCATTTTGCTTTGAATTTTTTTATTTATAATACTTCGAGTAATTCTACTTCAAATACGAGTGTGCTGTGGGGAGGAATCATTTCTCCGGCACCTCTTGCGCCATAACCCAGTTCAGACGGAATATACAGTTTCCATTTAGAACCTTCCGGCATCAGTTGCAGTGCTTCAACCCATCCCGGGATTACCTGGTTCACGCCGAATACTGCGGGCTCACCACGCTGAACAGAACTGTCGAACAGTGTTCCGTCAATCAAAGTACCTTCGTAATGGCATTTTACCTGATCGGTAGCCTGAGGCTTTTTGCCTGTACCTTCTTTTATTATTTCGTATTGCAATCCGCTGGGCAGAGTTACTACACCTGCTCTTTTTTTGTTTTCCTCAAGGAATGCTTTCCCCTGTTCGATAGCGGCGGCGCCCATTTTAGCTTCCAGTTCTTCGAAATACTTGTTTACTATTTCGCGGGCTTCCTGATGGCTGATAGCCGTCTGGTTGCCTTCCAATACATCTTTGATAGCTTGTGCGAAGTCGTCTACCGAAAGGTTGGCGATTCCCATACTTGATAAGTTTTGGCCGATTCCGAGACCAATAGAGTAACTGAATTTATCCATATAATGTTTTTTGTTGGCGATTGAAGCGTATTTCATAGTTTTAGCCTTCAATCAATTGCAAATTTATGAATCGCAAAAGTACGTGTTTTATTTGAATGATTTAGCATTTGGTATTTAAAAATTCTTATATCTGTGAAAGTTAGCCGTTTTTTTACAAAAGAATTAGTTCTTTTATTCGATGATTCTGATTACATTTGTGTGGCTATTAAAAAAAAGGAGGAATAGTAATGAAGAATCTGGTAGTTTTGACGGGTGCGGGTATGAGTGCCGAGAGTGGGATTAGTACATTTCGCGATGCAGGCGGTTTGTGGGACAAATATCCTGTGGAGCAGGTGGCTACTCCTGAAGGTTATCAGCGTGATCCGGCTTTAGTGATTAATTTCTATAATGAGCGCCGGAAACAGTTGTTGGAGGTAAAGCCGAACCGTGGACATGAATTGTTGGCGGAACTGGAGAAAAACTTTCATGTAACGGTGGTGACACAGAATATCGATAACTTGCATGAACGTGCCGGGAGCAGCCGTATCGTTCATCTGCATGGCGAACTGACGAAAGTGTGTTCCAGTAGAGATCCTCATAATCCTCATTACATAAAAGAGCTGAAACCGGAAGAATATGAAGTGAAGATGGGAGACAAGGCCGGCGACGGCACTCAATTGCGACCTTTTATCGTATGGTTCGGAGAAGCTGTGCCGGAAATTGAGACAGCCATCCAATATGTGGAAAAAGCGGATATTTTCGTTATTATCGGTACGTCGCTTAATGTATATCCTGCAGCGGGGTTGCTTCATTATGTACCGAGAGAAGCAGAGGTGTATCTGATTGATCCGAAACCGGTAGATACGCATACTTCCCGTTCGATACATGTGATTCAGAAGGGAGCTTCTGAAGGAGTGGCTGAATTGAAGCAGTTGTTGGGAGTTTGAGAGGTTTTCTCTTCCCGGTTTTATTCCAGTTCGGTGGCAAAAGTCTCCATGTTTTCTGCAAAGTAAAGGATAATCAATCTTTTTATGTATCCGGTTGCATGGATGAGATTGATCGCTCAAATTGATTGAAACTACATTTTTTTTGAGTTATTTTTGTCGAATATTAAATACAAATCTCTCATTTAACGTATGATACCGATGAAAAGCAAATTATTACTCACATGTATCCTCCTGTTTTTCTGTTCCTCTTTTCTGTGCGGACAGAATCAATCTTCTAAAGTGGCAAACTCTGTTGAAACGAATAATGGATGCATCCGGCACCCGTGGCAAGGAAAAAGAGTGGGATATTTGGGAGACTCTATTACAGATCCCAACTGTCATGGCGACAAGATAAAGAAATACTGGGATTTTCTGCAAGAATGGTTGGGAATTACTCCTTATGTATATGGTATCAGTGGCAGGCAATGGAATGATGTGCCCCGGCAAGCCGAGCAACTGAAGAAAGAACACGGTGAAGAAGTAGATGCTATCGTGATTTTGATGGGTACGAATGATTTTAATGCCGGTGTACCTATTGGAGAATGGTTTACGGAAACAGAAGAACAAGTGATGGCAGCCCGTGGACAAACCCAAAAGCTGGAAACCCGTAAGAAACGTACTCCTATAATGGATGGAAGCACGTATAAGGGACGTATCAACATAGGAATCAATAGACTGAAACAACTCTTCCCAGACAAGCAGATTGTGTTGCTGACCCCGTTGCACCGTTCACTGGCCAATTTTGGAGAAACGAATGTGCAACCGGATGAAAACTACCAGAACAGTTGTGGCGAATATGTGGATGCCTACGTGCAGGCTGTCAAAGAAGCCGGCAATGTGTGGGGAGTTCCCGTGATTGATTTTAATGCGGTAACCGGATTGAATCCGATGGTGGAAGAACAACTGATTTATTTCTATGATGCGGGATATGACCGTTTGCATCCCAGCACGAAAGGACAGATACGCATGGCACGAACGCTGATGTATCAGTTGTTTGCGTTGCCTGTTATGTTTTAGGTTACCGATGGATAACTGCACGAATCACAAACCATGCATGATGTATCGTGGTACTGATCCATCCATAATGCTCTGCCATAATGCGGAATCTCTCTTTGAGGGATGCTTTCCGGTTCCGGGTGGTCATGCCCTCGTCCAAATAGTCAATGATTGTCAGGTGAGTGTTGTGAAGGGTATGCGCTTTCTTCATGATGCGGATGCACCAGTCGAAGTCAGCGGAGAAGCGGTACTGCAAATCATACGGCTCTACCAACGTGTGGCGGGGGAAGAATGCCTGATGGCAGACCAACATCCCTTGTTTAAAGCTTTTCCACGTTAAAGTTTCCGGAGCGGATAGCCTGCGCATACGTAGGAAATGACCGTTCTTGTCTACGATGGCTGTTTCTCCATAAAGTACATCGGGAAGTTCGTTGCCGATGATGGTATGTATCATTTGCTGTAATGTATTATCTTCGTGGAAGCAGTCGCCTGCGTTCAGAAAGCAAAGGTAATCACCGGTGGCAAGAGAGATTCCTTTATTCATGGCGTCATATAATCCTTTGTCCGGCTCGCTGACGACAGTGTGTATCCGCGAACGGTACCGGTCGATGATGGATAAGGTCTTATCTTCAGATCCCCCGTCTACGATAATATATTCGACGTGATGATAGGTTTGTGAGATGACACTTAGAATGGTGTCCTCCAATACCTTCTCAGCGTTGTATGTTACCGTGATGATTGAGAATTTCGGAGTGGGATGGACGCTATGCATATTTTCCTGTTATTTTGTTATAGATATCCGTATATCTTTTGGCAACGATACTCTCCGAATAGTTGCCCAATACCTTGCGGCGGGCTTGTTCTGAGAGTTCGCTGTATTCCGGTTCTGTCAATATCCAGTGAATGCCGTTGGCAAAATCTTCCGAAGACTTGTATTGTGCCACGTAGCCATTGTGCAGATGGTCTATCATTTCGGGAATGCCGCCTACATTGAACCCTACGCACGGCACTCCGCATGCCATCGCTTCCATAATCATGTTGGGCAGATTCTCTTCCAGTGACGGGATGGCGAAAATATCTACTGAGTTGTATATATTCACTAATTCATGCTCATTCTTGATGTAAGGAAGTGAGTGTACACGAAAGGGAAGCAGAGCCTGTAACTGTTGGGATTGGTTGCCGAATGCAACTACCTCCAATGAATCTTTCCATTCCGAATGCTTTTCTGCCAGCATTTTGCAGGACTCAATTAAATATTTGACTCCTTTCCGCTTATCGGTAATCTTTACCGAACCGAACAGAATTAGTTTTTTGTTTTGCGGCAACATACATTTCGTACGTGCCTCCTCCTTCTTTTGTGGTTTGAAGAGATTCGTGTTAATGGCGTTCGGAATATTGACAATCTCTTTTCCTGCAAGCAATGCACTACTTTGTGCTTGTTCTTTCAGCCAATGACTGCAAGTGACGAAATGAATCGGGGCATGAGCATAAAGTTCTTGTTTGTTGCGGAAAGTGCGATATGACAGATCCTTCCGGCCTCCTTCCTTATATATATAGGGGCAGTGATGGCATTCCTTCTGGTATTTGGTACATTCCCGTGCATAGTGGCAGATACCGGTACAAGGCCACATATCATGCATTGTCCATACTACAGGCTTGCCGGATGACAATATCTTTCGGATATCTTTCAATGAGAGCATTCCCTGATTGACCCAGTGAAGGTGGATGACATCCGCCTGACGGAACTCCGGAAGTGACGTAATGTCCGTGCCGGTATTTGCTATATCTACATCAAACATATGATTCCGGTGAAAACGGTTGGCACTCCAGATGACAAGACGTTCCCACATGAATTTCCATACTTGCAACCAGCTTCTGTTCAACCCGACAACACTAATCTGGTCGGTCTGTTTGTCACGTACCAACATTTTAGCTTTGATACCGTTGTTTTTCAGCGATTCCATCAGACGGCTTGCCGCAACGGCCGGACCGCCCATCTTCTCAGAAGTATTAATAATCAGTATTCTCATTTTCTAAAGTTTGCTTGCCAACAGGCTTGTATACAGATTGATATATTGTCCGGCTACCACCTTGCCCGAATATTTAGTCATTACTTCGTTTCTCATTGCTTCCGGTGACACCCGTTCTTTCCCTTCGGTAAGTCCCCATTTTATTCCGTCGGCCAGACTTTCCGCCGACTGATAGTCAGCCAAGTATCCATTCTCCTTATGGCGGATGATGTCTGCTTGTCCGCTGTTGCCGAACGAAACAGGCAGGCAACCGCAAGACTGGGCTTCAATCAGTGTTTGTCCGAAGGTTTCGTAGAGCGAGGCGGACACTGCGACATCGGCTGCCGAATAGATTTGAGAAAGCTCCTCCGCTTGGCTTACCCAGCCCATGTAGGTATGACTGACCGGAATAGACGGGAGCACCTGCAGGGGGTATTTGATTCTTCCGAATAGTAGGAGGTGCAACTCTTTACTCCGAAAGTCTTTTCGTCGGATTAAAAGGCGAATGGCCTCCATCAACGTTGGGAATCCTTTTATCGGATCATCAATACGGGCAGCCCCGAACACGATAATCCGTTTGTCAGGAAGAGATAATGCTTGTCGGCATTCTACTTTATTAAGTATCCGGAAGTTGCTCAGTGAAAGCGTATTCGGTATCACTGTGACCGGCTTTCCTTTGAGTAGTGTGCTTTGGCGTACTTGTGAGGCGAGCCAATTACTTACTGTAACGATATTTATTCTTGCCGGAGAGAGTATGCTCTGTTTTTTCCTGAAGACGCGGTGAGACAAGTCGTTGTTCCCGGGAAAACGGAGAAAGTGGCAGTTTCCGCATTCGTTTTTGAATGATTCGCAAGAGTAGGAATAATGGCAGATGGAGGTACATTCCCACATGTCATGCATCGTCCAAACAACAGGTTTGCCGGAGGTGATGATTTGTTGAATATTGTGCAAGGACAGCATGCCCTGATTGATCCAATGCAAGTGAATGATATCTGCCTCTTTGAAAACCGGAAGCCGGGTGACATCGAACCCCGTATTGGCAATGGATACCCTAAAAAGATTCTTCCGGCTGAAAAGATTATTTGCCCAAATAATGAGACGTTCCCAGATAAACGTGAACTTTCTTTGCCAAGACTTACCGACGGTATGTACTTTATCGGAGTGGCTCGTTTTGTGCAGTACCAACATCCCGGTGTCTATTCCGGCACCGTTGAGCGATTCCATCAGACGGTTTGCTGCGATAGCCGCACCGCCTATTCGTTCTGAAGTATTGATGATTAGTACTCTCATGCGCATAAAAGTTTATGCAAATGTACGCTTTTCGTTGCAAATCTATGGTTGCTTGCGATAAGTTTTTACCGTAGTAGTTAAGATTTGCGATAATTCGCGGCTGTAATGTTCTAAATTATATTCCCGTTCTGCCAGTTTCCGACCGTTGGCTCCCATTTGCTGTGCTTCTTCAGGATGGGTGTAGAGGTAACGGATGGCTTGTTTCCATCCTTCTGTATCATTATAGTCTACATAGATACCTGTTCCTTCTTTTTCAATGTCCATTTGAAATTTAGGATTACGTGAGCAAATCACCGGGAGTCCTAATGCAAAAGCTTCTACCAGTGTGGTGAGTCCCACGGTGTAGGGGTTGTCAAGGCAGCAGATGACTACTACTTTTGAATGTGCTACTTCTGTGGCGAGCTTGTGTGGGATGATACCGCTCGTGAAATGTATCCGTATGTTGGTATATGGTATATATTTTTTTAGTAAAAGCTCATAGTTCTTGTCTCCGGCGGCAGGTGTGGTAAACACATCAAGGGGAAGCCCTGTTTCGGCAAATGCTTTTAGCAAGGTGGTGAAGTCACGATTCTCTTTCCCAGTAGTGATAAACGTCTTTTCCGGTTCTTCTTCGTTTGCGGCTGGAAGGTGCTGTCTCAGATAGTCATAGAAATCAAGGTCGGCTCCCCAATGTATAAGGTGCAACTGACCGGCGTTGACTTTGCCTGATTTTAAAGAGTCCTCAATTAACGTCTGACTGAAAAAGAACATTTGATCGATACCTCTATAATAAAAGCGGGAAACCAAATTCTTCAGTTTGTTGGAGTTTCGGACTACGGCTTGATGGTGCCAGATAGCAATGGGTTTGCGGTACAATCCGAACGCACGTAAGAAGATAATAAGCTCTAGTCCGTAAAAGGAGGTACCATACAAAAGGTCGTACGGTTCTTTGCAACGTATGATTTCAAAGAAATTGTAGAGTGAGAACCGTATACGGGATGCGAAATGACGGTAATGGTGGAGTATCGGGTGAATACCGTGTTTACTGAAATGAGTGAGCCCATATAATATATGTCCGGGGTGTAAATGGTTCTTCCATTCGTCCAATGCTTCTTGTATGGGGCGTGTGTGATAATAGTACATTTTCATGCGCCGAAGTCTCCTTTCAAGGTACGTTTAATTCGTCGAATCGCTTTGGCCATAAAGCAATTTGTGCGGTGGTAATAGCGTGCGAATGCTTCTCTGGCTTTTTCATTTTCTTCTATTGGCGACCATTTTTCTATTGGGAGCGGTTTCATCCATAAGGTGGAACTGTATAAACCTCCACCACCGCAGTTGGTGCCGCTTCCATCGAAACCGATGTTCTGAATAAGTGAACGTCCGGTGTTTAACGAGAGGATATCTGCTAAAAACAGGCTGGCATTCCAGCGGATGGCCCATGAATTGTTTTTTCCCTCGATTTGGCGCCTCAGCATTCGTGTGAAAGGATAATTCCCGTTGAGGTCAAATCTCCGTGTGAGGTTACGTTCTTCCAATTGGCGGAGCAGCTCTTTCCCGTCGGGATTGAAATATTTCCATGCTCTGTCCCAAGTAGCCCACCCCCAACTTCCGGTAAACTTGATAAGAAATGTATCGGGCAGGGAAGGGTCGTTGGTGAAATCACAAGCTTGTATGTGACCGACGCGTGGCTCGTCTTTGTAAGTCTCAAGTGCATCGTTCATAAATTGTAGGAAGTAAGGTGCTGTAATCAAGTCGTCTTCCATTACGATAACCCGCCCGAAGCGGTTGACTTGTGTGGTAACTCCGTCAATGATATTACGCGCAAGTCCCCAGTTCTTTTCCCGTTCGATGAGGGTGATGCTCTTAAATCCTGTTATCTTATGGATATAGTTGCGGACTTCAGCTACAGCTGCCTCGTCTGTGTCCTTGCGGGCTGCATCGGAATAGATGTAGAGCTCACTTTCGGCAGCGAGTGTGTTGTTTTGAAGTGTCTCCATCGTTTGTTTTAAATGTTCCGGACGATTGTACACGAACAGCAATATGGGAGCGTATTTTGTCATTATGTTATTTGGTTTTTGTTACTAGTTCAATAATTTTGCTGCCGAAGTACTGCCAAGCGTTTTCATCGAGAAATTGCCTATATCCAACTAGTGAGGCTTTTTCTTTTTTATAGTCTGAGAGGATGACGGCAATATCATCCAGACTTTTAAATGTGTGGACGTTTAATAGACTGTTGTGGCTGTAATCGATGAATGATCCGGTGGCTGGTCCTATTACCTTTGCCCCGAAAGAAAGGGAATCCATTAATACTCCCGAACTTAATACAGAATCGGGACAGTAAGGAATGAGTACAAAACGGGAGCAGGCTACGTAATTACTTAGCTTTTCAAACGATGGACTTTCAGGGATGATTTTGACATAATCAGGTGCTTTGTCCTGCAATTCTTTCAACAAAGAGGCGGAGGCACATCGTCCGATAATGCAGACATTGGGGTGTTGCTCCGGATGGTTACGTAGGTATGAAAGATATTCATGTATACCTTTATAGCGTGAGATAGTACCCCATATCAGCAAATCATAAAGAATATTATTCTCGGCAGGTAACTGTCGGGGAAGTCGATTGATGGTAGGATGGTGCAGAAAATGAACTTTTCCGCTGGCTTGCGGATATCTCTGCCGGATGATTTCCAGCCCTTCGGTAGCGTGTGTAAGTATTAAATCCGCTTTCCGGACGATGAAACGCATGAGGAATTTTTTCATGCCTGTATACCCGTCATTGTGTGGTTTTTTGTTGTGCAGTACCCATACGATTTTCTTCTTTGCCAATTTGAGTACTGTTACGAAACAGATTGCCGTGACAGCTTGTAAAAGTCCGTATTTGAAATCAGGAATACTTTCAAACCAATTGAAGATAATCACGTCTCCCCATCGTTTGGGAGGCAATATGCTAAGAAGTGGGTTTCGGTGTGGAGGATTGATAACAGTACTTTCTCCTTCACGGTTCAAGGAAGCGATGAAATTCTCTATATAGGGATTGTTTTTTTCGTTAGGGTTTTGCCTTAAACGCGGAAATACAGTAAATGTTATCATATTCCTAAGTCATTAATGGATGGCAAATTTACTACAATCTCGGATAAAATACAAGGGAGTGAAAAAAGACTTGATGCATGATTGCAAAAAACGTGTATGGGGATAAAGTTGTTTATGCTGAATGCAACAGACGCAACAGGCTTTCAGAATTCCAACAATACTGCCTGTCTTCATATACCGAATTGTTCGGATGGTATATTTCTGCCTGAATGGATAGTTGCTGACAGCTTGAAAATATCTTTTTGTAACATTGCGCTGTGAGTGGTTGCTTAGGCTTTTCAGAGCAGTTTGTAGTCCTTCCCATGCATTGTATTTTTGTTCCGTATGGTAGGAAGTGGCTTGAGGATGTCTACGCCAATAGACCAGTCCTTCGTCAATGAACTCTATTGGTCCGGAGACAACGGCAGCCAACATTAGCAAGGAGTCATAGGAGATGTTATTCTCTTGTTTCACAGCTTGCTGGAAAATGGGTAGGATATTGCGGTGGAAGAGACATTCGTGTCCCGGGACATATGGTTTCATTAATAGATAAAGCTCGTTGTAAAGTACATTAGATTTGTTTTTTTTCCCCATGGTCTGTTGAATATCCGTGGTGAATAGGTAAGAGTTATGAAAAAGTAGAGAATGATTTGTTGCGTGGTTCATCAGAATCTCTATCTTATCCGGTCGCCAGATATCATCTTGGTCGGAAGAGGCGATATATTCACCTTCAGCTTTGGCGAAGGCGGATGAAAAATTGTAATTGAATCCTAGTGGTGTCTCGTTAATATAGAGTTTGACACGTGGGTCTCTTTTTTGATATGCTTCAATAATTGTTACTGTACGATCGGTAGAACAATCGTCTTGTATGATCAATTCATGGATGGGATAGGTCTGGCACAATATAGAATCTATTTGCTGTTCAAGATATTTATCTCCGTTATAGGTACACATAACGACTGAAATGGAAACCGGTGAGCTCGGATTAATATTCATATTTTTGAATTTGTGTAAATACTGTCTGCAAAAATAGCCAAAGAATAATAAACTTGTTTACTTTTGTGTTGGAAATGAATATATGATTATGGAAAAGATTATATTAGTGCCGGTGGGAGGATTAGCTAATCGTATGCGCGCTGTAGCTTCTGCCGTTACCTTGACATATAGAGTAAGGAGAAAGTTGGAAGTACTATGGTTCCGTGATTGGGGACTGAATGCTCCCTTTTTCAAAGTGTTTGAGGAACCGGAGTTGATGAATATATCCTTTTCGGAGACTTCTTGCAAACATTTGCTTATGTATGACCGTCCTCGCAGGCGTAATTTTTATCTTCCGAAACTTTTTCAGAAATTGTTGTTTGAGGATTGTCTGTATGAAAGGGACGTACGTGCTCTTTGTTATAAGGAGTCGGAGCTGGAAGAGTGGGCATCTCAAAGTGGACGGTTGTATATTGCTACTTGTGACCAGTTTGCGAATTACAGTACAAATTTACTTCGTTCTTTGTTTCACCCTGTCGCTTCCGTTTGTGAGGAAGTCGAACGCCGTTTTTGTCACTTTTCCAAGCATACGGTAGGTGTACATATTCGTCGTGCAGATCATACGGTAGCCATCCGTCAAAGTCCATTGGATTTGTTTTTTACACAGTTGGACAAAGAAAGTGATATGTATGATGATTTGTGTATCTATCTGGCAACTGATTCGGAAGAGGTGAAACAGCAGTTACGCAATCGTTATGGTAGCAGGGTGCATACGGCTGAGACGGTTTCTGATCGTGGCTCGATTTCCGGAATTAAGGATGCTGTAGCCGATATGTATACACTGTCACGCACTCAAAAGATTTATGGATCTTCAGGCAGTTCTTTTTCGGAACTGGCTGCCCAATTAGGAGATATTCCCCTGCAAATACTTCGTGTTTAGATTTTCTTTCTTATAAATTCAATGCACTCACGGAATATCACGGATTGTAATTTCCATAAAATCAGAGCGTACAAAGATACTACCAGCACTATTTTTATTAGTAAGGATAAATATAGATTCCGGATTCCGAGAGTGATATAATAAGCGGAGGCAGTCAATGTGGCTGCTAATAAGAAATAAGGAGCGATATCCTTGAGTACACAGGATAGAGTCAAAGGTATTTCTCTTTTGACGAAGAAATACCAGACAAAAAGCCATAAGATATTGATGGTAATGAACAGATAAATCATCATTGTGATACCATAAGGATAGCTGAGACATGCTGTGATAAGTTGCAAAATGCTGAGTGTGATATTGCAGAACATAAACACGGAAGAACGTCCCCGGCTGACCAACAGGTTTGAGAACAGGTTATTAATAGGGATAAACGCACCCCAGATACAGAGCAACTGCATCATTTGGGCGGAAACGAGCCATTTGTCAGTAATGGTAATCACGATGAACTCTTTGGATACAATGCTGAGGCCGAACATGGCAGGGAAAGAGATAAATGCGGTGAAGCGCAGCATTTTACGGAATACGGCTACCTGACGCTGGGTGTCTTCCGTTATGCTTGCTAATACGGGCTGGGCTACTCCGTTAATCATTCCTGTGATTAAGGAATGTCCCATGTTATTCCATTTGTTTGCTTGGCTGAAATCTCCTACTGCCTGCTTGGTATAGAATTTCCCTAATAGTACGGAGAACAGATTGTTGTTGATAGTCATGAATATGTTGGTAATTAACATTTTACTACTAAAACCGAACATCTCTTTTATAGGAGAAAAGTCGAAATGGAAGCTAGGCATCCATTTGGCGAAGTACCAATTGAGTATAACGACAACTGCTACGTATACAAGTGATTGTATGGCTATGCCCCAATAGGCAAATCCATTTACGGCAAGGACTATTGCTGTAATACCGGATAATGTAAGTGAGGAAAGGGAAATAATCGTATTTTCTTTCACTTTGAGGTTGCGGAAAAGGATGGCGCGTGGAGCGATCCCTAAACTAGCGATAAAAAAACTTAGGAAAGTCAGTCGGGAAAGGGGGACTAATTCCGGCGTACGGTAAAACTCGGCAATCAGTGGAGCCGACAGGTAGAGCAATATATATAAGATGGCGCTACAAGAAACACTAAACCAAAATACGGCATTGTAATCTTTGTCCGAAGCATTTTTACGGTTGACCAAAGCGGAGATGAAACCGCTTTCCTGTAGGATGTTGGCTATCGTTGAAAAGATGGTCAGCATACCGATCATGCCATAATCGGAGCGTGACAACAAACGAGCCAGAACAATTCCGAAAAGAAGCCCCAGCAACTGCTGTAAGCTGTTGCTGAGTCCTCCCCAAAATAATCCTTTGGCTGTCTTTTGTCTCAGTGATTGCTCTTCACCCATTTTTTATTTTACTTCGCTGCCCGGCTTTACCTCCCGTCCCGGCATAATAACAGCCAAACTGCCATCATTATTTTCGGCGCTCAGAATCATTCCTTCGCTGACGATACCTTTCAGTTTGCGCGGGGCAAGATTGGCGATGAAGCAAACCTGTTTGCCTACCAGTTCTTCCGGTTGATAGTGTTTGGCAATGCCCGATACGATAGTACGTGTTTCCAGTCCGTCGTCGATTTTGAATTGCAACAACTTATCTGCCTTTGGTACTTTCTGGCATTCGAGGATAGTACCTACACGGATATCCAATTTCGTGAAATCATCGAATTCGATGTTCGGACGAATCGGATTGGCTTTGTAGTTTGCTTCTTCGTTTGCTTTTTTAATATCAAGCAACTTCTGTACTTGTGCTTCGATAGTAGCGTCTTCGATCTTTTCAAACAGCAGTTCCGGCTTATTCAACTGATGGCCTATGGACAGCAGATTGTCATTTCCTAGTTCAGCCCATTCGAATGTGTCCATATTCAGCATCTTACGGAGTTTCTCCGAACTGAACGGCAGGAACGGATCAAAAGCGATGGCGAGGTTGGCAACCAACTGTAGGGAAATGTTTAAGATAGTGCCTACACGCTCCATATCTGTTTTGGCCAATTTCCACGGTTCGGTGTCGGCCAGATATTTGTTACCGATACGTGCCAGATTCATGGCTTCTTTCTGTGCATCGCGGAATTTGAAAATGTCGAGCAGTTTTTCCACTTCTGCTTTTACGTCTGCGAATTCTTTCAGAGTTTCCTTGTCATAGTCAGTCAATTCGCCCTGTGCAGGTACTTTTCCGTCAAAGTACTTTTGGGTAAGTACCATAGCGCGATTCACAAAGTTGCCATATACAGCGACCAGTTCGTTATTGTTGCGTGCCTGGAAGTCTTTCCAGGTGAAGTCATTGTCTTTTGTTTCCGGTGCATTGGCGGTCAGTACATAGCGGAGTACGTCTTGCTTTCCGGGAAAATCGGCCAGGTATTCGTGCAGCCATACAGCCCAATTGCGGGAAGTGGAAATTTTATCTCCTTCCAGGTTTAGGAATTCGTTGCTCGGCACGTTGTCCGGCAGAATGTAACTGCCTTCAGCTTTCAGCATTGCAGGGAATACGATGCAATGGAATACGATGTTGTCCTTGCCGATGAAGTGAATCAAACGGGTTTCAGGATCCTTCCACCATGTTTCCCAACTATCGGGAAGCAGTTCTTTGGTATTGGAAATGTATCCGATAGGCGCGTCAAACCATACGTACAAAACTTTTCCTTCTGCTCCTTCTACGGGAACGGGGATTCCCCAATCGAGGTCGCGGCTTACGGCACGTGGCTGCAAGCCCATGTCGAGCCAGCTTTTGCATTGACCGTATACGTTGGGACGCCATTCTTTATGATCTTCCAGAATCCATTTGCGCAGCCATGCCTCATGTTTGTCGAGGGGAAGATACCAATGCTTGGTTTCTTTCATTACCGGCTTGCTCCCGCTGATGGCGCTTTTCGGATTAATGAGATCTGTCGGAGAGAGTGAAGTACCGCATTTCTCACATTGGTCACCGTATGCTCCTTCCGAGTGGCAGTGAGGACATTCTCCGGTGATATAACGGTCGGCGAGGAATGTTTTAGCTTCTTCATCGTAGTATTGCTCAGACGTTTTTTCGATAAATTCTCCTTTGTCGTACAATGTTTTGAAGAAGTCCGAAGCTAGTTGGTGATGGGTCGGTGAACTGGTGCGGCTATACACATCGAATGAGATTCCGAATTCCTCAAATGACTTTTTAATTAAGGAATGGTAACGGTCTACTACATCCTGCGGGGTGATTCCTTCCTTTTTGGCACGGATCGTGATAGGCACTCCGTGTTCGTCCGAACCGCCGATGAATAATACATCTTCTTTTTTCAGGCGCAGATAGCGTACATAAATATCTGCGGGTACGTATACACCGGCCAGATGACCGATGTGGACAGGTCCGTTCGCATAGGGCAATGCCGATGTGACGGTGGTTCTTTTGAATTTCTTTTCCATTGTATCGTGTGATTTTATTGTTTTCAGCTTTGTAATGTGCAAAGATAGTGACTTTTCTTTCTTTTTTCTCGTAAAAAAGAATATATTTGTATTCAAGTTAAACGAAAATTAGAGTATGATATGATAACAACCCAGTTGCTGCGCCCTGAGAGCATTGTTGTAGTAGGGGCTTCAAATAATGTACATAAGCCGGGTGGCGCAATATTAAAGAACCTGATAAACGGGGGGTATCAGGGAGAACTTCGGGCTGTGAACCCAAAAGAGAAAGAAGTGCAGGGAGTTCCTGCCTTTGCGGATGTGCAGGACGTGCCTGATACGGACCTTGCGGTATTGGCAGTTCCTGCTTCAATGTGTCCTGGCATTGTAGAAACATTGGCTGGTCGGAAGCATACCCGGGCTTTTATCATACTTTCTGCCGGCTTTGGTGAGGAGACTCATGAGGGGGCATTGTTGGAAGAACGTATTCTGGAAACTGTAAACAAATATGGCGCGTCGTTGATAGGACCTAACTGCATCGGATTGATGAATACTTGGCACCATAGTGTGTTCAGTCAACCAATTCCAAATTTAAGTCCGAAAGGAGTGGATCTTATCTCCAGTTCGGGTGCTACAGCCGTATTCATTTTGGAAAGCGCGGTGACTAAGGGATTGCAGTTCAACTCTGTATGGTCGGTAGGAAACGCCAAACAGATTGGGGTGGAGGATGTATTACAGTTTATGGATGAGAACTTCGATTCTGAAAAAGATTCACGAATCAAATTGCTCTATATTGAAAGTATCCAAAATCCGGACCGATTATTATTCCATGCTTCTTCATTGATAAGAAAAGGGTGTAAGATTGCAGCGATTAAGGCGGGAAGCTCGGAAAGTGGAAGCCGTGCGGCTTCTTCGCATACGGGAGCTATTGCCAGCTCGGATTCTGCTGTTGAGGCTTTGTTTCGTAAAGCGGGAATTGTACGTTGTTTCTCACGTGAGGAGCTGACTACTGTCGGTTGTGTGTTTACCTTGCCCGAACTGAAGGGAAAGAATTTTGCGATTATCACTCATGCCGGAGGCCCCGGAGTAATGCTGACGGATGCGTTGAGCAAGGGGGGGCTGAATGTGCCGAAGTTAGAAGGTAACCTGGCAGAAGAACTGAAAGCGCAACTCTTTCCGGGAGCTGCTGTCGGTAATCCGATTGATATTCTTGCTACGGGAACTCCGGAACATCTGCGTCTTTGTATTGACTATTGTGAAGAGAAATTTGAGAATATAGATGCTGTGATGGCCATTTTTGGAACTCCGGGACTAGTCACTATGTTCGAGATGTACGATGTGCTTCATGAGAAAATGCAGGTTTGCAGTAAGCCGATTTTCCCGATACTTCCTTCCATCAATACAGCCGGAGCGGAAGTGGCAGCGTTCCTTGCTAAAGGTCACGTGAACTTTTCGGATGAGGTCACATTAGGGACTGCTCTTTCCCGCATTGTGAATGCTCCTAAACCGGCAGTTCCTGAAATAGAACTGTTCGGAGTGGATGTTCCGAGAATTCGGCGGATCATTGATTCTATTCCGGATGACGGATATATCGCGCCTCATCATGTACAGGCTTTGCTTCATGCAGCCGGTATTCCGCTTGTAGATGAATTTGTGTCGGATAATAAGGAAGAAGTGGTGGCTTTTGCCCGTCGTTGCGGATTTCCAGTGGTGGCAAAAGTCGTTGGACCTGTGCATAAATCGGATGTTGGCGGGGTCGTGTTGAATATCAAGAGTGAGCAACATTTGTCTTTGGAGTTTGACCGTATGATGCAAATTGCCGATGCGAAAGCAATCATGGTACAGCCAATGCTACGAGGTACGGAACTTTTCATTGGTGCGAAGTATGAGGAGAAGTTCGGGCATGTGGTCTTGTGCGGCTTGGGAGGTATCTTTGTGGAAGTGCTGAAAGATGTCTCTTCCGGATTGGCTCCGCTTTCTTATGAAGAGGCTTATTCAATGATTCATTCGCTGAGGGCTTATAAAATCATACAGGGGACACGTGGACAAAAGGGGGTGAATGAAGATAAATTTGCTGAAATTATAGTCCGTCTTTCTACCTTGCTCCGCTTTGCGACAGAGATTAAAGAAATGGATATAAACCCGCTTCTGGCTACAGAAAAGGCGGTTGTGGCAGTTGACGCACGTATCAGAATAGAGAAATAAGACTATTTTTTCATTCATTGGGACGTATTTATCATCTTCCCGTTGTTATTTTGCCTACATTTGGTAACTCAAACGGGAAGATAGAAAACACGTATGTTATGAAAAAAGCACTGACACTTTTATTCTGTTTTATTTGCTACCAGATAAGCTGTCATGCACAAGTGGCGGACGAGCATTATTATTTCAAAAACCTGAGCGTGCAGAACGGGTTATCCCAAAATACAGTCAATACGATTCTGCAGGATAAGCAAGGGTTTATGTGGTTCGGTACGAAGGATGGATTGAATCGGTATGACGGCTTGTCGTTCCGTAAATTCAAGCACGATGACCGTAGCCAACGAAGTATCGGCAACAATTTCATCACAGCGCTTTATGAAGACGAGAAAGGAAATATCTGGGTAGGCACGGATGTGGGGCTTTATATTTATTATCCGGAAAAGGACTTCTTTGAGCATTTCACGGAACTGAGTGCGGAAAATACGAAAATAGAACATACCGTGACTGCAATCTCCGGCGACAATCAAGGTTGTGTCTGGGTGGCGGTAGAATCTCAAGGTCTCTTCTGCTATGAACTGGAAAAAGAGAAACTTCGGAACTATACGTTAGAGAATTTCTCTTTTCTTACCACTAATGTGCAGACTTTCGCCTTTGATAATAGCGGAACCCTTTGGATAGGCTGTTACGGTGACGGTCTTTTCTATTCGAAAGACCGCTTGAAAACGCTCCATCCTTATCGCTCTCCGATAGATAATAAAGAAACCTATGCGAACGATGTAGTGATAAGTCTTGCGAAAGGGGCATACAACTGTCTGTATGTCGGCTCTTTGAAAGGTGGAGTGAAGGAACTGAACCTGACCTCAAACAAATTGCATGATTTGCTCTTGGCAGATGAGAACGGGGAATCTGTATTTTGTCGTGAACTGCTGATGGCTTCCGACAATGAGCTGTGGATCGGCGCAGAGTCAGGACTTTATATTTATAATCTCCGGCTGGGGAAATTTGTTCACTTGCGCAGTTCGATCAATGACCCTTACTCCTTGTCCGATAATGCTATTTATTCGCTGTGCAAAGATCGTGAAGGTGGCATCTGGATTGGTTCTTATTTTGGCGGCGTAAACTATTACCCCCGTTTCTATACGAATTTTGAGAAATATTATCCGAAAGGGACAGAAAACGGGCTGCATGGAAAGCGGGTACGTGAATTCTGCCAGGATAATCAGGGAATCTTGTGGATTGGCACGGAAGACGGCGGCCTAAACCGCTTTAACCCGAAGACCAAGACTTTCTCTTTCTTCATGCCGAGCAATGCCTTTACGAACGTGCACGGATTGTGCCTGATTGGCGACCATCTTTGGGTGGGCACTTTCTCGAAAGGGGTGAAAGTGGTGGACACACGCACGGGAGCTATTGTGAAAACATACCGGAAAACAGATTCGCCGCGTTCGTTGATAGATAATAGTGTTTTCTCCATTTGCCGGACAACGACGGGAGATATTTATTTGGGCACATTATTCGGCCTGCTGCGTTATAATAAGCAGTCCGACGATTTTGACCGGATTCCGGAACTGAACGGCCGGTTTGTATATGACATCAAAGAAGACTCCGGCGGAAACCTTTGGCTGGCAACTTATGCAAACGGTGCTTACTGTTATAATGTGAGTGAGAAGAAATGGAAGAATTACCTGCATGATGAAAGCAATCCGAAAAGCCTTCCTTACGACAAGGTAGTGAGTGTCTTCGAGGATTCCCACCGGCAGGTCTGGCTTACGACGCAGGGTGGCGGCTTCTGTTTGTTCCATCCGGAGACAGAAACCTTCACCAGTTATAATCTGGCGGACGGATTGCCAAACGACGTCATTTATCAGATTGTGGAAGATAAAGAAGGGCTTTTCTGGCTGACAACCAATAATGGTTTGGTATGTTTCCAGCCTACCACCGGAGCTATGAAAGTATATACCACTTCCAACGGTTTGCTGGGCGACCAGTTCAATTATCGTTCAAGTTTTGAAACGGAAGACGGTACGATCTATCTGGGAAGTATCGACGGCTTTGTGGCTTTCAATCCCAAGAACTTTTCAGAGAACAAGTCGCTTCCGTCTATCGTGATTACTGATTTTCTGCTCTTTGGCAAGGAAGTGTATGTAGGCGAACCGGGTTCTCCGTTGGAGAAGAGCATCACCTTTTCCGACGAACTTGTACTTCAATCCAATCAGAACTCTTTCTCTTTCCGTGTGGCGGCACTGGACTTCCAGGCTCCGAGAATGAGCAGGATAATGTATAAGCTGGACGGTTTTGATGCAGACTGGCTGACGGTAGGCGAGAGCCCTATCGTCACTTACTCCAACCTGCGGTATGGCAATTACACTTTCCGGGTGAAAGTCTCTAATAGCGATGGGGTATGGAATGAAGAGGGAATATCCCTGAAAGTACATATTCTTCCGCCTTTCTATCTTTCCGTCTGGGCTTATATCGTGTATGCTTTGCTGATTATAGGTTGTTCCCTGTATACGGTTATGTATTTCAAGAGACGCAGCAACAGGAAGCATCGTCGGCAGATGGAGAAATTCGAACAGGAAAAGGAACGCGAAGTATATAATGCGAAGATTGACTTTTTTACGAATGTGGCCCATGAGATACGTACTCCGTTGACATTGATTAAAGGTCCGTTGGAAAATATCATACTAAAGAAGCAGGTGGATACGGAAACCCGCGAGGACTTGAACGTCATGAAGCAGAATACGGAGCGGTTATTGAACCTGACCAATCAGTTGCTTGATTTCCGCAAGACGGAGAGACAGGGATTCCGACTGAACTTTACTGAATGTAATGTTACCGAAATCTTGAAAGAAACTCATAAACGCTTTACTTCCCTTGCCAAGCAGAAAGGGTTGGATTTTGTTTTGCAGATGCCGGAAAAGGATTTTTATGCCCATATCAATCAGGAAGCATTTACGAAAATCATCAGTAATTTGCTGAACAATGGGGTGAAATATGCGGAAAGTTACGTGCATATATCGCTGGCAGTGCCGGATACGGACGGAGGCAATTCATTCCGTATCTGCACGGTGAACGACGGAGTAATCATTCCTGATGCAATGAAAGAGGAGATATTCAAGCCTTTTGTTCGTTTCAACGAGCAGGAGGATGGAAAAGTGACTACCGGAACCGGCATCGGGCTGGCTCTCTCCCGCTCGCTTGCCGAACTGCATCAGGGGACTTTGACTATGGGAAAAGGGGAGGAGAATAATACTTTCTGTATGACTTTGCCGATAGTACAGGATACGACAATCACCCTGACAACGGAAGTGGAAGTGGGAACTGACAAGATAAACGAAGCTCCTGCGGAACAAGCAGTAGAGAAGGATAACCGCCCGACTGTGTTGGTAGCGGAAGATAATCCAGATATGCTTGCCTTTGTGGTTCGCCAACTGTCGAAAGATTACACGGTGCTGACAGCTACCAATGGTGCGGAAGCATTGCGTGTACTGGACGGCAATTATGTGAATCTGATGATAAGTGATGTCGTGATGCCTGTAATGGATGGCTTCGAACTGTGCAAGACGATTAAGTCGGATTTGAATTACAGCCATATTCCTATCATACTGCTGACCGCGAAGACTAATATACAATCGAAGATAGAGGGAATGGAACTGGGCGCGGATGCCTATATTGAAAAACCCTTCTCTGTGGAATATTTGCAGGCGTGCGCTTCCAATCTTATTCAGAACAGGGAGAAGTTGCGCCAGGCTTTTGCGGAATCTCCTTTTATAGCCGCTAATACAATGGCATTGACGAAAGCCGATGAAGAGTTTATCAAGAAACTGAACGAGGTTATCAGGGTGAACTATGCCAATCCGGAGTTTAGTATGGATGACATGGCGGATAACCTGAATATGAGCCGTTCTAACTTCTATCGGAAAATTAAAGGAGTGCTGGATCTCAGCCCGAATGAGTTCCTTCGTCTGGAGCGTCTGAAAAAGGCTGCCCAACTGCTGAAAGAGGGTGAAAACAGGGTCAATGAAATTTGCTATATGGTAGGATTTAATTCACCGTCCTACTTTGCAAAATGTTTTCAGAAGCAGTTCGGAGTGTTACCTAAGGACTTTACGAATGCAAAGGAGTAGCGATTTGCTTTTGAGCAGAAATGTTTTAATAATACAATAAGATATAATGACTAGGCAAAAAACAATGTGGTTCATGGTGCTGGTATGTTGGTTCAGCGCAAACCTTTTATATGCCGGTGGAGTTGCACGATGGACTATCGCCTCACCGGATAGTATTTATTGGAAGATAAACGGCGTTCATAATGACCATATTGAAATGAGTGGTTTGAAAGTTTCGACCGTGTTGCGTTATGGCATTAATGCAGCAGGGGAGTGGGTGATTGACCGGAATGTGGTTCTGCCTACTTTCCGTACCATTCCTAATGACACTCATGGTAGTTTGCAGCATCATTTCAATGGAGACTGGGCGCACCTGTGTCTTGTGAACGGACAGCCGCTGGTAGGCGAAAAGGTGGAAACCGTATCTTTAAGTGGGGTTATGACTGTGAAGAGTATATATGGCAATAAAGGCGTTTCGCTGACACGCACGCTTTTCCCTTCTACATCACAACCGGCTTTTTGTGAGAAATATGAATTGGAGAATGTGACAGAAAATCCATTGACCGTCCAATTTCCTGCGAATACTCTTTCTTATCATACGGATGAAGCTAAAGGGGTGGAAGGCAGTTATACATTAACGGCTGTTCTTTCGTCGCCGCTGAAAGAAGGAACTTTTCAGTTGGGGGCCGGAGAGAAGGCTTGGTTTCAAGTGATTTATGCAGGATATAAAAAGAATGAACGGGAGCTGGCACTGGATGTTGAAAAGGAACTTGTTGCACGACGGGAATTCTTGCGGCAAGTACAGGGTAATCTGGTGCTTGAGACTCCGAGTGATGTGATCAACACAATGTTCTCGTTTGCCAAGATACGCGGTTCGGAAAGTATATTCGATACAAAAGGCGGATATATGCAAAGTCCGGGAGGGGAAGCTTATTACGCGGCTATTTGGGCGAACGACCAGGCAGAATACATCAATCCGTTTTTCCCTTATTTGGGCTATCCGGCGGGAAACCGTTCGGCAATGGATTCGTTCACCTTATTCATGCGTTATATGAATGACGAGTATAAGCCTTTGCCTTCATCTATAATCGCAGAGGGAATAGACTGTTTTGGCGTGGCGGGCGACCGTGGAGATGTGGCGATGGTCGCTTATGGTGCGGCACGTTATGCTTTGGCGTCCGGCAACCGTCATGAGGCGGAAAAATTATGGGCATTGATTGAGTGGTGTCTGGAATATTGCAATCGGAAACTGAATGCTGAAGGAGTAGTGGAATCGGACTCCGATGAACTGGAAAACCGTTTCCCTGCCGGGAAAGCCAACTTATGTACCTCTTCATTGTATTATGACGCCCTCATTTCTGCTGTTTATTTGGGAAAGGCACTGAAGAAAGATCGTGAATGTATAAAATCCTATCAGGACAAGGCTGCTGAGCTTTATAAAAATATTGATAGATATTTTGCCCATAATGTGGAAGGTTATGAGACATATCGTTATTACGATGGCAATACGGTGCTTCGTTCATGGATTTGTATTCCGTTGACTATGGGAATTTATAATCGGGCAGAGGGTACTGTGGCTGCCCTGTTCTCAGATAAGTTATGGATGGAGAACGGTTTGCTTACTCAATCGGGCACTTCTACGTATTGGGACCGCTCCACGCTCTATGCTTTTCGGGGAGCTTATTCTTGTGGCGCCAGAGAGATAGCTACCGAATATCTGGAAAAATATTCTGCAACCCGTTTGCTGGGCGACCATGTCCCTTATGCAGTGGAAGCATGGCCGGAAGGAAACCAACGCCATCTGTCGACAGAAAGCGCTTTATATTGCCGTATTATGATAGAAGGCTTGTTTGGCATACGTCCCATTGCGCTGGATGCTTTCAAACTGATGCCGCAACTTCCGGAAGGCTGGAATACAATGTCTTTGAAACGTATTTGTGCATTTGGTGCAACATTTGATATCGAAGTGAAACGCAATAAAGGCAACGCATTACTGGTTCTGATAAAGAAGGGTAATAAGGTCATAGGAAAATACAAGGTTGGGAATGGGAAGCCAATCGAAGTGCGTATTAAATGAACAAAACAAGCAATGCGGACTATTTTTGCAGAAAGTGTCGTTAATTAATTAAATATGCTATTATATGAAGAATCTATTTATCGTATTTTTTTGTCTGGTATCAGTTCTGGCTATAAAGGCAAACGGACAAGAAAGTTTGTGGAAAATACAGGCTGTTGATTATCAAGGAACTTATTATGGCGCAGCAGTAGCGAATGGCGGTATCGGTATCTTACCGTGGAAAGAACCTTTCTCCGTTCGTCATGTCATGTTGAATCATGTATTCGATGCTGCCGCTCCCCAAGATGTGAGCCGTGTGTTGCGAGGAATCAACCCGTTCAATTTGCAAATGCAGATTGATGGACAGGGAGTGAGTGGTGATAATATCTCGGGGTGGAGACAGTGTATAGATATGAAAGCCGCCACGCACGATACACATTTCACTTATGGTGGAAAAGCGGATATCTCTTATAGTATCTGTGCCTTGAGGAATATGCCTTATGCAGGACTGGTGCGTGTAGAGGTGGCTGCATTGGAAGATATGTATTTATCAGTGGAAAATCCCATTGAAGTACCTGATGAATATAAGAATCCCGGTTCAAAACAGGTGAGTGTGAATGTCGATGGAAACGAACTGAAAATAGTACGTACCTGGGCTTTATCCAAATACCGTGAACAGAAAGTGTCAGCTTCTTCCGCTTTTATTTATGATAAAAATCCGAACCTGCAGCAACAATATGACGGAGCCAACCGAATTTCGGTTTCATTGAAGAAAGGAGAAAAATTCAGCTTCGCTTTACTGGGTTCCGTCTGTACCGGACGTGATTTTATAGACCCGTATAATGAATCGGACCGTGAAGTGATTTATGGTGCGAAAGAAGGTTTGAACCGCCTGATGGATGGACACCGGAAACTTTGGAATGAGTTGTGGGAAGGAGATATTATGATTGAGGGAGATGACGAGGCGCAGCGTGCCGTACGTTTTGCTCTTTATAATCTTTACTCTAATGCACGCAAGGGAAGCCGGTTGAGTATCTCTCCTTTCGGGCTTTCTGCCCAAGGATACAATGGGCATATTTTCTGGGATACCGAGTTCTGGATGTATCCGCCTATGCTTTTCATGAATCAGGGCATTGCAAGGACAATGATGGACTACCGTACGGACAGACTGGAAGCTGCTTGTCAGAGAGCATTGAGCTATGGGTATGACGGAGCCATGTTTCCTTGGGAAAGTGATGATGCTGGAGAAGAGTCATGTCCTACTTGGGCCTTGACCGGAGCTTTTGAACATCATATCACTGCCGATATTGCTATCGCGGCCTGGAATTATTACTGTATGAGTGGTGATAAACGGTGGTTGCGTGAAGAAGGTTTTCCTTTGATGGAGAAAGTGGCGGAATTTTGGGTAAGTCGTGTAGAAAAGAATAATGAGGATGGTTCTTATTCGATTCGCAATGTGGTGTGTGCCGATGAATATGCTGAAGGGGTGGATGATAATGCATTTACCAATGGTGCTGCTATGCGTGCATTGCAAGATGCTGCTAAAGCTGCTGCGGTATGCGGTGTTAAAGCACCTGCAATCTGGAAGGAGATAGCTTCAAAACTACGGATTCCGAAATTTGAGAATGGAGTGACTATGGAGTATGAAGGCTATAACGGACAGACAATAAAACAAGCGGATGCCAATTTGCTGGTATATCCATTAAATCTGATAACCCATCCTGAAGAAATCCGTAAGGACTTGGAGTACTATGAAGATAAAATAGATAAATCCGGACCGGCAATGTCTTTATCTGTGTTGGCTTTGCAATATGCGCGTCTTGGTGAAAGTGATAAAGCTTATGAACTGTTTGTGCAAAGTTTCCGTCCTAACCAGTTACCTCCGTTTGGCGTTATTTCCGAAGGTGCAGGAGGAACGAATCCTTATTTTGTAACTGGTGCGGGAGGACTTTTACAAACTGTCATTAATGGCTTTTGCGGTTTGGAAGTTACAGATAATGGTATCAAGCAGCTTTTCTCAAAACTGCCGAAACATTGGAAGAAGTTGACGATAACAGGAGTGGGACCGGATAGAAAGACTTATGTCCGGATGCAAAAATAACATTGTTAAGTCTTGGTGTAATGAAGTATACATATATACACACTGTACGAAACATTATTCGTTGATTTCTGCTTTCATTTAGCCCGATTGAGACTAAACTTTCATTTATTGACCTGTTTTTAATACCTGAAATAAGTGCAAACCCCTATTTTTGCTGCAGTAATAACTTAATATTAACACAGAACCAGTATCCTTTACTGATTCATATAATCAGGTTTGCATGAATTTTAAATGTTTGTTTTGCGGGGCGCTTATTACACTGTATGTCGGAGTTGCTGAAGCTGTCAACTATGTTCCGGAAAATATTTCAGCGTCCATATCGTTGAAAGTGCCGGGAAATGTAGCTGAAAGGTATTCATTGAACTTGCAGCAATTGGGGAATAACCGTTCATCCTATTTATTGGAAGCTTCTGAAAGCATTCCGGTTACAATCACTCAGAGGGTGGCAGATGTAAATGGAAAATTACGGGTAAATGTCTGTATAACAGCACTCGAAGATATTTATTTTAATTATAGTCAACGGCTATCAACAGGCTATCGCCATGATGATTGTCAATTTTATATGCCGGGTTTCTGGTATCGCCGGAATCTCCGTTCGCCTAAAGATGCGCCTTCGTTCCATTCTTCAGATAGTTGGTTGGTGCGTGAAGACAGGCTAAGCGCACCGCTTACGGGTGTTTATTCGGAAAAAGAAAAACACTTTGTGACTGTGAGCCGTATCGATAAGTTTGCAGAAGAAGCCTTGAGCACTCATCGGGAAGGAGAAATTATCCTTTCAGGTAAAACGTCTCTAGGATTTACCGGATTTGAGAATCAAGACGGAATAACTGCGCTCTCTTTTGGCTTTCCTTATCGTGAAGCTCCCAAGAGTTATATTCGTAAGCTGACATTGGCACCTGCGGTAGAAGCTTTTCAATTCCTAAAAAAAGGGGAGACTGTTCTGCTGACATGGGAGATTCAGGAGAATAAGGCTGATGATTATTCTGATTTTATATGCCATGCATGGGAATATAGTTATGACACTTATGGACCTAAACCTGTGGAGACTCCTAATTCCATAACGGATATGAAGCAAGTTCTTAGCGGATTCTTTATAAGTAGCTTCGTAGAAGGACATCCGTTGGTTTATAATTCGGGAATACATCTAATGACGGAAAATTGCCAGAGTAATGGGCAGGCGGAAGTAGGATTTATTGGTCGTGTGCTTCTTAATGCATTCAATGCTTGGGAATATGGTCACCAATCTGATAGGGAGGATTTGAAAGCAAATAGTATGAAAGTGTTTGATAGCTACTTGAAGAACGGCTTTACTCCGGTCGGTTTCTTCAAAGAGTCGGTCGATTTTGATAAAGGCTATGAAGATCCTGTGCACAGTATACGCCGTCAATCCGAAGGAATCTATGCTATGTTGCACTTTCTTGCTTATGAAAAAGAGAACGGGCGTCGTCATCCCGAATGGGAGCAGAAGATGAAAAATATGCTGGATATACTTTTGCGGTTGCAACAGGCTGACGGTAGTTTCCCCCGCAAGTTTCGTGATGATTTTACGATAGTTGACACTAGTGGGGGTAGTACTCCTTCGGCTACTTTGCCGCTGGTAATGGGATACAAGTATTTCAAAGACAAGCGATACCTTGCCAGTGCTAAGCAGACTGCGGATTATCTGGAGAAAGTATTGATTTCTAAAGCCGACTATTTCTCGTCCACACTTGATGCCAACTGCGAAGACAAGGAGGCATCTCTGTATGCTGCTACGGCTACCTATTATCTTTCATTGATTACAAAAGGAGACGAGCACCGGCATTATGCAGACCTGACGAAGAAAGCGGCTTATTTTGCCTTGTCATGGTATTATGTATGGGATGTTCCTTTCGCGCAGGGACAGATGTTGGGAGATATTGGTCTGAAAACCCGCGGCTGGGGCAATGTGTCGGTGGAAAACAACCATATTGATGTATTTGTGTTTGAGTTTGCTTCTGTGTTGCGATGGCTGTCAAAGGAATATGCAGAACCCCGCTTCTCGCAATTTGCAGAAGTCATTTCTACTTCTATGCGCCAACTTCTGCCTCATGAGGGACATTTATGCGGAGTGGCTAAGCCCGGTTACTATCCGGAAGTTGTTCAGCACACAAATTGGGATTATGGAAAAAACGGGAAGGGATATTATAATGATATCTTTGCACCGGGTTGGACGGTAGCTTCTTTGTGGGAGTTGTTCACTCCGGGGCGTGCGGAGTATTTCTTGAAATGACATAAATAGGTCAGAATTTATATCTATTATATTTTAATTTGATTTTGAACAAATTCTTTTAATTATTGAATTGTTTGTTTTATTATATTTTGCATTGGTTGCCTACTTTTGCTCTCACTCGGTTAGAGACAAAGTATTTATTATGAGATTTTTAAATTTAATATTATGGATTTGAAGAAAGCATTTTTTGTTTGCTTGTTGTTGTACTATGGAACAAGTGCCAACTCCGCTTTACCTGTACATTCTATGGCTGGTAAGACGAATCTGTCGGAGCAGGCGAAAGGTATTCGTATTAGTGGTACGATAACCGATAAGGACAGGAATCCTCTTCCTGGTGTGAATATACGCGTTATGGAAGAAGGAGGCACTGGAGTGATAACGGATATGGACGGACATTTCTATATGGATGTGCCGGGAAAAAGTTCCGTAATTGAGATTTCCTATATAGGATTTAAAACCCAGCAAATAAAAGTTGGAAGCAAGATTAACTTTGATGTGATTCTTGAGGAAGATATTGAAGCGCTGGACGAAGTGGTGGTTACGGGATATGGTAGCCAGAAAAAAATGTCGGTTATCGGTTCTATCGAAACATTGCAGCCAAAGAAGTTGCAGGTGGGGTCTTCACGTTCTGTTACTAATAACCTGGCGGGACAAATTGCCGGTGTGATAGCTGTTCAGCGTTCCGGTGAACCCGGGTACGATTCTTCTAATTTTTGGATTCGTGGTATTGCCTCTTTCTCTGGCGGACAGTCGCCACTAGTATTGGTTGATGGAATTGAACGTGATCTAAATCATATCGACCCGGCGGAAATAGAATCGTTCTCTGTATTGAAAGATGCTTCGGCAAGTGCTATGTATGGTGTGCGCGGTGCGAACGGTGTGATTGTTATTAATACAAAACGTGGTAAGATAGGTGCTCCTTCTGTGAATCTTCGGGTGGAACATTCTATTTCAGAACCTACAAAACTTCCTGAGTTTATCGGTGCAGCCGATCATATGGCATTATTGAACGAACTTACGGAAGACAGGACACGCTTGCCATTCAGCCAGGAGCAGATTGACAGGACTCGTTATGGATATGACCGGGATTTGTATCCGGATGTAAATTGGCTGGATCAAATAACGAAAGATTACGCTTACTCTACTCGTGCTAATTTAACGGTGTCGGGTGGCTCCGATTTTCTCCGGTACTCATTGGTCGGTTCTTATTTCGGTGAGAAAGGAATTATGGAAACGGACAAGACATTGCCTTATGACACCGGAATGAAGCTGACCCGTTATAACATGCGTGCCAATGTCGATTTGGATGTTACCAAGACGACAGTACTGCGTTTGAATGTCGGCGGTTTCTTGCAGACGCACCGTAAGCAGGCTTTTAGTACGGACAATGCTTTCGACAGAGCATTTATGACTTCCCCTTTTGTGCACCCTGCCCGTTACTCTGACGGAACAATTCCTATCATGAATATCAACGGAGTCAATCCTTGGGCTGCTGTGACACAAAGTGGATATGATGTGGTTACGGCCTCACAGATTCAATCTTTGTTTGCTGTCGAGCAGAACCTGAAAATGATCACTCCGGGATTGAAAGCGAAAGTGTCATTCTCGTTCGACCGCTGGAATCAGAGTTCGATAACCAGAGGCAAGAATGCGACTTACTATACTATTGCTACCGGTCGTGATATAGAGGGTAACCTGATTCATTCGGTGTTGAAATACGGAGATGATTCTTTGGGACATGGCAATAAAGGTGAATATGGAAATTCGAGGGTCTACTTTGAAGGAACGCTGACTTATGCACGTACTTTCGGAAAACATGATGTGGATGCATTGTTCCTGTATAATCAGCAAAGTTTTGACAACGGTAGTGTACAGCCTTATAGAAAGCAAGGTATTGCGGGGCGTCTTTCTTATACATTCGATAGCCGCTATGTGACGGAGTTTAACTTTGGTTATAACGGTTCGGAGAATTTTGCCAAAGGAAAACGTTTCGGATTTTTCCCCTCTCTTGCAGTTGGTTGGCTTATATCCGAAGAACCTTTTATGGATAAGTTCAGAAATACTTTGAGTAAATTGAAATTAAGAGCATCTATAGGAAAAGTTGGTAATGATGACATTGGTGGACGACGTTTTGCCTATATGACAACATTGAAGACAGATGCAGACACGTATCACTGGGGTGATACAGGGCAGATTGAACGTAAAGGTATTTCTGAAGGAGAAGTAGGAGTGGAAAACCTTACGTGGGAGACTGCATTAAAAATGAATCTTGGAGTAGAATTGGGCTTATGGAATGAACTGGAACTGCAAGTAGATGTATTTAAAGAAAAGCGTACTAATATTTTCATGCAGCGTAAAATTATTCCGTCACAAACCGGATTCTTGACAAATCCATGGGCTAACTTTGGTGAAGTGACTAATCGTGGTGTGGAATTCTCTTTGAATTATAGTAAACAAATCAATAAAGATTGGTTTATAGGTTTCCGTTCTAACTTTACTTATGCTATCAATCGGGTAGACGAGTATGATGAACCGGAATCTGTGGTAGGTACATACAAAGGGCTGACAGGACGTTCATTGAATACTTTGTGGGGGTTGCAGGCAGAAAGACTGTTTACGGCAGATGACTTTGATGCGGATGGTAATTTAAAATTCGGTATACCGACACAAGATGTAGGAGCTTCCAAGGTTCGTCCGGGTGATATTAAATATGTGGATATGAACGGTGATGGTTTCATTACTGATGCAGATGAAGGTTATATTGGCGGAACAGTAGACCCGCGTATTGTTTACGGATTCGGTGGTAATATAAATTACAAGAACTGGGACTTGAATTTTTTCTTTCAAGGGACAGGCGATACTTATCGTGTAATCGGTAATACTACATACTTTATTCCGGGTAGCGGACAAACGTTGCAAGGAAATGTCTATTCCAACTATAATGACCGGTGGACAGAAGAGAATTCTTCTCAGGATGTATTTTGGCCAAGATTGTCGGAAGAGCCTAACCGGCAAAACTACCGGAGCTCCACCTGGTGGAAAAAGAATATGCGATTCTTGCGTCTCAAGACTTTGGAATTGGGATATACTTTGCCGAAAATGATAACCGAGAAGATACATTCGAAGTCGGTTCGTTTCTACGTGAGCGGTAATAACCTTTTCTGTTTTTCTCCGTTCAAACTATGGGATCCGGAATTGGATACTGATACCGGTTTGCGTTATCCTGCTATGCGTTCCGTTATGTTTGGAGTTGACCTGAATTTCTAATTTAAAAAAAGACGATCATGAGTTTGAAGAAATATATATTTGCCGGATTGATAGGCATCGTATCGTTGGGTTCCTGTACGTATCTTGACAAAGAACCGGATACGGAGATTGATATAGATATGGTCTTTGAAAATAAGACAAAGGTAGAATCTTGGCTGGCTAATGTATACAGCCGTATTCCTAATCCGGGAAATGACTGGTTGAATAAATACGGATGGGAAGTATTTGCGGATGACCTGACTGCTTCCGCACGTTGGCAACAGTGGGACTGGCCTAATATCACTAAGATTCTTGGTGGATGGACGCCTAATACACAATGGGCGGGTAATTTCTGGGATGGTCTTCCTCGGAAAATACGCCAGGCTTACATATTTATTGAGCGGGTGCATGCATTGCCTGAGGCCGATCTGTCACAGAAAGAAGTGGATTATATGAAAGCGGAAGCGCGTTTCCTTGCAGCTTATTATTGGTGGCAATTGTTGGAGACTTATGGACCGATTCCTTTTAGACCCAATTACATTGCTCCTACTGACTTTACTCTTTCGGACTTAATGGTGGGACAGAGACCGTTTGACGAGATTGTCAGTCATTTGGATAATGAAATGCTGGAAGCGGCAAAGCAACTGCCGCCTGTATGGCAAAGTGTAGAGAAATATGGTCGTATCACTTCCGTTATGTGTCTGACTATTCGTGCAAAAATGTTATTGTTTGCAGCCAGTCCGCTTGTGAATGGTAATGAGTGGTACATCGGGCATAAGAATAAGGAGGGAGAAGAACTGTTTAATTCTACTTACAGTCAGGAAAAGTGGGTAAAGGCTGCTGAGGCTTGTAAACTTTTGCTTGATGAGGCAGACCAGGCTGGATACCGTTTGTATGTGGAATATAATGAAGAAGGAGAGATTGACCCTTTCACTTCGCTTGAAAATGTTTGGTTCACCAAGTTTCAGGATGGAAATAAGGAAATTCTGTTCCCTTACACAAAGCAGGATGCTTATCAAAGTTATCAGTTCTATACCAATAAGGCTGTGACTAAGGAGTATGGTGGTGGAAATGGTTTGGGAGTATATCAAGGGCTGGTAGATGCTTTCTTTATGAAGAACGGGCTTCCGATAACGGATGACAATGCAGAATATGTGGAAGGAGGTTTCTCTACAGAAAAAGAAACAAGAGTCACTGAGTGGACAGGTGGAACAGGACAAAAGGGAGAAGTGACTGCAGAAGGGACTTATAATATGTATTGCAACCGCGAACCGCGTTTCTATACAACGGTGAGTTATAATGGTTCTTGGTATGCCTTAGCCGGACGTAAATATGAGTTCTTTAAGAACCAGAAAGATAACGACTACACACACGATGCTCCTCAAAATGGTTATTTGGTTCGTAAAAAAGTATATCCTCAGGATAATCCGAAGAATGGCAGTTATAAATGGCGGCAAATGTTCTTGTACCGTTTATCAGCTTCTTTCCTTGATTATGCCGAAGCAATCAATGAGGCTTATGATAATAAGGTATCCCGTGAGGAAGCGTTGAAATATGTAAATAAGGTGCGTGAACGTGCAGGTGTGCGGCAGTATACATTGAATACTGTTTCATTGGATGACCCTAAATATATTCATGTAGATGACAATCAGCTGGCAGTACGTGAGGTAGTTCGTATGGAACGGCGTGTTGAACTTTGTTGCGAAGGTTCACGCTGGTCGGATATCCGCCGTTGGAGAATCGTTGAGAGTCTTCCTGAAATGTGTGGAGATGACTATGGCATGAATTATGGTGGAACGAACAGTAATGAGTTCTATAAGAGAACTGTATTCCAGACACGTGTATGGAAAAGGGCAATGTATTGGATGCCGGTATATTTCGAGGAGATAAATAAGAATCCTAACCTTGTTCAGGCTCCTTTCTGGAATTAATTAAATGAAAAGCATGATTATGAATAAGATAATGAAATTAATATGCTTGCTCTTTCTGGTATCGATAGTAGCGAGCTGTAATAAAGATCCGGAGTACTACACACTGGAAACACCTGCAGACCAGATGCTATTAAAGGCTTCTTCTACCGAACTTACTTTGGAGAAAGAGAAGGAGAACGAGACTGCGGTTACTTTTACGTGGAACGCTGCAGCACAGCGTGGTGGTGCTGACGCCAGTATTGCTTACTTCTTTAGAATGTATATGGCGGACTTACACTCCAATGTCACTAGCTTATATGAAATTGAAGCCGGAGAACGCTCTATCAGCTTCACGCATAATGAACTGAATGATATTTTGGCTTCTTGGAGCATACTTCCCGGAGATAAAGTTACTATCGAGGCAGAGGTAATCGCTCAAGTGAATTCGTCTGCTCAGTATTTGAAACCGGAATTGTCGAAAACACAATTCGATGTGGTCGGGTATGATAAGAATGCTACTGCGATTTATATGGTGATGATAACGGAAGATGGTGAAAGGTCTATGCGGAGAATGACGGAAAAAGTTGTCGGTTCGGGAATCTACCAGTCACAGGCAGAATTGAAACCATGCAAGTACTTCTTTGCGCTCAGTGCAGAATCGGATTATCCATGTTACATGAAAGGCGAAAATGGAGATAACTCTTTGCAGTATGTAGCGGAAGATGGTGATTATGAGATGCTGGAGAATACAAAGAGCGGTACATATACAATAGTAGTCGATCTGAATGTATTTGATGTGAACATAGTCAGTTTGTATCCTTTGCCGAAAGATGGTATTTGGATTGTCGGTAATTCTTGTGATGTAGGTTGGGACTTAGGAGTGGCTAAAGAGAAGGGGGCTTTGCAAAGTAAGGATCCACGCCATCCGGAGCTTTGGACCTATACTGGCAATTTCTATTACAATGGCGGCAGTAATGAATTTAAACTTTCAGTGGAACTTGATTGGGGTGGTAAATTCTTCTTTGCTCCCGTCAACCTTGCCAATCCGGCAACAGAACATGAACTTGGAGAAGCGAGATATCAAGGTGACGGTGGAGACTTGAAATGGAGCGTAGCATCGGATGGTAAATACACTTTGACAGTAGACCTTGACCAAATGAAGATATATCTGAATCCTGCTGAGTAATCTTCATAATGAGTTAATTAAAATATGGAAATCATGAAAAAACTGTTTATTATAATCTGTTTGCTTGCCAATATAGTTGTGTTGGGAGCCTGTGGCGACGTAGAAAGTGCGGGTGAACCGCAGCCGCGTGTACCGAGAGTGGAAGTAGAGTCAGAAAATTACTATGTACAAATTGTGCAGGAGAATATTGATGGAGTTGCCTTCGTCTACCGTTGGCTGGATATGGATACGGCATCGAAATATGTCATAACCCTGGGCCTGGAAGTGGATGGAGAAACGACTGAGACAATAGGAGTAGAGGATAAGAGTATATTGACCTATGACGGAGTGCGTGAACTGCTTTTTACTAACCGGCAGATCATGGAATACATGAGAACCTTTGGATTGGATGGAAAGGAAGCTCAACTGAGCATTACATTGGAAGCGTTCCAGGCAGATGGTACGCCAATTACTTCCGAAGCAGCTAAGGCATCAAAGACCTCTAAGATCGATATTATATTGGGTCCCGATGTGGAATTAAATCCGGATTTGGAATAGAATAGTAACAATTAACAAGAAAAACTCAAAACTTATGTATATGCAAAATATAATCGCGCTTGGAATGATTTCCCTATTCACTTGGGGGTGCGGTAATAGTGACAAGCAGAAAGGTGAAACGGTGCAAACGCCGTTGGTAGACAAAGTGTGGTATTCAAATCCGGTTATAGACTCCGATAATCCGGACCCGACAGTGATAAAGGCAGAGGATGGCTATTTCTATCTGTACGCTACGGGAGGTAATACATGGATACATAAGTCTAAGGATCTGGTACATTGGACTTATGTGAGTGGTGCCTATGAGGAAGATAAAAAACCGTCATGGGAGCCGGATGCTGGTATCTGGGCACCGGATATTAATTATATCGATGGTAAATATGTAATGTACTACTCTTTGTCCAAATGGGGCGGTGGAGAAACTTGTGGTATTGGAGTTTCCGTTTCGGATAGACCGGAAGGGCCGTTTACCGACCAAGGTAAGTTATTCCGGAGCAATGAGATTGGCGTGCACAACAGTATCGACCCTTTCTATATCGAGGATAACGGCAAGAAGTACCTGTTTTGGGGAAGCTGGTATGGTATTTGGGGAGTTGAGTTGAGCGAGGATGGCCTTTCGCTGAAAGGTGGAATAGAGAATGCGAAAGCAACAAAAATCCAAGTTGCTGCCAACACCGGAAACACGAATGCTTACGAAGGGTCCTATATATTGAAAAGAGGCGATTATTATTATCTGTTCTGTTCTACCGGTACCTGCTGTGAAGGTGCGAATAGTACCTATCAGACGGTGGTATGCCGTTCTACAAATCTTTTCGGTCCTTATGTAAATAAGGCGGGCGAAAAGATGAACGATAACAAACATGAGGTGTTGATACATAAGAATGATGCATTCCTGGGCACAGGGCACAATGCTGAAATAGTACAAGATGATGAAGGTAAAGATTGGATAATCTATCACGCTTACCGCACTTCCGATCCGTCTTTGGGTCGCGTAGTCTTGCTTGATAGAGTGTATTGGGATGACAACGGATGGCCTTATCTCGTAGGAGATGGTCCGGTTGTGAAGGCGGAAGCACCTGCTTTCAAGGATAATAAGTAATTGGTATGAGATAATTGCAGCTATATAGCTGCAATTATCCTAATTTTGTTCTCGGATTTTAAATTTATAGGTTTTAAAAATGTTATGAAAAAAAAATTACTGCTAAGTTTGCTTTGCATTTTACAGAGTGTTCTATTTGCACTGCAAGCACAAAACACACAACGGAATATCGCATATACGGATGATAACGTGAGATTCACAGTCATCTCCGACGGGGCTCTCCGCTTGGAATATGCTCCGGATGGGAAATTTGTAGACGACAGATCGCACATGGCTATCAATCGCCTGTATCCTCAAGTAGATTACAAACTGAAAACAAGAGGAGGATGGGTTGAAATAACGACTTCTAAGATGAAGATGCGTTATAAGAAAAACAGCGGACAGTTTACGGATAAGAACTTAATTATCACCGCAGCTAAAGAAATGCTGCCTTTTTCCTGGAAACCCGGTATGCAACAGAAGGGTAACTTGAAAGGTACTTATCGTACATTGGATGGCATGGATGGTGATACGCAGACACAGACTTGGGTGGCTGATACAAAGAAGGGTGAAAAACTGAAACTGGAAGATGGTCTGCTGGCTACGGACGGCTGGACTTTCATCGATGATTCGCAAGGACTTCTGTTTGATAATGATAAGGACTGGGATTGGGTGAAAGAGCGTCCGGCTAATGGCGGGCAGGACTGGTACTTCATGGCTTATGGACATGATTATAAAGCAGCTCTGAAAGATTATACTCTTTTTGCCGGAAAAGTGCCGTTGCCACCCCGCTATGCGTTCGGTTACTGGTGGTCGCGCTATTGGTTGTACTCTGATAAGGAATTCCGCAATTTGATTGATAATTTCCATACGTATCAGATTCCTTTGGATGTATTGGTAGTAGATATGGACTGGCATTATACGGAACAAGGAAAAGGCGGTTGGACTGGTTGGACCTGGAACAGGGACCTGTTTCCGAATCCGAAAGGATTCCTCGGATACCTCAAACAAAATGACGTGAAAATAACCCTCAACCTGCACCCTGCGGATGGAGTGGCTTCTTATGAAGAAAAATATCCTGAACTGGCAAAGGATATGGGAATTGATCCTCAGTCCAAACAAACGATTCCATGGATAAACTCAGATAAGAAGTTTATCAAGAATATGTTCAAGAATGTATTGACTCCGATGGAGAAAGACGGGGTTGATTTCTGGTGGCTGGATTGGCAGCAAGGGATCTATGACCCGAAAATGAAGAATTTGAGTAATACCTGGTGGATTAATTATGCCTTTTTCAGTAATATGGAAAAGAACCGGGATACGCGTCCTATGTTGTACCATCGTTGGGGAGGTTTGGGAAATCATCGCTATCAGGTCGGTTTTTCAGGTGATGCGGTTGTATCATGGAAATCATTGGATTTTCAGCCTTATTTCAATTCTACGGCTTCTAATGTATTGTATGGCTATTGGAGCCATGACTTGGGCGGACATATCGGCGAAAGTATCGATCCGGAAATGTACACTCGCTGGTTGCAATTCGGAGCTCTAAGTCCGATTATGCGTACGCACTCGCAAAAGAGTGCCGGTTTGAATAAAGAACCGTGGGTGTTTAACAAAGAGTATTGTGATATTCTTCGTAAGACAATCCGGCAGCGTTATGAGATGGCTCCGTATATTTACACGATGGCCCGTAAAGGGTATGATGAAGGGTTGTCACTTTGCCGTCCGATGTATTATGACTATCCGGAAAGTAAAGAGGCTTATGAATTCCGCAGTGAATATATGTTTGGAGATGATATTTTGGTTGCTCCCGCTACGGCTCCGGCAAAGGATGGTTATGTACAGGTGCGTGCGTGGTTGCCCGAAGGTGAGTGGTATGAAATGCATACCGGTACTTTGCTGAAAGGCGGTCAGATTGTAGAGCGTCCTTTTGCTATCGACGAATATCCGATTTATGTAAAGGCAGGCGCTGTATTGCCAATGTACACAAGCAAAGTAATGAACTTGAATGGCAATGACGAAGAAGTTGTAATTACCGTATTCCCCGGTGGAAATGGGGCGTCTTCCTTTAGTTTCTACGAGGATAATGGAAACGATAAGAATTATGCGTCAGAATATGCTGTGACTAAACTGACAGCTTCCCGCCAGGGACAGGAACAAACAATTGTTATCGGCAAGCGTGAAGGACAATATAAAAATATGCCTGTTTCCCGTTCATTTAAAGTGAAGGTGCTCTCATCGCTTGTCCCGCAGTCTGTTACTGTGAACGGACAACCTGCAAAATACGAATACTTAGGTGAAGAGTTTGCCCTTTCTGTCGATTTGCCGGTTTTGTCTTGCGACCAGGAAAAGGTCATTAAGATAGTTTATCCTGCGGAAACGGCTGATATGAACGGTTTATTGGGAGCATCAAGACGAGTTGCCAAATCTATGGAGCAGTTGAAATATCGTGATTCATATATTTGCTTTAAAGAAGAATTTGGTAAGATGGGAAGTTTAAGTGAAGCAGTTACTTATGCTCCGGACAAGATTTCTTCTTTAGTTTCCGATTTCTGGAAAAGTTATAATGATTTTCCGGAAGTTCTGAAACGCCAAGGTTTGAGTGACGATAATAAGGCGTGGTTCTTGCAGTCTATTTGCTGGAAATAAGAGTGTAGATGGACGGAATGATGAAGAGGAAATCCTTTTCGGACACTTTCCTCTTTTGTTTTTCGGGCTGAAACCTGTCAGGGACTTGACAAATGCATTTTAATGTTGTATCTTTGTAGCTCAAGGAAATGGATTTCTGCCTGATAATAACTGAAAAATTAGATAAAAATGAATATAGAAGTAGTATAATATAGTGACAATTGTTCTCTCTCTTCTTGGACTATACCAGGAGATAGAGTATCTGATATAGGCTAAGGCTGCGAATTTTGTGGAATTTGCAGCCTTTTTTGTTGTAAAAAATAGACGATAAAAGCCGAATTCGCAATTTGAGATTTTATAATAAACTTGGATACCGTTTATAATAAACTGCTCAAAAGTTTATTATAAATGTATCATACGTTTGTGTACTAAGCTGTAATGATATTTGATGGAACGTTTTCCTTTGTGTGGTATCTTTCGGGATTGAGGTAATTATAGTATACAAATAGTGTAGTCTCTTACTTTTACAAGATGGAGCGGAAGGCGGCTCTCTATCCCGCCCAGTTCTCTCTATCCAGATTCCGATAACTGATGGCTTCTGCCAAATGAGCGGAAAGAATCTGTTCACTTCCTTCTAGATCGGCAATGGTACGCGCTACTTTCAATATACGGTCGTATGCGCGTGCGGAAAGATTGAGGCGTTCCATTGCATTTCGCAGCAGGGAAAGTCCTTTGTCATCCGGCCGCGCATAAATGGATAATAGCTTGCTGCTCATCTGTGCATTGCAGTAGATTCCCGGATACTCAGCATAGCGTTTTTCTTGTATCTGACGAGCTCTGATTACACGTTTACGAATGGCGGCACTGGACTCTCCTCTTCGTTGGTCGGAGATTTTGTCAAAAGGGACTGGGATGATTTCAATCTGAATATCAATCCTGTCGAGCAAAGGACCGGAAATCTTATTCAAGTATTTCTGCACTTGTCCGGGACTGCATACACACGCTTTGGTCGGGTGATTGTAATAACCACATGGGCAAGGGTTCATGGAGGCTACCAATGTGAAGCTGGCAGGATAATCTATACTGCTTTTTACGCGGGAAATGGTGATACGCCTATCTTCCAACGGTTGTCGTAGTACTTCGAGTACGTTTCTACTAAATTCTGGCAATTCGTCAAGAAATAAGATCCCGTTGTGCGCTAAGCTTATCTCTCCGGGCTGGGGAAAACTCCCTCCTCCTACCATGGCGGTTTGTGAGATGGTGTGGTGTGGATCTCGAAAGGGGCGCTGGGTTATTAGTGATGAATTGCGGTTTAGCTTTCCAGCTACGGAGTGTATTTTGGTTGTTTCGAGACTTTCTCCTAAAGAAAGTGGAGGAAGGATGGAGGGTAATCTTTTTGCCATCATTGACTTTCCACTTCCAGGTGCACCTACCATAATCAAGTTGTGACCACCGGCTGCTGCCACTTCGAGGGCTCTTTTCACATTCTCTTGTCCTTTTACATCGGCAAAGTCAAATTCAAAGTTACTTTGTTGGGCATAGAACTCTTCCCGAGTATTGACTATGGTTGGCGCTAATTCTCGCTCATTATTGAAAAATTGGATGACTTCTTTAATATTGCTGACGCCATAAACTTTCAATTGATTGACTACGGCAGCTTCTCGGGCATTTTGTTGGGGAATGATTAATCCTTCGAAGCCATCTTCACGAGCTTTAATCGCAATAGGAAGAGCTCCTTTGATGGGCTGTATGCTTCCATCAAGACTCAGTTCTCCCATTAGCAAGTAGCGAGGGAATTTTTCGGAAGATATAGTCCCGTTGGCTCCCAGAAGGCCGATGGCAAGGGGTAAATCGTAGGCTGAACCTTCTTTGCGAATATCTGCCGGTGCCATGTTGACTATCAGGTTACTGGTCGGTATCTTATAACCGTTAACTTGAAGAGCGGAGATTATGCGTTGATGGCTTTCTTTGACCGCAGAATCCGGAAGGCCGACCAGATAGAACATACAGCCACGCGAGCTGTTTACTTCGATTGTGATGAGTGTTGCATCAATTCCTTGAACAGCCGCTCCGAATACTTTGATTAACACGTTTGGTTACTGATTATTTTTTCTTTTTGTTGTCTTTTTTATCTTTCTCTTCTGCTGCGGAAACGACTTCTTCGATTTTCTTCTTCAAATCTTCTCCACTGAGATTTTTAGCCAGGATTTTTCCGTCTGCCGACAGAAGAATGTTTGCGGGAATTTGCTTGATGGTATATTGTTTGGCAATCTCTGAATTAAGTCCGCTGAAATCACAAACTTGCTCCCAATCTAACGTGTCACGTTTTATTGCGTCTTTCCATTCTTTTTTGTCTACGTCGAAAGAGATACCGAGCATACCTATATATTTACTCTTTTTGTATTTCTTATAAAGTTCCTTTAGTTCATTGTTGTTGCGACGGTTGGATATACTATCTCCCCAAGAAGCCCAGAAGTTGATTAAAAGGTTTTTCTTTTTGAAGTCTTTTGATGTGCGGGTAATTTTTTCTCCTTTGGCATTAGGCAAACTAAAGAAGGGGGCATATTTCCCTATTTCGGTTTTTTCGGCTTGGGATATGGTTTCGTTCAACTTTTCAATATATAATTTATCTTGCAGTATTCCTGTCATGACTTCAATTAGTTTTTTTATCTTATTGAAGTCCGGAGATTCTTTTTGGACAAAATATTTATCTAGTAAATAGAGGCTTACGAAAGATGAATGATGTTGCTGTATGAATTCTTCAGCTTTTTGTTCCACATCTTTTTCGGACGGGTTATTTAAACCGCTCAGTTCTTTTTGGAAAGCTGTAAATTCTTCATTGTATGTATTGCCATCGATGGTTAGGGCTTCCAAGTTATCGGTATCTCCCTTTATTTTGATTTTATTCCCTTTATCAAGGAAAATAGGGTATTCTATCTGATTTTTAATGAGCAGAAAAGCGGAGGTAATAGTGTCTATTGGGGTTGAATAAGAGAACTTGTCGTCTTTGGTGAAAATAGTATCTATTTGGTCGCGCAATTCGTCCATACCGTATAGATAAAGTGTATCTGTTCCCAATCCTTCGATTTCTCCGGTTATGCTTACTTTCTTAGAAGACTTGCTGCAACCGAATAGACAGATGGCTATGAGGATTAAAATGCTACTCTTTTTCATTGCTTTTATTTCTTTTCTGCGAAAGTACGGTTTTTTGCAGATAAAAAAAAGAATTGCCCGTCATTTGTAATGACAGGCAATTCTTAATATTTAAAATAGAGTGGTAATTCTATTATTTAACGATGTTCATGAAATCTGCATTTGTGAAGTATTTTGCAAATTCCAAGTCTGTAGCTGCTTTCTTAGCCAATGAAGAATCTTTAGCAACTGCGCTCTTCAAGCTGCTTGTTACCATAGAAGAATTGTTAGTTCTAGCGCCTAAAACAGCCATCAAGTAGTCTGTGTAAGCATCCGGTCTTTCTACGTTAGCCAAAGTATTTTTAGCTTTGTTGTAGTCCTTAGCAAGGATCTGAGCCAAAGCAGCACTGTTAGTCTTAGAGTCACCGAATGAGTTTACTGCTCTTTCATATTGGCCTTGAGCGATGTACAGGTTACCCATAGATTCGCCAAGTTCTTTAGTTCCGGCAGCTTTACCGAATGATGCTTCTGCAGTAGCTTTGTCACCCTTCATCAAAGCGATCAAACCTAAGTTCATGTTAACTTCAGGAGTAGCGTTTACGCTGGCAGCTTTCTTGAAGTAAGATTCTGCTTTGTCATAGTTACCAGCCTGATAAGCTAATTTACCCAAGTTATTGTAAGCACGGTAATCGTTCGGGAATTGTTTTGTAGCTTGAGTATAGATAGCTTCTTGTTTAGCAGGATCGTTAGTCAGTGTAGCTGCGTACAGCAATTCTTCGATATTCAATTCAGAAGGATTGGAAGAAGCCAACTTAGCGATTTCTTCGTCAGACTTACCGATGATTTCGTAGTTCAAAGTCAAACGAGAACGACGCAACTGAGGCAGGATTTCGTCAGCCAAAGTTTTGTAAACAGAAGAAATGTTTTTGATTTCTTGTTCTCTCTGTGCAGGATCTTGATACATAGACAATACGCGGAGGATCAACTCTTTGTCTTGAATGTTAGACTTAGAAACCAGTTCTTGGAAACCTTCCCAGTCCTGTGCAGTATATTTTGCATCGATCGGAGCTTCGATTTTTGCTTTCTTCAGGTCTTTGTTCAACATCTTAGTAGTGTTGTTCTCACGGTTTTCAGCCAGTGTAGTATTCAAGCTTACACCACCATCTGGAGAAGCGTATGCAGATACTTCGATGTTGCTGATCTTCTTGTTAGCTGCTTCGTTTACGTTAGCAACTTCTTTGTTGAATTCTTTAGCAGTCTTCAACTCGCTTGAACGGATGTTAGCTTGTTGGATCAAGAACATGATGTTAGCATCGTGCTTTTCTTTGATGATACGTTGGAAAGCGTCTTCGCCCAATGCAGGATTAGCATTACCTAAAGTATTGTTAACTAATTCTGAAGTAGAAATTACACCATCAGCTATTTTCACAGCAGGAATAGTAACTTCTTTTTTACCGATAGTAGCTTTGAATTCGAGGTATAACTCGGACTTAGCCATTTCCGGAACATAGTCAAAAGAGGTTTTCATTGTGTAGCTACCACCCATCTTATAAGAGATAGATTGGTTGTTACCTTCCACCTTTTCACCTTGGAAAGTAGCCGGTTGGCCTTTAGCTTCACCGCCATTCCATTTCAATACCGGAGTAACTTCTACAACCGCTTTCTTGTTGAAATACTTTTCAGGGAATTTACCATTGATGGTAGCAGGAACTTTACCACCTACTGCTTCCAGCACTTGCGGAGTAACAGTGAAGTAATCAGCTGACAGCGGACCCATTTTTTTGCTGCAAGAAGAGAATAATGCAACAACCATTGCCATGAGTAAAGGCAAGTACAACTTCTTAGTCATTTTAGGTATAAATTAAATGTTTGTAATTGAAATATCGTCTATTCACAAACCTTCTTCTACTTTACGCAGAAAAAGTAACGCAAAGATATTAATTCTTAATATAAATATATGGATAAGGGGGCGATTTTATCATAATTTAATGAAATAATGACTCTTTTTCTTTCCGATACTTAATATTTCGGGGATGATGTTCAATAATCTCACTGCGAAGCACATTGCGGTCGATGTGGGTGTAGATTTCAGTTGTTGCGATTGATTCATGTCCGAGCATACATTGGATTGCCCGTAAATTGGCACCGCCTTCTAGTAAATGAGTCGCAAAAGAATGGCGGAAGGTGTGCGGGCTGATGTTTTTGGTAATACCTGCTTGCTGTGCTAGTTCTTTTATCATGTGGAAAATCATAATTCGCGAGAGTCTTTTACCTCTTCGTAGGCTGATAAAAACAAAATCTTCATGTCCGCTCTTGACTTCTATCTGATTCCGGTCTGTAAAATAGAGCTTTATCTCATTAATGGCTCTGGGGGAAATCGGAATAAGACGTTGTTTGTTTCCTTTCCCTTCTACCTTGATGAACCCTTCATCAAAATAAAGGTCGGATAGTTTAAGATTGACAAGTTCCGAAACGCGGAGCCCGCAGCTATATAGGGTTTCCAGAATAGCTCTGTTCCGCTGTCCTTCGGCTTTGCTGCGGTCTACAGTGGCAATGATCCGGTCAATTTCCTCTACTGTCAGTACTTCCGGGAGTTTAAAGCCTATATTAGGGCTTTCCAACAGCTCGCTGGGATCTGCTTCCAGATAGTCTGCCATGATCAGAAAGCGGAAGAATGATTTGATACCCGACAGAATGCGTGCTTGTGAGCGTGGATGAATGCCGATGTCGTGCAGGCCTGCCGCAAAACGTTGGAGGTCAGCCAGGCATACATCCAAGATATCGATCCCTTCTAAGGTCAGGAAACTTAATAGCTTGTCCAAATCTGTAAGATAAGCTTCCAGTGTGTTAGGAGATAAGGACTTTTCCAGTTTAAGATACTGCTGATACTTTCTGATTATCAGTGCTTGTTGTTCCTTCTTCTGTTTTTTTTCGTTGATTTCCATTTCTTTTCTCTATCTTTGCACCTTGAAATATTGTTCTTTGGATACAAAGGTATAAAAAAACAGGATTGTGCGATGAAGATACAAATTATTAATGGCCCGAATATTAATCTGTTGGGTAAGCGTGAACCTTCTATTTATGGAAGCGTTACATTTGAAGATTATCTTGCTGAGCTTCGCAAAAGATATGCTGACTTGGAGATCGACTATTTTCAATCGAACATTGAGGGAGAAATGATAGACTGCATCCAGCAGGTCGGATTTGACGTGGATGGTATTATATTGAATGCCGGTGCATATACGCATACTTCTATTGCTTTGCAGGATGCAATTCGTTCTGTGACATCTCCCGTGATTGAAGTGCATATATCTAATGTACATAGCCGTGAGGGTTTCCGGCATATATCCATGATTGCTTGTGCCTGTAGAGGGGTTATTTGCGGTTTCGGATTGAACTCGTATCGTTTGGCTTTGGAGGCATTATTAGAGAATAAATAAAGATTATAATATATAAATAGGTAGAAAGACTATGTTATTGAAACAGACTAAAATTGTAGCTTCCATTTCGGATAGACGTTGTGATGTGGATTTTATCAAACAATTATTTGATGCCGGAATGAATGTGGTGCGTATGAATACTGCGCATGCCAGCCGTGAAGGTTTTGAAGCTTTGATTGCAAATGTGCGTGCGGTGTCCAACCGTATTGCGATTCTGATGGATACTAAAGGACCGGAGGTTCGCACGACTGCTAATGCGGAACCGATTCCATATAAGATAGGGGAGAAAGTGAAAATAGTTGGTAATCCGGAACTTGAAACGACCCGCGAATGTATTGCTGTCTCTTATCCCAATTTTGTGCATGACTTGAATATCGGTGGTACCATTCTGATTGATGATGGTGACCTGGAATTGGAGGTTATTGATAAGACTGCCGATTATCTGCTTTGTGAGGTGAAAAATGAAGCTACTTTAGGAAGCCGCAAGAGTGTGAATGTACCGGGTGTCCGTATCAATCTTCCTTCTTTGACGGAGAAAGACCGCAACAATATTCTTTATGCTATTGAAAAAGATATCGATTTTATAGCCCACTCTTTTGTGCGTAACCGTCAGGATGTGCTTGATATTCGTGAAATTCTGGATGCTCACAATAGCGATATCAGAATTATCGCTAAGATAGAAAATCAGGAGGGAGTGGATAATATCGACGAAATTCTGGAAGTGGCTGACGGCGTTATGGTTGCTCGTGGTGACTTAGGTATAGAAGTGCCTCAGGAACGTATTCCGGGTATTCAGCGTGTGTTGATTCGTAAATGTATTTTGGCTAAGAAACCGGTAATTGTTGCGACTCAGATGCTTCATACGATGATCAATAATCCTCGTCCGACTCGTGCGGAGGTTACGGATATTGCCAATGCTATCTATTATCGTACGGATGCTTTGATGTTGAGTGGGGAGACAGCTTATGGCAAGTATCCGGTAGAAGCTGTGAAAACGATGGCTAAGATTGCAGCTCAGGCTGAGAAGGATAAGTTGGAGGAAAACGATATTCGCATTCCTTTGGATGAAAATAGTAATGATGTTACGGCATTTCTTGCTAAACAAGCTGTTAAGGCTACATCTAAACTGAAAATACGTGCTATCATTACGGACAGTTACAGTGGACGTACTGCTCGTAATTTGGCTGCCTTCCGTGGTAAATATCCGGTATTGGCTATATGTTATAAGGAAAAGACCATGCGTCATCTGGCTCTTTCTTATGGAGTAGAGGCGATCTATATGCCGGAATTGGCAAATGGGCAGGAATACTATTTCGCTGCTTTACGCCGTCTGTTGAAGGAAGGTCGCTTGCAACCTTCCGACATGGTAGGATATTTGAGTAGTGGTAAAGAAGGTACGCAGACTTCATTCCTCGAAATCAATGTGGTGGAAGATGCTTTGAAGCATGCGGAAGAGACTGTTTTGCCGAATAATAACCGCTATTTGTAAAAAGCTATATGCAAGAGACTGAATCTATAGACGAATATATTTTGCAGCATATTGATCCCGAGAATGACTATCTGAAAGCACTCTATCGGGATACGCACGTAAAACTACTCCGTCCTCGTATGGCTTCCGGGCATTTGCAAGGGCGGATGTTGAAAATGTTTGTGGAAATGATTCGGCCTCGCCAGATATTGGAAATTGGAACGTATAGCGGGTATTCCGCCCTTTGCTTGGCTGAAGGGCTTCAGAAGGGCGGAATGTTACATACGTTTGAGATAAATGATGAGCAAGAAGATTTTACTCGTCCGTGGCTTGAGGAATCACCGTTTGCGGATAAAATCCGTTTTTATATAGGTGATGCGTTGAGTCTGGTTCCCGATTTGGGGATTATTTTTGATATGGCTTTTATAGATGGAGATAAACGCAAGTATATTGAATATTACGAAATGACGCTGGCGCATCTCTCACAAGGAGGATATATCATTGCCGATAATACATTGTGGGATGGTCATGTGTTGGAACAGCCTCGTAGTGCTGATACTCAGACGATCGGGATTAAGGCATTCAATGATTTCGTAGCAAAAGATGAGCGGGTGGAGAAAGTGATATTGCCCTTACGTGATGGGTTAACGATTATAAGAAAGAAATAAAGGAGTAGATTTATGGAAACAACTAGACAGAATAAGATATCTCGACTGTTGCAAAAAGAGCTTAGTGAGATATTTCTGCTTCAGACAAAAGCAATGCCGGGTGTTCTGGTATCTGTAAGTGCTGTTCGTATCAGCCCGGATATGAGTATAGCCCGTGTTTATCTTAGTGTCTTTCCGTCCGAGAAGGCAGAAGAAATAGTGAAGAATGTCAATGATAATATGAAGACCATTCGCTATGAGCTTGGAACCCGTGTACGCCATCAGTTACGTATTATTCCGGAACTGAAGTTTTTTGTGGATGATTCATTGGATTATATTGAGAAGATTGATTCTTTGCTGAAATGAAATAATTTGTTGCAGAGTTGAATTTTCCTTTTTATATAGCCCGGCGTTATCTTTTTTCGAAGAAGAAACATAATGCCATTAATATCATATCCGGCATTTCTGTGTGCGGAGTAGCTCTTGCTACGCTTGCATTGGTCTGCACGCTTTCTGTTTTTAATGGATTTCAGGATATGGTAGCCAGCTTTTTTACAGCATTCGACCCGCAATTAAAAATTACTGTTCGTGAGGGGAAAGTCTTTGATGGTCAGGACAAACGGATTGGCGTAGTTTGCCTGCTTCCTGAAGTAGATGTATTTACAGAAACTCTCGAAGAGAATGCGATGGTACAATATAAAGACCGTCAAGCTATGGTTGTTCTAAAGGGGGTAGAGGATAATTTTGAAGAATTGACAGCCATTGATAGTATTCTCTATGGAGCCGGTGATTTTCTTCTTCATGATTCTATTGTGAATTACGGTGTGATGGGGGTAGAGTTGGTGGCAACCTTGGGTACGGGACTTCAATTTGTTGATCCTCTTCAAGTGTATTTACCCAAACGGAATGCTAAAGTAAATATGGCAAATCCGGGTGCTTCCTTTAATCGTGATTATCTTTATTCTCCCGGAGTTGTCTTCGTTGTTAATCAGCAGGAATATGACGGAAAGTATATTCTTACCTCTCTTGATTTTCTTCGTCAACTGCTGGATTATACAACAGAGGTTTCCGCTATAGAATTGAAATTGAAGCCTGGTGCAAATGTTTCATCTGTACAAGCCAAAATTGAGAAAATACTAGGTAATGATTTTATCGTTCAGAACCGCTATCAGCAGCAAGCGGATGTTTTCCGTATCATGGAGATCGAGAAATTGATCTCTTATTTATTCCTTACTTTTATCTTGATGATTGCTTGCTTCAATGTAATCGGTTCTCTTTCTATGTTGATTTTGGACAAGAAGGATGATGTTGTAACATTACGTAGCTTAGGAGCGGATGATAAACTGATCTCCCGTATCTTTTTATTCGAAGGTCGTCTTATTTCTCTTTTCGGTGCCGTTTCCGGGATTGTTTTAGGGTTGCTTTTGTGTTTCATCCAACAGGAATTCGGAATTATCTCATTAGGTGGTGGCGGTGGTACTTTTGTTGTGGATGCCTATCCTGTGAGTGTTCACGCTTGGGATGTGCTACTTATCTTTGTGACGGTTCTAACGGTCGGCTTTCTTTCTGTATGGTATCCGGTGCGATATTTGAGTAAAAGACTTTTGTAATATTTATTGTATATACTTTTCTATAATTGATAACTTTTAATTCGATTTTTATTTTTATATTTCCTAATATACTACTATATTTGGCACAATTTTGTTAATTAGAAGTAATCTGTAAAACACTTCCGTGAAACTTGAAAGTAATGACATAGACAGAATTGTAAACAGTGATGAAGCGGCTTTTTGCCGTTTTATGGAATATTATTCCTCACGTTTATATCACTATGTTTATGCTTTGATTGGCCAAAAGGAGCCATCTGAAGAGGTTGTAAGTGATGTTTTCTTTGAAGTTTGGAAAAATAGAAGAACTTTGGCTGGCATAGAAAATATGAATGCTTGGATACAAACAATAACCTATCGGAAGGCTCTTTCTTATCTGAGAAAAGAGAAGGGAAAGGCAGATTTATTGCTTGATGATATAGGAGATTTTATATTTGCCCCAATCCAATCACCGGATGAGGCTATGATTAGCAGAGAAGAAATGGAGAAAATAAACAATGCTATTCAACAGTTACCACCGAAATGTAAACATGTTTTTTTCTTGGCAAAAATAGAAGGCCTACCTTATAAAGATATTGCGGCATTATTAGATATATCCGTGAAGACTATAAATAATCATATAGCTTTTGCATTGGAAGAAATTGCTAAGAAACTAAATATTCGCTTTTGAGAATAATATTTTTATTCTTGCCTTATTTATTTGATTATCAATAGATTATTCGTGAGGCAAATCTGTTTTATATATTTTTTTATATGAAATGAGAAAAAAGTTCATTTTTAACTAGGAGATTCTTTTTTTAATTGCGTCTTTAATTATAGAACAACATTAAAAAAGATTATGAACTTGAAAGAATACTTTCGCCTTGCAAATTTATTTGGTAAGTTGAATTCTCAGGAAAAACTTGAGGATGATTTTACCACTATGCCTGAAGGTGAGACGCTGAGGTTCTTTTGGGAAAGCTGCGAACAAGAGAAAATTGATGCTTCTTCCATTATAGAGAGAACTCGTATGAAAATACAAAAAAGCGAAAAGAAGCGCAAACGGAACTATTTGTTGATAACTTCCGCTTCTATTGCTGCTTCTATTCTGATTTGTATATCAACTATTTATTTTATGAATCTAGAAACTGTTGTTGATTTAGACTTACAAGCTATTGCAGAAGGTCTAGATAGCCAGTCTGTTGATGAAGTAACTCTGATAACTGCTAAAGAACAATTGAACTTAGATGAAGATGCCTTTATTAAGTATTCAAAGGAAGGAAAAGTTGCGGTTAATTCTCAGGTTATTAAAGAAGAAAAGGTAAAAGATGAACAAGAATATAATCAGTTGATTGTTCCCTCAGGTAAGAGGGCTAGAATAGAGCTGTCAGATGGGACTCGTCTAGTGGTAAACTCCCAGTCTAAAGTTGTTTATCCTCGTCGTTTTAAAGGTGACATTCGTAAGATATATACTCAAGGGGAAGTTTTTCTAGAGGTTGCTCATGATAAGAAACATCCTTTTATTGTTGAATCTGAGGATTTTAAATTACGGGTACTTGGTACAAAGTTTAATATTTCCAATTATCGGGGAAGTGCGACCAATATTGTATTGGTAGAAGGATCAGTAGAAGTAACTGATAAGAATGAGAAGAAGGCACAATTGGCTCCACATGATTTATTGAATATAGCAGGAGGTTTAATTGTCTGTCAGAAGCAAGTGGATGTAGCTGAATATATTAGTTGGATAGATGGAATTATGCTGTTGAATGGCAATACTTTATCGCAGATTATTCAGAAGCTAAGCATTTATTATGGTGTATCCATACAATGTGATCCATTGGTAGGTAGTGAGAAGGTCTATGGAAAACTAGATTTGAAAGATGATATAGATGAGGTGATTGAATGTATTCAGCAAACATTGCCATTTACGATAGAAAAAAGAGATACTAGTATATACTTGAATAAATAATAACTTTTTAATTAATCTTTTAAATATGCTTGCCTATGAGGAACAGATTATCATCATGACACAAAAAATCGGATAAATATTGCCGTATTTACCCGATAGTAATTCCTTAGTTAAATCAATAAATCCAAAATTGTTAACCTAAAAAGAAATTTTTATGGTAAAGAAAAGTATTTTTTTACACTTACAAAAAAGACTTAAGCTTTTTTGTATTATAAACGTCTTTTTTATGATTCCTAGTTCTTCGTTCGGTACTAATTCTATCCGATGGAATTCCGAAGAAGATTTGTTCTCGGTACAATATGAGAATACCACAGTTAAAGATATCTTAGATTATATCGAAAAACATAGTAAGTACATTTTTATTTATTCAGCGAATGTTCAAAAAAATCTGAATAATAAAGTCTCCATTTCAGTTTCCAATAAGAAAATAGATGCTGTGTTGAAAGAATTGTTTTCAGAGACAGGGCTGAATTATAAGATGTCGGGAAGGCAAATTACGATTTCGGTCCCAGAAGCTCCTAAAGTGCAGCAAACTGCACAGCAAAAGGGTATTAAGGTAACAGGTAACGTATCAGATGAAAAAGGAGAGCCGCTAATTGGTGTAACAATCATTTTGAAGAATGATTCTACAGTGCATTCATTAACGGATATGAATGGTAATTATAGCATTATGGTTCCTACGAGAAAGTCAGTACTTTCTTTCCGTTATATTGGCTTTGTGCCTAAAGAGGAAATTGTTGATAACCGAAAGGTTGTTAATGTACAAATGGTAGAGGATGTAGGCCAATTGGATGAGGTGGTGGTAGTAGCTTATGGTGCACAAAAGAAAGAATCTGTAGTAGGGTCTATTACCACAATTGAACCGGCAAAATTGAAAGTGTCTACTAGTCGTTCATTGAGTAATAATTTGGCTGGTACAGTTGCCGGTGTATTAGCTGTTCAACGTTCTGGTGAGCCGGGATATGATAACTCTTCTTTCTGGATTCGTGGTATTAGTACATTTCAGGATGCCGGACAAAACCCATTGGTTTTGATTGATGGTATAGAACGTGATTTGAATAATATTGATCCTGAAGAAATAGAATCTTTTTCTGTGTTGAAAGATGCTGCTGCAAGTGCTGTTTATGGAGTACGGGGAGCTAATGGCGTTATTTTAATTAATACGAAACGTGGACAAGTTGGTAAACCTCGTGTGACTGTAAAGGCTGAATTTGCCGCTACACAACCGGTTAAACTTCCCGAGTATTTGGGTGCGGCGGATTATATGCAGGTTTTAGATGATATCTTGATTGATACAGGGCAACAACCTAAATATACGGATCGCATTGCAAAAACCCGTTCAGGTTATGATCCGGATTTATATCCAGACGTGAATTGGATGGATGCAATTACAAATGATTATGCTTCGAATCAGCGTGTAACAGTCGATATATCTGGTGGCACAGAGACATTACGTTATTCTTTTGTTGCTGCTGCGTATAATGAACGTGGTATTTTGAAACGTGATAAAAGCTATGATTGGGATCCTACTATTAAATTGCAACGTTATAATGTGCGTTCGAATGTGGATCTGAAATTAAGTCCAACTACGCAATTGCGTTTTAATATTGGTGGATATTTGCAAGATAGAAATTCTACAACGAAAGATATATCTCAAATTTTTCAGAAAGCGTTTGTTGCTGTTCCGCATGCTTTCCCTGCACAGTATTCTAGTGGACAGATTCCGGCAACAGAAGAACCAAATGTTTGGGCATGGGCTACTCAAAGTGGATATAAAAGAAAAAGCGACAGTAAGATCGAAACATTGTTTTCGGTAGAACAAGATTTGAAATTTTTGCTTCCTGGATTGAAACTAAAAGGAACATTCTCATTTGATAGGTTTTCTTCAGGTACAGTTTCTCGTGGGAAGACACCAGATTATTATGTACCTGCAACTGGACGTGATGATGAAGGTAATTTGATTATAGCATCAAAATCCAATGGTACAAATTTCTTGGACTATTCAAAAAGTGGTGACTATGGGAACAAGAGTGTATATATGGAAGCTACTCTATCTTACGATCGCACATTTGCTGATAAACATGCTGTTGCTGCAATGTTGTTGTTTAATCGTCGTAATTATGATGATGGAAGTAAGTTGCCATATCGTAATCAGGGATTGGCTGGACGTGCATCTTATACCTATGCAGGTAAATATGTAGGTGAATTTAATTTTGGTTATAATGGTTCTGAAAATTTTGCTAGAGGTAAGCGCTATGGTTTTTTTCCTTCAGGAGCCATTGGTTGGATTGTATCGGAAGAGGCATTTATGCAACCATTGCGTAAAGTCATATCTAAATTGAAATTACGTGCATCCTATGGTCAGGTAGGTAATGCTAATTTAGGTGGACGCCGTTTTGCATACCTCTCTACAATTACCGATGACTATGAGACATTAAACATGTATAAATGGGGATTGGATAGCAGTTATGGCTTAACTGGTATGGCAGAAGGCGAGTTTGCAGTACAAGATTTGACATGGGAGATTGTTAATAAGATGAATTTGGGGGTTGAGCTAGGTTTCCTGAATGGTATGATTGATTTGCAATTAGACTATTTCGATGAACGCCGTAAAGATATATTTATGCCACGTGAGTCTGTTCCAATGACAGCTGGATTTATGAAGCAGCCTTGGAAGAATTTTGGAAAAGTGACTAATCAGGGTGTAGAAGTTTCTTTAAATGTTAATAAACAGTTTGGCAAGGATTTATTTGTCAGCTTAATGGGAACATTTACCTATGCTCATAATGAAATAACAGAAAAGGATGAACCTAGTGCGGTAGTTGGTACTAACCGTGCTGAAACAGGACATCCGGTAGGACAATTAACCGGCTATATAGCAGAAGGTTTGTTTACGGCAGACGACTTTGAAGACGTAAGTACAGGTAAACTGAAAGAAGGAATTCCGACTCAAAGTTTTGTAGGTAAATTACGTCCGGGGGATATCAGATACAGAGATGTCAATGGTGATGGTAAAGTAGATGTATTTGATAAATCTCCAATTGGAGGAACAAAAGATCCGGAGATAGTATATGGCTTTGGACTGAATATGAAATACAAGGATCTAGATTTTGGAGCTCTTTTTCAAGGAATAGGCCGTAGTTGGAATATATTAGGATCAAGCATTATTCCGGGTGCCAATAGAGGAGTGACAGGCAATATGTTTACTAATGCAAATGATCGTTGGACTGTAGACAATCCAAGTCAGGATGTATTTTATCCACGTTTGGATGATGGTATAAATAGTAATAATAACCAACCATCTACGTGGTGGCTGCGGAATATGAGTTTTTTACGTTTAAAAAACATTGAACTTGGTTATTCTTTGCCAAAGAATTTGTGGAGAAATACTACAGTAATATCAGGCATTCGTTTTTTTGTGAGAGGAACAAATCTTTTAACATTTTCAAAATTTGATTTGTGGGATCCGGAAGTAGAAAATAATACGGGGGCTGCATATCCGATTATGAAATCGTTATCTGCAGGTTTTGAAATTAAATTCTAATAGTAGCGCATATGAAAAATAGCATATTAAAATTTATAGCATTAAGTATTATTACAATATTTGTCTTTTCTTCTTGTTCTGATTATTTGGATAAGCAACCTGACGATCAGTTGGACTTAGAATCAGTATTTGAGAATAAAAAGAATATGGAACGTTGGCTGGCATATATTTATCGCGGCCTACCAGAATATTATACCTATGATGGTCCAGATGCCATAGCTGATGAATTGATTCCTTCGGTTGGTTGGGAAGCACAAGGATTTAAAGCCATTCAGTATCAAAAAGGTAACTGGACGGCAGACAGTCCTGGAGTAATTACTTATTGGAATAATTATCCAAAATATATCCGCTCTGCTTATTTGTTTATTAAACATGCTCATCCACTAGAGGCTGTACCGGCTGAAGAAGTAGACTTTATGAAAGCAGAATGTCGTTTCTTTATAGCTTATTATAATTCAATGATGGCTATAGCTTATGGTGCAGTCCCTATTATTCGCGAGGCTAGTGAGAGTACTTCGGCTGATGATTTGATGTTGAAACAAGAGCCTTTTTATGATGTAATTGATTGGGCAGATCAGGAAATGTTAGAAGCTTCAAAACAATTACCCGCCACTCAAACTGAAGATAAGAAATATGGTCGTGTAACTTCTGTCGGATGCTTGGCAATGCGTGCGCGTATGTTATTATTTGCTGCCAGTGACTTGGTGAATGGTAATCCTGCATTGGCGAATATAAAAAACATTGATGGAACCCCTATCTTTAATTCTGTACATGATCCGGAACGATGGAAAAGGGCAGTAGATGCTTGTAAACTGGTTATCGATGAGGCGGAAGCCGCTGGCTATCATTTGCATTATGAATATTTGGATAATGGTGATATTGATCCTTTCCTTTCTTATCAGAATGCAGTGATGAAGAGATGGAACGAAGCCAACAGAGAGTTATTGTTTGTTCGTACAATGGATTCCGGTGGATGGTATGATAAGAACTGTATCCCACGAGGTTTGGGTATTAATGGAGTGGGAGCGATCGGAATAACCCAATCTTTGGTTGATGCTTTTTTTATGAGAAACGGGCAGAGACCTATTTTAGGTTATAATTCGGATGGTTCTCCTAAAATTAATCCTGATGCTGATTATTCAGAGACAGGCTTTAGTACACAAAAAGAAACCTATTCTACAAAATGGGAGTATGGGTCTTCCGAAGGAGACCGTAATAAAGATGAGAATGTAGTTGTAGATGCTAATACATATAAAATGTATTGTGGCCGGGAGCCTCGCTTTTATATTTCAGTATTGCATAATGAACAATGGCATATTGGAGGTAAGAGAAATACTGATTTTTATATGGATGGTAAAGACGGTGGCCCTTCTCATGATGCCCCATGGAGTGGCTATCTGGTACGTAAGAGGGTAGATCCATCTGCAAATCCCAAAGAAGGCAGTGGAGATTATAAAAATCGTCATGGTGCACTATGTCGTTTGGCAGAAATCTATTTAAGTTATGCTGAGGCGTTGAATGAATATAGCATTGAGAAGGGGACTTATACTGCTAATCAAAATGAGATTTTGAAATATGTCAATTTGATTCGTGAGCGTGCGGGTATTCCCGAATATAGTGTTTCAGCTGAAGAAGGCAAGATAACAGCCCCATCAGATCCTGTAGAAATGCGCGAGTTAATTCGTCAAGAAAGGCGTGTGGAATTGAATTGTGAATCTGGACTTCGTTTTAATGATCTGCGTCGCTGGAAATTAGCCGAGAAAGTATTGGATGGTGATTTTTATGGCATGAATGCTTATATTAAAGTATCCGATGCGGACTATAGAAATAAATATTATACTCGTACAGTATATCAGACACGTAAATTTATAAGCTATTGGTGGCCTATTCCACAGGACGATATTGATAAGAATTGGAATTTGGTACAAACTCCTGACTGGACCGTCGGGAACCAATAAATAGTTATAATATTAATACATTGAATATAGATATGAAAAACGGATATATATTTAAGAAGAACCTTTTACGGTTCTTCTTCCTGACACTCGCTTCGTGTTTCATAGTAGCATGCAATGATGATGACGATGCTACTAATTCGCTCGACAATCGTACAAGTTTAGTTCTTACTCCTTCTGATTATGAAATAGAACTCAAGGAAGATACCCCAGATGAGGTTGCATTGACGTTAAACTGGACGGAAGCTGACCCAATAGGCTCTGACTATTATATTTCCTATCTTTATAAAATGGATCTGGAAAATAACAGTTTTGGAACAAACACAATGATAAGGGAGTATATTGATGATGATTTTTCTAAAAGTTATACTCATAAAGAATTGCAGAGTTTATTGGTGTCAAAGTGGAAGCAGCAGCCTGGTGATTTAGTAAAGTTACAAGCCCGTATTATCGGTTCTGTAGAAGGGCCTAAGTTTGTAAAACCGGAAGTTTCTACAGTTACTATAAAAGTAAAGATGTATTCTGAAAAGACTTTTGTAGCAGACCATCTTTATATGTCAGGCACAGCTGTTGATGGTGAAGATCTTGAAATCTTGCCAATGGAAAGTCAGCCGAAGCGTTATGTTTCCATTTGTGACTTGAAGGCAGGTAATCTTCACTTCCCGATTGTTTGGAAAGATGAAAATAAGATTAATGCCATCTCACCAGTTGCTGCAGAACAACAGATTACTGATGGAGCAATGGAAGCTAAAATTAAGGGGATAGATAATGCTGGATATTGGGTGATTCCTGAAGATGGGCGGTATCGTGTAGTGGTAGATTTTGAAACACGTACCGTTACTATAGGTTTGGCTAGTAATTTTATAGAAGCTGATAAAATCTATATTGCCGGAACTTGTGTTAGCGCAGATGTAGAGATGACTCGCACGATAGAAGATGAAAATCAATATGCGTTCCATGCAGAACTGCAACCAGGTACTATTTATTTCCCGATCTTGTTTAATGGACAGAAAGATATGGCTATTGCTCCGGAAGAATCAGGCGATTTTACAGATGGTACAGCAATGAATATCTCGACAATGAGTCCGGAAACAGCTGCGCTTGGTTATCATTGGAATATTAAGATTGCGGGTGTCTATCGTATTGTGATTAACATAAATACTAAAAAGGTTACGATTTACTCCCCCGAAACAGATCCTAAACCAATGGTTGTTTCGTGGACATGGAACAATAATACGGTGACTACCACTATTGAAAGAGTCTTTATTTGGGGACCATACGATGGATGGGCTAAAGATGGCACTGGTGATACAGGATTCACTATGGCTCATTCTATGACACCTAGTTTGGCAAATCCTTATTTGTTTATATACAAAGGAGCGGAGTTACCCAGAAAGAATTCCATTAAAGACAAAGATGGAAATGCACATCCGGGTGGATTGAACTTTAAAGTCGGACCGCAAAGTGCAGGTTGCTATACCTTTGGCTCAACAGCAGATGCCATCAGAGGATCTTATGACGGTTGCCTTGATATTGCAGAGAGTGACTACAATCAGAAACAGACTGTAGTCGGAGGGCAATCTCACAACCGCTATGCCTTCTTTAGTGTACCTGTAGGAGTTAATTACATAGAATTAGATATTAAAGAACTGACAGTCTTCTTTGATAAGAGATAATCAAGCAGGATAAAATTAAGAGTGCTATATCAATCTCGTGATTTTTATATGAATAAAGAGAACAATGATATAGCACTCTTTAAAAAACAATTAGTAGTATGGTTATAAGAAAGATTAGTTATTATAGAGTAATTGTGTCTCTTTGTCTGTTTATGTTCCTTTTATCTCCTGTTTTCGGAGACGAGAATTCAGCCGTTTCATTTGATAAGGAACTACCGGAGAATAACATAGTTACGATTCAGCCTGATTCTTTGCGTATTCTTCATAACCCGCTTACAGGATGGGTGCTCTATGCAAGTATGGGAGTGGATGCTGCGGATTTTTGGGCACAGTATGACCATATGTATATTCCTGAATTAGGACACAATGTTAGTGTGACAGATTATGCTCATACGCTTTATATTCGCGCTAGTTGGACAGATTTTAATCCACAGGAAGATGTATATGGTTGGAAATTTGATTCTAATTTAAGAGCATATATTGAAGGAGCTTATCAGCGGAATATGCGTTTGGCATTTCGTGTTGTAGTTGACAGTCGTGATAAGAGAACAGAATTTACTCCTCAATTTGTAAAAGATGCCGGTGCAAAAGGATTTATGAATAAAGGTAAATGGTCACCTTATTCTGACGATTCAGTTTTTCAGAAGTACTATACTAAATTTGTGAAGGCCCTGGCTAAAGATTTCAACGATCCTTCGAAAGTTGAATTTATAGATGGATTCGGACTTGGGAAATGGGGAGAATATCATACAATGATTTATTCAACAGGTGATGATACTCCAAAGAAAGCAGTTTTCGATTGGGTGACAGATATATATTCTCAAGCTTTTGATAAAGTTCCAGTAGTAATTAACTACCATAGATGGATTGGTGCGGGAAAAGATTGGGTAGATGATGAACATTTTGCTGCTGACAGTGAAGAAATGTTGGAAGAAGCAATCAAGAAAGGATATTCATTGCGTCATGATGCATTTGGCATGACAACCTATTATGGCAGTTGGGAGCGTAGGTTCGCAAAAAAATATCGTAATATCTGCCCCATTATTATGGAAGGTGGCTGGATTGTCAAATCACATAGTTATTGGCAGGATCCTAGAGGATATCGCAAGGATTCACACGAGGACGTAAGACGCGGTGAGTTTGATGACAGCAAAGAGGCACATGTCAATATGATGGATTTCCGTTTTGGTGATACAGAGTCCTGGTTTAAAGATGCTTTTGATTTAGTACGCCGATTCCTTCGGGAAGGGGGGTATAGGCTCTATCCCAGTGAAATCTCTTTGCCGCTAGAAGTCTCTAAAAAAACAACTCCGACTATTAAACATTGCTGGAACAATTTGGGATGGGGGTACTGTCCTACTAATATTCCGCAATGGAACCAAAAATATAAAGTAGCTTTCGCTTTGCTCGATTCTGAAACGAATGAGGTGCGATATACATTTGTGGATACGAATACTGATTTATCGAAGTGGATAAAAGGAAGTCCCGCTGAATATGTATTTGAGCCGGATATGTCCAAAGTTGAAACGGGTATTTATGTTTGGGCTGTGGGCTTGGTTGACCGGAGTAATAAAGATCTCATAGGGCTGGATATTGCCGCCAAAGGGGATATATTGGATTCGGGCTGGTTAAAATTGTCGAAAGTAAGTATAAAAAAATAAGAGCTATAGGTATGAAGATTAATTTTCAAAATATGTGCAGTTTGAGAAAAATAAGTTGTGGGCTTATTTTTTCTATGGCTATATCATTAGTCGCTTGCGGCAGTGATAATGATGAAGAAGGAGGTGATAATGGTAATGATGGTTTGGTAGAAGATACTTCTATTCCTGGAAACAGCATTGTCACGGTAAAGCAGAATCGAAATATCATTTTGCATAATCCTCTTTCCGGATGGGTATTATATGCGGGTATTGGTGATGGTTTATCTTCCACATTCTGGCAGGATTATGATAATTTTCCGTCATCGGAAGGCACCGTAAAGGTCTCTGATTATGCAAATACCTTATACCTTCGTGGTGCCTGGGCTGATTTTAATCCTGAAGAAGGAAAATATGCATGGAACTCCGATTGTGATACCCCTTCGGCTAAGCGACTGAAGATGTTGATAGAGGGAGCTAAGCAAAGAAATATGAAATTGGCCTTTACTTTTGTGGTGGATAGCCGTGATAAGCACTATAATTTTACTCCGAATTTTGTAAAAGAGGCTGGCGCGAAAGGATATGAGACACAAACAGGTTCAGTAAAAGTATGGTCTCCCTATCCGGATGATCCTATTTTCCAGAAATATTATGAGAAATTTATCAGGGCTTTGGCTAAGGATTTTAATGATCCCGACAAAGTACAGTTTGTAAGTGGTTCAGGATTTGGAAAATGGGGAGAGTATCATAGTGTATGGTACTATCAGGTGCGTGAGTTGGGAAAACCGGAGCTGCCGACTCGTGAGGCTGTTTTCGATTGGGTGACAGATTTATATTCTCAAGTATTTGATAAAGTTCCTGTGTTTGTAAATTATCATCGTTGGATAGGTACAAGTAAAGAATGGGACGGCAATAACTATGATAAAGATACTGAAAGATTAATAGGAAAAGCAGTAGCTAAAGGATATTCATTACGTCACGATGCGTTTGGTATGAAAACTTATTATTCTACTTGGGAACGCAATTTTATAGCCAAGTGGAAGTATCTCGTTCCTGTAGTAATGGAAGGCGGCTGGGTGAAAAATTCTCACGGAAACTCGATTCAGGGAGATGGATATGCCAATTATGCAGAAGTACGTCAAGGTGAGTTTGATGAGGCTAAAATTGCATGTGTTAATATGATGGATTTACGTTATAATTCGGACTTGTATAATGGAGAAACTTATTCATGGTTTAATGAAGCTTTCCATTTGGTTAAACAGTTTAGTACAGAAGGAAGCTACCGTTTGTTTCCTGATAGGATTTCTTTACCTACAACCGTTTCTAATGGTAAGCAGATTGAAATAGCACATCGTTGGAATAATTCTGGTTGGGGATATTGTCCAACGAATATTCCCCAGTGGAAGAATAAATATAAAGTAGCTTTTGCTTTATTGGATGTTAAGGATGATAAACCAGAGTATGTATTTGTTGATGGAGAACCGGAAGCTTGTGATTGGGTGAAAGGTACGGCTAAATCCTATATGTTTACAACTCAGATTAAAGGTGTGAGGGCTGGTAAATACATGTGGGCTGTTGGTATTGTTGACACAACTAAACAGAATGAAATTGGAATTCGTCTTGCTGTGAAAAATAATGTAACATCTGCTGGATGGTTGAAGTTATTTGAGGTTTCCGTACGATAAGTTTAAAATCAATTGAAAAATAAAAATGATAACTAATCGATGAAACCATAATGAAAAGAAAAGTATTAATTTTCGGTTTATGCTTGTTGGAAGTAACATATGCCCTTTCGGCAAAAGATAAAAAAAGTATTCCTTTGTATAAGGATGCCAAAGTACCGATTGAAAAACGGGTTGATGATTTGTTGTCACGCATGACTTTGGAAGAGAAAATTCTGCAACTGAATCAATATACCATGGGGCGGAATAACAATGTGAATAATATAGGAGAAGAGGTTAAAAAAGTTCCGGCGGAAATTGGTTCGTTGATTTATTACGATACCAATCCTACTTTGCGTAATAATGTGCAAAAGAAGGCTATGGAAGAATCTCGTTTGGGCATTCCTATTATTTTTGGTTACGATGCCATTCACGGATTTCGTACTGTGTATCCTATTTCTCTGGGACAGGCTTGCTCTTGGAATCCTGAACTGGTAGAAAAAGCGTGTGCAGTTACTGCGCAAGAAGCCCGTATGTCGGGGGTGGACTGGACATTTTCACCGATGATTGACGTAGCGCGCGATCCCCGCTGGGGACGTGTTGCCGAAGGATACGGTGAAGACCCGTATACGAATGGGGTATTTGCTGCTGCATCGGTGCGTGGTTATCAAGGAGATGATATGTCTGCCGAAGACCGTATAGCGGCTTGTTTGAAACATTATATCGGTTATGGCGCTTCCGAAGCCGGACGTGATTATGTTTATACCGAGATCTCTAGACAAACTCTTTGGGATACTTATCTGCTCCCTTATGAAATGGGCGTGAAAGCGGGTGCAGCGACTCTGATGAGTTCTTTTAATGATATCAGTGGTATCCCTGGATCTGCCAATCACTATACGATGACGGAAATTCTGAAAGAACGTTGGGGACACGATGGCTTTATCGTTTCCGATTGGGGAGCAATCGAGCAACTGAAAAATCAGGGACTGGCAGCTAATAAAAAAGAGGCAGCAGTGTATGCCTTCAATGCAGGTCTTGAGATGGATATGATGTCTCATGCTTACGACCGCCATATGAAAGAGTTAGTTGAAGAAGGAAAAATAATGATGGCTCAAGTGGATGAATCAGTCCGCCGTGTTTTGCGAGTGAAATTCCGTTTAGGTTTGTTTGAACGTCCCTATACTCCGGTTACAAGTGAGAAAGAACGTTTTTTCCGTCCGCAAAGCATGGATATTGCCGCCCAGCTTGCGGCTGAATCCATGGTATTATTGAAAAATGAGAATCAGATATTACCACTGACAGATAAAAAGAAGATTGCCGTAGTAGGACCCATGGCAAAAAATGGATGGGACTTGTTAGGTTCCTGGTGTGGACATGGGAAAGATACGGATGTAGCAATGCTCTATAACGGACTGGCAACCGAGTTTGTGGGAAAAGCTGAACTGCGTTATGCGTTAGGTTGTAGAACACAAGGGGATAATCGAAAAGGTTTTGAAGAAGCATTAGAAGCGGCCCGTTGGTCTGATGTCGTTGTTCTTTGTCTGGGCGAAATGATGACTTGGAGTGGTGAGAATGCTTCTCGTTCCTCTATTGCATTGCCCCAAATTCAGGAAGAACTGGCAAAAGAGCTGAAGAAAGTCGGCAAACCTATCGTGCTAGTATTGGTGAATGGACGCCCGTTGGAATTGAACCGGTTGGAACCGATTTCGGATGCTATATTGGAAATTTGGCAGCCGGGTGTGAATGGTGCGCTTCCAATGGCTGGAATATTGTCTGGACGTATCAATCCTTCCGGTAAACTGGCTATGACTTTCCCTTATTCAAATGGGCAGATTCCTATCTATTATAATCGTCGTAAAAGCGGACGTGGTCATCAAGGATTCTATAAAGATATAACAAGTGATCCTTTGTATCCTTTCGGGCACGGTCTGAGCTATACTGAATTCAAGTATGGCGTTGTTACTCTTTCCGCTTCTAAAGTAAAGCGCGGCGAGAAATTGTCGGCCGAGGTGACTGTTACTAATACGGGGAAACGTGATGGTTTGGAAACGGTACATTGGTTCATCTCCGATCCATATTGCTCAATTACACGTCCTGTAAAAGAGTTGAAGTATTTTGAAAAACAATCTATCAAAGCCGGAGAAACGAAAATCTTCCGTTTCGACATAGATTTGGAACGTGATTTGGGTTTTGTAGACGGAAATGGAAAACGTTTTCTGGAAGCTGGAGAGTACTATATTCAGGTAAAAGACCAGAAAGTGAAGATAGAATTAACGGATTAATTTGAATCTTTTACAGGCTCGGTTGTCAACCGGTTAAGAAAAATACAGTTGATTTGAATTGCCTAGTGATCAATAAATGAATATATAATGAAGAAAATACTTTTACTAGGAGTGTTTCTGTTATGTGTAACTTTTATACAAGCAACAGAAGTTCCTTTTCAAAAAGCAGAAATTAAGTCTATCATGCGAAAGGTGGCGGATTGGCAGATTGCCAATCCACACCCCGCTCCTGAACATGACGACTTGAACTGGCCGCAAGGCGCTCTTTATGTCGGCATGGTGGATTGGGCGGAATTAGCTGAAAAAGAAGACAATGATGATACATATTATAAGTGGCTGACTCGTATCGGGCAGCGGAATTGTTGGCAGCCGGACAAACGGTTTTATCATGCTGATGACATCGCTGTTTCACAGTCCTTTTTGGATTTATACCGCAAGTACAAAGATGAAGCGATGATTATCCCTACGCTCGCCCGTACGGAATGGATTGTCAATCATCCCTCTGAAGGCAGTTTCAAGCTGGTGGAGGGAGACTTAAAGACCTTGGAACGTTGGACTTGGTGTGACGCTCTCTTTATGGCTCCCCCTGTATATGCCAAATTGTATATGCTGACCGGAGAGAAAAAGTATATCAAATTTATGAATCGTGAGTATAAAGCGACTTATGATTACTTGTTCGATAAAGAAGAAAATTTGTTCTACCGTGACTGGCGTTATTTTGATAAGCGCGAAGCCAATGGCAAGAAAGTCTTTTGGGGACGTGGCAACGGTTGGGTGCTTGGTGGTCTGGTTGAAATATTAAAGGAACTGCCCAAGAAAGATAAGAACCGCAAATTCTATACGGAATTGTTTGTAAAACTGGCTACCCGTGTTGCCGGATTGCAGCATCCGGACGGTTTCTGGCATGCCAGTCTCTTGGATCCTGCCTCTTATCCATCACCAGAAACAAGTTGTACTACTTTCATTGTCTATTCCATTGCTTATGGAATAAACGAAGGTTTATTGAATAAGGAAACCTATCTTCCAGTGTTGGTAAAAGGTTGGAAGGCATTAGTCTCGGCTGTGGAACCGAATGGGAAATTGGGTTATGTGCAGCAAATCGGTGCTGACCCGAAGAAAGTGACTCGTGACATGACGGAGGTTTATGGAGTTGGTGCTTTTTTGATGGCGGGCAATGAAATTTACAAAATGGTGAGATAATCTGTTCCCTTATATATAGAGAGATAGAGAGGGAGGCCAAAAATAGAATATCTGCTTTATACAGTTCCGATTGTAACTGTTGAGTATAGAAGGGCTATATCAAGCTTCGTTTCAAAGCAATGATATGGCTTCTTCTATTATTGATAAAGAACGTTAATATTATATAGCTCTACCTATATGATATACAAGAATTCTGCGCCTATAAATATATAAAATAGTAATCTAATTAAATGGAAGACTTGGAAAGAGAACTTTTGTTGATTTCCAAAGGGGATGAGCTAGCTTTTAATAGTTTCATGAACCGATATTCAAAGAAGTTATACTACCACGCCTTTGGTATCCTTAGTAATAAGGAAATGGCTGAAGAAGTGGTAGGCGATGTTTTCTTTGAAGTGTGGAAACTACGTAAGACGCTTTTAGAAATAGCCAGTATATTGAGTTGGCTGAATACGATTGTATATCGTAAGTCAATCTCTTATTTGCGCAAGGAGGCAAAGGGTAATCAAGAGATATCTTTTGAGGAGCTTCAAGATTTCTCTTTTCCTGATATGCAAACTCCAATGGATGATATGCTTTCGCGCGAAGAACTCCAATGCTTGAATGAAGCGATCAATAGTTTGCCGCCCAAGTGCAAGCATGTATTCTTTTTGGCTAAACTGGAACAAATGCCTTATGCGGAAATTGCGCGTATGTTGCAAATCTCGCTACCTACGGTGAATTATCATATAGGATATGCTATGAATGCTTTGAGAAAGAGACTTGTGGACGGGTGATTTAGAAAAAGAAAGCACTAAAAGAAAAAAATAGAATTTCAACCTATAGATAAATCTAACATTTGCGTCTTTATAAATAGAAGGGAACTTCTCATGAGAAGATTATAAAAAGGAAAGAGATATTGAAAGGATAAAAAGATTTGAAGATGGATAAAGATATTAATGATTATACATATGGGGATTTACAGGGTGACATCAAGTTGAAGTCATTTATAGAACACAGTACCCCGGCCGAGATAGATATCTCCGGCATTAAGAAAAAAGCTTTTTTGAAAATGCATCAACATGAACGTAAATCTAGGCAGCGACGCGTTTTGATGTATATTGGCTCAGTAGCTGCTACGCTGCTTTTTTTAATAGGTATAAAATATATAATTACAGAGGATGCGATGGGCGGTTTGTCCCGCATGGAAGTTACAGAATTGATGGCTGACTCATATGACGAAGAGGTGGAAGTGCCTGTTGGAGAAAAGATGACACTGATGTTGGTCGATGGTACAAAAATCGTAGCCAACTCGCGGACAATTGTACGCTACCCCAAACGTTTTGATGGCGATTGCCGTGAAGTATATGTGAAAGGTGAGGCTTACTTCGATGTGGCACATGATGCAGAGCATCCGTTTTTGGTTCATTCGGATAATTTCAGAGTGAAAGTACTTGGAACAAGATTTAATGTGAACAACTACGATACTTCGGATTCGCAAGTAGTATTAGTTCAAGGCTCGGTAGAACTAAAAACGACAAACAATGATCGGGTTCGTATGAAACCGAATGAAATGGTGAATTTGCAGGAGGGTGGTTTCGCTGAAAAGCGGTTAGTAAATACCGACGAATATACTTGTTGGATGCAGGGTATGATTAGCCTGACCGGTGAAAGTGTAGAGTCTGTCACCCAACGACTCAGTCATTATTATGGAGTGACGATTCTGCCTGATGATAAGATATCGGTTAATAAACTTTATGGCAAGCTGATACTTGGTAATCGTGTGAAAGAAGTTTTGCAAACCATTGAAACCATGACGCAAACCCGTATGAAAGTTCATGGTGATACGATCTACTTAGTGAAGAAGTAACTGCTTTTGTAGTTAGTTGTACTGAATGAAATAATTACATAAGAACTTATTATCAAAATTTATAATGCCTTTATAGCAAGGAGAGGAGGTTTATACGCTTTTTCGTAAGGAGAAGCTATGCTTTTTAATACCATTGAAGAATATGAAAAAATACACTTTGTTACGTACATTTATGCTTTTTATAGCAGCTCTGATACTCTGTGGATGGTTTTCGATACATACACAAGCAGCTATAACTAAAGGAGTGAAGGCGCCTGAACAAACAGTATGTTTTGAGCCTGATACTACTTCTGTACTCAAAAATCCCCTTACGGGTTGGGTAATGTACTTGGGACGTGCATGGGATGAAAACTTTTGGCAGACCCAACGCTATGATGCTATGCCCGTAAATGGTGGGGATTCCACTGTTCGTGTGAGCGATTACGCCGGTACATGTTATATTCGCATCAATTGGAATATGCTTGAAAGTAAAGAGGGAAAGTATGTATGGAACGATCCGGACTCACGTATCTATAAATTGCTTGCTTCGGTGCGTGAACGTGGAATGCGTTTGGCTTTCCGTATTAATGTAGACAGCCGCGACCAGGGACAGAATACACCTCTTTATGTAAAGGAAGCCGGTGCGAAGGGTTTTCAGGATCCTAATAATTCCCAAATATGGTCGCCTTATCCCGACGATGCCGTATTCCAACAGAAATACGAAAAATTCCTTCAAGCCTTTGCCGTTGCTTTTGACGACCCTGATAAAGTGGATTTTATTGATGCCTATGGTCTTGGTAAATGGGGGGAAGCACACGGTGTGAAATATAATGATTATTCAAAAAAAGAAGAAGTATTCGAATGGATTACCGATGTTTATACAAAAGCTTTCAAACGTGTACCGTTAGTGATAAACTACCATCGCTTGGTGGGGGATACTATTAGTTGGGCAAAACCACACCCTGATAGCAAACGGTTACTCGAAAGGGCTATAGCCAAAGGATATATCATCCGTCACGATGCTTTCGGCATGACCGGTTATTATGAACAATGGGAGAAAGATTTTGCCCGTGCTTACCGCTATCGTCTACCCATTATTATGGAGGGTGGATGGATTACCGGAGCACACCATCGTTACTGGATTGATCCCAGCGGCAAGTATCGCGAAGGGCATTCGGAAGATGTGCGTTTGGGTGAGTATGAAGAAAGCCGTAATGCTCATGTCAATATGATGGATCTTCGTACAGGAGATGAAGTAGCTTCATGGTTTAATACTTCTTTCGATTTGGTAAATCGTTTCGTACGTGAGGGAGGATATCGTCTCTATCCTACTAAGGTGAGTTTCGTGAATAAGGCTCGTCAAGGTGAACTGGTGAGTATGCAGCACAATTGGCGTAATTTGGGTTGGGGATACTGTCCTACCAACATTCCTCAGTGGAAAGGAAAATATAAAGTCTGTATCGCTTTGATGGATACCGGTCATAGCATTGTGAAAAAGCAGATTGCAGAGGAGGCTGATCTCTCTGCCTGGGTGCAGGGCTGTGATGGTCATTACACCACAAATATCAGTCTGGAGGGTCTTCAAAAAGGAAGTTATACGTGGCTCATTGGACTGGTTGATACTACCAAGGCATACCAACCGGGTTTGAAGATGGCAGTTGACAAGAATCTTCTTTTCGATGGATGGTGTAAAGTCGGTACGCTCGAAATCGGAAAGTGACTGGTGCACGGTGCATTCATCGCAAATCATTATACAATAAATACTAATTATTAATCTTAATATTATGAATCGGAAAACAATCGTAACTAAGGTGGCAAGCTTTGCAAAGGCTTTCTGTTTGGCAGGACTGCTATCTGTCCCCGTCTATTCTAGTGCGTCGACTGTTTCATTCGAGAAGCTAAATGGAATATATATTCTTAAAGCTGAAAATTCGACAGTGAAACAAGTGTTCGACTATATCGAGAAGCATAGCAAATATGTTTTTGTTTATGACCAATCGGTCAAAGAGCGTCTTGAATATAAGGTAAATATTGAATTGCAAGGAAAGTCAATTGACACCATCTTGGCGGAGGTGTGTCGGCTGGCTAATTTGAAGTATTACATTCAGAACCGTCAGGTAACTATCACTGTTAATTCTTCCCCAAAGCCTACTACTAAGGTAAAAAAAACAAAGCATATTTCAGGGCAGGTAGTTGATGTTACTGAACTTCCGATGATTGGTGCTACGGTTCGTGTGAAGGGTAGTGATGTGGCCACCATCACCGATCTTGATGGCAAATTTCAGATAGATGTTCATGAAGGTAGCGAACTGCTCATCAGCTATGTCGGTTATATGGATAAAATAGTACGGATAGATAGCAAGAATATGTATGCTGTCGTTATGGAAGAAGCTAGTAAGACACTTAATGAAGTGGTGGTTATCGGTTACGGTGCTGTGAAAAAGAAAGACCTCACTGGAGCGGTGGCGGCTGTGAAAGGGGAAGAGTTAGTAAACAAACGTACAGCCATGCTTTCCAATGCCTTGCAGGGATCACTTTCGGGAGTGATGGTGACACGTAATAGTTCGGCTCCCGGTTCGGGTGCCGCCTCTATCCGTGTGCGTGGTATTACTACGATGGGTGAATCGAGTCCGTTGGTGATAGTAGACGGTGTGCAAAGTTCGCTCGACTATGTGAATTCTAATGATGTAGAGAGTATTTCGGTATTGAAAGATGCTGCGGCTGCTAGTATTTATGGTTCAAAAGCTGCTGCTGGCGTTATCCTTGTTACCACTAAGCGCGGTAACGATAGTGGTAAAATCAATCTGAAGTACAATGCCGAATTTGGTTGGGAAATTCCTACCAAACAACCCGGTATGGTAGGAGTTACCCGCTACCTGGAAATGAGTAACGAATTGAAGTACAACGATAACCCTACCGGTGGCTTTTTTCAGGAATATACGGCCGATCAGACAAAGAATTGGGTAAAGTATAATGCTGTCGATCCTAATAATTATCCTATTACTGACTGGACTGATTTGATTTTGAAGTCGAGTGCTCCCCGCATGACTCACACTCTTTCCGTATCGGGTGGTAACAAAACGGTAAAGTCGGTAGCTACTCTTTCGTATGATGAGGTGGACGGGCTTTACGATGGTCGTGGATTTCAGCGTTATATGTTTCGTTCGAACAACGACTTTAATATCAACGATAAACTCAGTGCTCAAATAGACGTAAATATCCGTCATGCTAAGAGTAGTACTAAAAATTATGATCCTTTCGATACCATGCGTAAGATGCCTGCCATCTATCCCGCTACGTGGGACGATGGTCGTCTGGCTTCGGGTAAGAGTGGTTCAAATCCCTACGGACTGCTTGTGGCTGGTGGTAATTCAGTTGCTCACAGTACTCAGGTGGCTGGTAAAGGTTCGCTCACTTTCAAACCTGTCAAAGGGTTAAGTATCTCGGGTATCGTATCTCCTTTTATTAATTATCAAAAGAAAAAAGCATTTAAAAATTCGTGTGGATATACTTTAGCGGATGATCCCGAAACATTTGGCGGTTATTTTGACTCCGGTAGCACTTGGACTACCAATTCGCTTACGGAAACCCGTAAGGATGATTATCATGTCACTAGTCAGGTTATTGCTAATTACATGGGAACGTTCGGCAGTCATGATCTCACTGTGATGGCGGGTTTTGAGAACTACTATATGAAAGATGAAGAACTGACTGCAGCACGTGATAAATACGAACTTACCGGTTATCCTTATCTCAATATTGGTTCAGAAGACTTTCAGACTAATAGCGGTAAAGGTTCTGAATATACTTCAAATTCTGTTTTCGGTCGTGTTATCTATTCGTATGCTGATCGTTACTTGTTTCAGGCTAATATACGTCACGATGGTAGTTCGCGTTTTGCTAAAGGTTATCGTTGGGGTACCTTTCCTTCATTCTCGGCAGGTTGGGTAATGAGTGAAGAGAAGTTTATGAAAAGTCTTAATTGGGACTGGCTTTCATTCTTGAAGTTGCGCGGCTCATGGGGTATACTGGGTAATGAACGTATTGGTGACGATTACTTTCCTTATATAGCTCTGATGAGTTTTGGCAATTCGTTATTTTATATGGCTGACGGAAGTGTTGTTTCTGATAAAACAGCTCGTCCCGCTATATTGGCTGTAGAAGATATTACTTGGGAAACCACTACTAGCACAGACTTTGGTTTGGATGCAAATTTCTTCAATAATCGTTTGCAGTTCCACTTTGACTATTATTGGAAACAAACTAAGGATATGTTACTGAAAATTGAGATCCCCTACTTCATGGGATACAATAACCCTAATACAAATGCGGGTAAAATGTCTACTCATGGTTATGATATTGAACTGGCATGGAATGATCGGATAGGCGACCTCCAATATGGAGTGAATGTAAATTTCTCGGATTTCCTTTCAAAGATTGATTATATGAATGATGGTGAGCAAATCAGCAATGGTAAAATTAAGCGCGCCGGCGTTCTTTTCAATGAATATTATGGTTATGTATGTGATGGCATTTATCAGACCCAGGAGGAAGTGAATAACTCAGCCCGTACGAGTACAACCGTTACGGTAGGTGATTTGAAGTATCGAGACATCAGCGGTCCGGATGGCGTACCTGATGGTATAATCAGTCCTGAGTATGACCGTGTACCTTTAGGTAATTCGTTGCCCCGTTTCCAATATGGTGGCACATTCAATGCTTCTTACAAAGGCATTGACTTCAGTATTGCTTTTCAAGGCATCGGCAAGCAAAATTCATATCTTTCTACTGCCATGGTGCAGCCACTACGTGATAATTATGGGAGCGTTCCGTCTATTATCGAAGGTAAATATTGGAGTCCTTTTAATACAGCAGAAGAGAATTTGTCAGCTAGGTATCCCCGTCTTTCGAATGTATCGAAAAGTAATAACTATGCTACGTCTAACTTTTGGATGTTTAACGGCTCATATTTCCGTTTGAAGAATCTCACATTGGGTTATACTCTTCCTGAAACATGGACACAAAAAGCGGGTATAGACCGTGTCCGCTTTTATATAAGTGGTAGTGATCTTTTCTGTTTGAGTAATTTCCCTGATGGGTGGGACCCTGAAATGGGTGCCTCATCTTATCCGATTACAACTTCTTTAGTAATGGGTTTGCAAGTTAACTTTTAAATAAATTAGGAGTAGAATATGAAAACAAGAATATTATTATTAGCTGGAATGTGTTTGGGGCTCGCAGCCTGTGAGAGCATGGATCTGGTTCCTAAATCGCAAGGTAATACCGAGTCATGGTATACAACCGAAACAGAATTGCGCTTGGCATCTAATGAATTTTACATTTTGGGTTATTGGCAAGAACCTCTTAATTCGTCCGAACAATGGTCAGATAACACTACCTATCGTCAAACGAACCGTAATCCGGGAAGTGGTGGAACTATACTTGATGGAACTATGAATGGCCAGCAGTATGAAGTATATGCTTTGTGGCAACAATCATTTAAATTGATTGCTCGTGCCAACACAATGCTTGAAAATATTCATAAGGCGAAGGATAATGTAACACAGGAAGTTTACGACCGCTATGCTGGTGAAGCGTATTTTTGCCGTGCTTGTAAATACGCGGATTTGATTTTTTTCTATGGTGATGTGCCTTATCAGGAAGAGACTATCACTATTTCTGAAGCTTTGCAGCGTGGTCGTAGACCTAAAGCGGAAGTAATTCCTTTGGTATATGCTGATTTCGATAAAGCTGTTGCTAGACTGCCCGAAAGCTATGGACAGGACGAAAATATTCATGCCACTAAAGGTGCGGCACTAGCTATGAAAGCACGTTTTGCCCTTTATATGGGGGATTATGAAATAGCTGCTAAAGCTGCTAAAGACTGTATGGATCTTGAACTTTATTCATTGGAGCCCGACTATGCCAAACTTTTCAGGCAGAGTACCAAATTAAATGATGAAAAGGTATTTGTAATACCACGCTCTATTGAAAACAGTGTGATACTTGACTCTTGGATTGTGAAAAACGCTCTTCCTCGTAATGCTGGGGGATATGGATCGTATAATCCTTCATGGGATCTTTTCGCTGCATACCTCTGTACTGACGGACTTCCTATTGACGAATCTCCATTGTTTGATCCGCACAACCCATTTAAGAATCGAGACCCACGTTGTATAATGACTATTGTTGAGTTCAACACTGAACATTGTGGTTTTGAATATGACCCTAGTCCTGCAGCTAAAACCGTGATGAATTATACTACAGGTAAGAAACAAAGCAATCAAGATACTCGTATCGTGAATCAATATAGCTCATATACGGGTTTGCTGTGGAAGAAAGGCATTGATGCTAGTTGGACAGTAGACCAAAAGGTAGAGCAAGACTACATTATAATGCGTTATGCTGATGTACTGTTGATTTATGCTGAGGCTATGATAGAACTGAACCGGATTGATGACAGTGTGTTGAAAGCTATTAATATGGTACGTGCTCGTGCTTATGGAGTGAATGTAACAGCGACTGATAGCTATCCAGCCGTGACTACTACCGACCAGACTGAACTACGACGCGCTTTGCGTATAGAACGTCGCATGGAGTTTGCTATGGAAAATCAACGTTTGCAGGATTTGATGCGTTGGAAGTTGGCAGAAAAAGCACTGAACGGTTACAACTATATTATGCTTATCGATCCGACGGAGTTATTGAATAATATTGTGAATAAGAATCTTTGGTTTTGGGGAAAGACTCCGCAAATTGACGAAGATGGTCTGGCTGACTTTTCGGCTCTCTTCAATGCCGGTTATTGTTCGCAGGGTGCTAAACGTATCTTCCCCGAACGTGAATATTTGTGGCCACTACCTACACATGATGTGGAGTTGTGTCCCAACTTGTTACCTAATAATCCGGGTTATTAATCCTATAAATTATTACGAATATGAAAACAATGCATTTATATAGAAATCTTGGCGTGGTGGCTGTGGGAATGATGAGCATGCTTGCTACCTCGTGCGAAGAGGATATAGACAATACTGTCTCACGCAATCAGTCGGAGATTGAACTGGCTCCTTCGGGTGAATTTATTAAGCTCGATGAGAGCAAACCCAACGAAACAGCGGTCACCCTGAAGTGGAGTACCGCTCACGATTTTGGTGAGGATTATATCACGACTTACAAATACGAGATGCAGCTCATCGGTAGTGAGGCTACGAATATCAAGGAGTTTGATGACGATGGAGAATTCTTTCGCTCGTACACCAACGAGGAGATGCAGAAAATACTGGTCGACCATTTCGGACTTACCACCAGTACCATTGGCGAAGTACTGTTTACTGTAACAGCCAACTTTGAGGGTCCCCGTCTGATAGTGCCTGATATTGCTACGACTACGTTAAAGATAAAAACGTATGGTCCTAAGCAGTACAAAGCCGATAATCTCTATGTGGGAGGTTCCGCTGTAGGCGAAGATAATATCAAGTTGACGTTGAAAGACGAGATAAACAAGATTTATAGTTACGAAGGCGCTTTGGTAGCCGGTAAGATAAACTTCCCTGTTGATTATGCCGATGAGTTGAATGCCATTGGACCGGAAACTGCCGATGCTCCTATAACTAAAGGTGAAATGACAGGTGTTATATCCGACCGCGCCGAAGCCAATTCGTGGGTGATTCCGTCAGCGGCTACTTATCGCATCACTGTGAATATGAGCAAGCAGACTGTGAAGATAGTAGAAGCCGGTGCGGTAGTTGAGGCTGAGCAAATGTTCTTGGCGGGTACTGCTGTAGGTGAAGAACAAATTGAGATAGCCCAAACTCTCGAAAATGATCAACTTTATGCTTGGCGCGGTGAATTGAAAGCCGGTAGCCTTTACATACCGCTTACTTTCGAGGGCGAACAATCGATGGCTATTGTGCCGGAAGTAGCAGATAACCATGATATCGAAGATGGTCAGTTGGTAACGTTCGGGCAAGCACTTATCAGCAAAGTAGACAGGCAGTATTGGACTATTCCGGCTGACGGGACTTATCGTATTGTATTGAATAAGGAGGAAAAGACCATTGCTATCTATTCGGCTGCTACTGATTTGAAACCGCTTACCGTATCGTTCAATAATACTGAGTTGAAGATAAACCCATGGAGTCAAGAGGTGAATGTATTGCATATGTATGGTGGTTTTAATAGTTTTGCTAAAGACCCTGGTACTGACGAAGAAATTGAAGAAATTAAAGATATCATAAAAAATCCTCAGTGGTACTGTCAAGTGAAGTATAACCTAATCCAGAGTCTTGCCAATCCGAAAGTCTTTGTTTATAAAGGTGATGTATTGCCTCGTGATGAATATACAGATAATTATAAGGAGACCTATAGAGGTTGGGTGAACTTCAGCACTTTACGATATGCTAATAACGGATGGTTTGTTGGATCTACAGCTGACGCTAAACGTAATGATCACAATGGATATACTAAAGTAATAGCAGGCAAGGTAGAAAAGGCTGTAACAGGTCAAGCTGATAACCGCTACGCTTACTTCCTCATCCCTGAAGGCTGTAACTATGTAGTAGTGGATATAGAGAATAACACTGTACTCTTTGATATTAAATAAATCCAAAATTGAACAGAATAAGGGGTGAAGCTTCAATCACTTCACTTCTTATTCTACCTTTTAAACAATAACAATTAACGACATATATTCTATGAACAAAATAATAAAAAACAGCATCAAGACCTTGTCGATGTGCCTGTTGGCTGCTACGGCTTTTATAGGCACTGCTTGTTCAGACGATGATGACCTTACAACCGACTACAGTTGGAACATCGAAGGTAACACTACTGTCAGCATTAAGCCTGAACGTTACAAACTGCTGCGTAATCCCATGAGTGGATGGGTGATCTACGCTGGTATCGGAAGTGGCATGATGATGAATTTCTGGGATCTCTACGACAATTTCGAGTCGTCCGAAGGCACCGTGAAAGTATCCAACTATGGCAATACTCTCTATGTACGTGGTCTTTGGAGCCATTTCAATCCTGAAAGAGGTAAATATGTATGGGATGAAACTCTACAGACCGAACCGGCGGAGCGCTTCCGCATGTTGGTGGAAGGAGCTAAAGAACGCAACTTGAAACTCGCCTTCACCTTTGTGTGTGACAGTCGCGACAAGCATGAGAATGCCTGTCCCGAGTATGTGAGAGAAGCCGGTGCCGAAGGATTCACCACTACTACCGGTAGTGTAGACGTATGGACGCCTTATCCTGACGACCCCATCTTTCAGAAAGAGTATGAAGCATTCCTCACCGCTTTCGCTGCCAAATACAATGACCCCGACGTCACTCAATTTGTAAGCGGCTTTGGCTTGGGCAAATGGGGGGAAACTCACACACTGAAATACTCTACAGGTGATGAGAGCCCTAGACAAGCTGTATTCGAATGGATTACCGATGTAATGTCTCGCCTTTTCACCAAAGTGCCTATCATGATAAACTATCACCGATGCCTGCTTTCTACCAAAGGATCTGGTGATGTTGATACCGGTATATCCGCCGATTTGGTGAAACGTGCTGTAGCCAAAGGTTTCTGCCTGCGTCACGATGCTTTTGGTATGAAGCAATATTATAAGGATTGGGAGCGTGGCATCGCTGCCGCTTATCGTGGCATTGTACCTATCACTATGGAAGGTGGTTGGGTGGAATCATCCCACGGTGGTTCTATTGCCGGCGACGGTTATAAGAATTTTGCCGAAGTGCGTCAGGGAGAATATGATGAGGCTAAGGGAAGTTATGTCAATATGATGGACTTTCGTTTTGCTACCAACGTGAATACTGGTGAAACACACTCTTGGTTTAACACTGCTTTCCACTTGGTAAAGGAGTTTATAGCCGAAGGTGGTTACCGTCTCTATCCCGACCGTTTATCTATTCCTACTACAGCCCGTAGTGGTAGCAACGTATCACTTACTCACCGTTGGTCGAATCTGGGTTGGGGGTATTGCCCTACCAATCTGCCGCAGTACGGTGACAAATACAAATTGGCCATCGCTTTGCTTGATAAAAATACAGAAAAGCCTGCCCGCATCTATATAGAAGAGAAAGCGGACATTGCTACCTGGATGAGCGGAAAGCCCAAAACCTATACTAGTAACATCAAACTCACCGATGTAGCCGCAGGTACTTACACTTGGGCAGTGGGATTGGTAGATACGACCAAAGAGAACGCTATCGGTATCTTACTCTCGGCCCGCGATGAGTATCAAACCGCTGAAGGTTGGGTAAAAGTAGGAGATATAACTATTCAATAATCATAAAAACGCTGTGCTGTGATGAAAAAAATCTTACTGACATGCATAGCCGTAGCCTGTAGCCTTGTGGCTGTAGCCGAAGAACTGCTCATCGAAGCAGAAAGCTTCAGCCAGCGAGGCGGCTGGGTGCTCGACCAGCAGTTCATGGATCAAATGGGTTCGCCCTATCTCATGGCACATGGCATGGGCATCCCTGTGGCGGATGCTACGGCAGAAATCAACATTCCCCAGGCGGGCACTTACTACGTATATGCCCGTACTTACAACTGGACTTCACCTTGGACCGATGCCGAAGGTCCCGGAAAATTCCGCCTGGCTTTAGGCGGCAAATTGCTGAAAGCTACATTAGGACATACAGGTAATTCCTGGCAATGGCAATTTGCCGGAAAGACAGTATTGAAAGCAGGGACTACCACCCTTGCGCTGAAAGACCTCACCGGTTTCGACGGTCGTTGCGATGCCATTTACCTTACGACCGATGCGAACACGCAACCCGCTACCTGGGATACGGCAGAGACAGCGGCACTTCGTACCCGCCTGCGACAACAACAGACGGTGCCCGCTCATCAATACGACTTTGTGGTAGTAGGAGGGGGAATAGCCGGAATGTGTGCTGCCGCATCTGCTGCCCGATTAGGTTGTAAGGTAGCACTAGTGAATGACCGTCCTGTATTGGGCGGCAATAACTCGTCGGAGATTCGTGTACATCTCGGCGGTATCATCGAAATGGGGCCTAATCAGGGATTGGGTCGTATGATACGTGAGTTTGGCCATGAGCGTTCCGGCAATGCCCAACCGGGCGACTACTATGAAGATCAGAAGAAGGAAGACTTTATAGAGGCCGAAAAGAACATTACCCTTTATGCCTCTCAGCGTGCGGTAGCCGTGAAGATGCAAGCAGACCGCATTGCGTCAGTCACTATCCAGCATATCGAGACGGGCGAACAAACCGAACTTACCGCTCCTCTCTTTAGCGACTGCACAGGCGACGCTACCATAGGCTATTTAGCCGGTGCCGATTGGGCTATGGGACGTGAAGGTCGCGATGAATATGGCGAGAGCCTTGCTCCCGAGCAACCCGACTCATTGGTGATGGGGGCCTCTATACAATGGTATAGTAAGGACATGAAGAAGAAAACCTCATTCCCTCATTTTGAATATGGCGTGCGCTTTGGCGCTGAAAACTGTGAGCCTGTAACCATGGGCGAGTGGAAATGGGAAACGGGTATGAACCGCAATCAAGTCAGCGAAGCTGAACGTGTACGCGACTATGGACTTTTGGTGATATATTCCAACTGGAGCTATCTGAAGAATCACTATAAAGACCATAAGAAGTATGCCAACCGTTCCCTCGACTGGGTGGCGTATGTTTCAGGCAAACGTGAATCACGCCGTCTCTTGGGCGACTACGTACTGTCACAGGACGATATAGACAAGAATGTGGCGCACGAGGATGCTTCGTTCACCACTACCTGGAGCATCGACCTTCACTTCCCCGACAGCGTGAACAGTGTACGTTTTCCCGGCAATGAATTCAAGTCGGCTACGGTGCATCGTTGGATTCATCCTTATGCCGTTCCCTATCGCTGTCTCTATTCGCGCAATGTGGACAACCTCTTTATGGCAGGCCGCAATATGAGCTGCACCCATGTAGCCTTGGGTACGGTACGTGTGATGCGTACTACCGGCATGATGGGTGAAGTAGTAGGTATGGCAGCCGGACTTTGCCACAAACATCGTGTAGAGCCACGCGACATCTATCATCATCACCTGCCCGAATTGAAGCAACTTATGCAAGCGGGGCTGGGCAAACGCGATGTGCCCGATAACCAACGCTTCAACGAACCCAACAAATTGTTGGAAGTTCCGGGAGCTTACATCAAACCGTAGACAAACTATGAGCAAAAAAAATATTATTACGATATTTCTATCGGCAATATGTACCTTGCCGCTTTGGGGAGGACAACAGTATTACGCTTTTCTGAAAGGTGATACGCTACGTATGGGCAATAACTATATGGAACGCGTCATGCTGTGGAATAACGGTGCCCCTGTTACCATCAGCCTTACTGACAAGCAACACGGAAAAATCATTCCGGCACAGGGTAAACAACCCGATTTCTCGATTGTGAAAGGTATCCCTACGGATGCTACACTTACCGTGAACGAGATACCGACGAACGGCATCCACGCCAGTTATTTGCAGGCTACCGTGGCTTGCACTATCGGTTCGCTGAATATAGAGCGTCGTTATCGCATTTATGCAGACTGTCCCGCCATTGCTTGCGACACCTATCTGAAAGGGCAAGTGGAACTTTATCAGAATAAGGAGGATAACCGTTCTAACGCCGACCGCAAAAATATAGAGCACACGGCCGATATGGCTACGGGGGTGAAAACTCCCACGCTCGACAGGTTGCAACTATCCGGCAATCATTGGAGTGCCCGCACAATAGAGTTTTTCGACTACACCGATTGGAACGACAATCTGGTGGCCGGGCGTACTTGGCTTCCTTACCGTCGCAATACATATCGTGGTAATTTGCTTTTTGCTCATGACGTAGTTACGCGTCAAGGCTTCTTTTTTTTGAAAGAGGCTCCTAGCAGCAGTACCCAATTACATTATCCGGGTTCTGACTTCGTGGCGGACTTTAGCGATTTTATGGTAGTGGGGCTGGGCATTGCGTCTCATGATGTAAAGCCGGATAGCTGGACCCGCGTTTATGGATGCGTTACCGGCATCTATACCGGCGGCGAGCAAGAAGCGCTTACTGCCCTGCGCCTCTATCAGAAACAACTGCGCCATCATACCGCCGTACAGGATGAGATGATTATGCTCAATACCTGGGGCGACCGTAGCCAGGATGCCAAAATAGATGAGGCTTTCTGTCTGGCAGAACTGGATCGTGCCGCACGCATGGGCATCACCCTCTTTCAACTGGACGATGGCTGGCAGAGCGGAAAAAGCCCTAACTCGAAGACTGCCGGAGGTAGTTTTAAGGATATCTGGAAAAGTGGCGATTACTGGACGCCCAACCCCACAAAGTTCCCTCATGGGCTGAAACCTATTGTAGAGAAAGGCAAGAAATTGGGTATTCGCATCGGATTATGGTTCAATCCCAGCATACAGAATGATTTTGCCGATTGGCAAAAAGATGCGCAAGCCATTATCGGACTTTATAAGAAGTACGGCATCTGCTGTTTCAAGATAGACGGCTTGCAGATACCTACCAAGACAGCCGAACAGAATCTGCGCCGACTGTTTGATACCGTGTTGGAGCAAACCAACTATGAAGTGATTTTCAACCTCGATGCCACTGCCGGTCGTCGCGGCGGGTATCACTATATGAACGAGTACGGCAACATCTTTCTGGAAAACCGCTATACCGATTGGGGCAACTATTACCCTTATCGCACCTTGCGCAACCTCTGGATGCTGTCTCGCTATGTACCGGCGGAGAAGATGCAGATAGAGTTCCTTAATAAATGGCGCAATGTCGACAAGTATGACGCTGCCGATCCTTTTGCCCCCGCCCGTTACAGTTTCGATTACCTCTTTGCCATCACCTTGGCGGCACAGCCGTTGGCTTGGATGGAGGCTTCGAACCTGCCCGAAGAGGCTTATATTACGGCATCTCTGCTCAAGAAATACCAACCTTTGCAACTCCGGTTTCATCAAGGCGTCATACTGCCCGTTGGTGAAGAACCTTCGGGACGCTCGTGGACAGGATTCCAATCGACCGTCTCCGGCACGCAAGGCTATCTTGTTGTTTACCGTGAAGACAACGAGCAAGCCAGGGGGACTATTGACACTTGGCTTCCTGAGGGTAAGAAAGTTACTTTTACCCCTGTAATGGGAAGTGGTAAGAAGTTTGCCGCAAAAGTCGGCGCACAGGGTAAAGTCAGTTTCGAACTGAATGATAAGAACTCTTTCGCGCTTTATCAATACGAAGTGAAACCATGAAAAGACTATTAACAATAACGGAATTATGATAAAAAGTTTGCGTTTTGTTTTTCTTGCTTTGTTTGTCGTCCTGCAATTTGTTGCATACGGGCAACCGGCAGAAAGACTGATTCAAGTGCAGGTCACTCCCGACCACACCAATTGGCTGTATAAACCGGGAGAAAAAGTGAAATTCAAAGTGGCTGTATTGAAATGCAATATCCCGCAGGATAATCTGGAAGTGCGCTATGAGATTTCGGAAGACATGATGAAACCTCATCAGACAGGCAAACAGCCTTTGAAGAATGAAAAGCTTGAAATTAACGCAGGGACTATGAAAAAAGAAGGGTTCCTGCGTTGCCGCGCTTTCGTCACTTGCCAAGGGCGTGAGTATGAAGGCGTGGCTACCGTCGGCTTCTCTCCTGAGAAATTGCAACCGACCACTCCGTTGCCCGCCGACTTTCTGGAATTTTGGAAAAGCACCAAAGAAGCCGCAGAAAAGTGGGCACTGGAACCAATAATGACTTTACTGCCGGAAAGGTGTACAGATAAGGTGAACGTATATCATGTCTCCTTCGCGAACAATGACTATGCGTCCCGTATGTACGGCATCCTTTGTGTTCCGAAGGCTTCCGGGAAATATCCGGCGATTCTGAAAGTGCCGGGGGCAGGTATCCGTGCCTATAACGGAGAAGCCGAACGTGCTGGAAAAGGTTTTATCATTCTGGAAATCGGTATCCACGGCATTCCGGTCAACCTGACGGGAGATGTGTATCACCGGCTTTATAACGGTGCTTTGAAGAATTACCACTCGTTCAATATGGACAATCGGGACAAGTACTATTACAAACGGGTTTATACAGGCTGTGTGAGAGCCATTGATTTCATTTACACACTTCCCGGATTCAATGGTAATCTGGCGACCTTTGGAGGAAGCCAGGGCGGTGCGCTTTCCATTGTGATTGCCGGACTCGATGATCGTGTCAAGGGATTGGTTTCTTTCTATCCAGCCTTGTGTGATATGGCGGGTTATACCCACGGTCGTGCAGGCGGTTGGCCGCATATGTTGAAGGATGAGAAGAACCGGACACCGGAAAAGATTAAAACCGTTCAGTATTTTGATGTGGTGAACTTTGCCCGACAGGTCAAAGTTCCGGGATTCTATACTTTTGGTTATAATGATATGGTCTGTCCGCCTACCACCACTTACTCCGCTTACAACGTGATTAATGCTCCGAAAGAGCTGTTTGTAGCTGAGACGACCGCTCATTATGCCTATGCCGAACAGTGGAGCGCAGCCTGGAACTGGGTAATGAATTTCCTGAAAAATAAATCGAAATAGCACGGATTACACGGATTAACACTGTTGTTTTACCTATTCTATTCTAAAAACCATGAAATCCGTATAATCCGTGCCTGAACTTATTATATACACTAATTATAACAACATACTTAAATGAAAACAGGTGAGAAATTAAGTCTATGTCTATTGTTGCTAATCGTTTTTGCTGGAAGCGTTGCGGCACAGGAGCTGATAACGAATGTATATGGTCGCAACATCCATTCGCTGAATGGTAAATGGAATGCTATCATCGACCTGTACGACCAGGGGCAACGGATGAAAATCTATGAGAACCGGCAACCGGAAGGAAATATCGATTTCTATGAATACGCGTTTGAAGGCGGGTTGCGTCTTAATGTTCCGGGAGACTGGAACTCTCAATCGCCCGAATTGAAGTATTACGAAGGCACTGTATGGTATGCTCGTCACTTTGATGCCAAACGCTTGGCAGACAAACGCCAGTTTCTTTATTTCGGTGCTGTCAGCTATCGTTGCAAAGTCTACCTGAACGGAAAAGAGATAGCAGAGCACGAAGGCGGTTTTACTCCTTTCCAAGTGGAAGTGACAGACTTGTTGAAAGACGGCGACAACTTCCTGGCGGTAGAAGTGAACAACCGCCGTACCAAAGACGCCATTCCCGCTATGGCATTCGATTGGTGGAACTATGGCGGCATCACAAGAGATGTGCTGTTGGTGAAAACTCCCCGGACATTTATAGAAGATTATTTTATCCAACTGGATAAAAATGCTCCCGACCGGATAATTGCCCGTGTGCGTCTTTCTGATAAAAAAGCAGGTGAGAAAGTAACAGTTGCCATCCCCGAACTCAAAATCAACGCGGAGCTTACCACCGATGCAGAAGGAAAGGCGGAAACCGTGTTGAATGCGAAGAAGCTGCAACGCTGGTCGCCTGAAGAACCGAAACTCTATGGCGTGACTGTATCTTCAAATACCGACCGCGTGGAAGAGCAAATAGGCTTCCGCAATATCACCGTGAAAGGAACTGATATTTACCTGAACGGGAAGCCGACATTTATGTGCTGTATCTCTTTCCACGAAGAAATCCCGCAACGTATGGGGCGTGCTTTCTCGGAAGCCGATGCAGCCATGTTGCTGAATGAAGCGAAAGCGCTTGGCGTGAACATGATTCGCCTGGCTCATTATCCGCAGAATGAGTACACGGTACGCCTGGCGGAAAAGATGGGCTTCCTTCTCTGGCAGGAGATTCCCATTTGGCAAGGCATTGACTTTACAGACGATGATACCCGTAAGAAAGCGCAGAGGATGCTTTCTGAAATGATTAAGCGCGATCAAAACCGCTGCGCAGTAGGTTATTGGGGGGTTGCCAATGAAACACAGCCTTCCAAAGAACGGAATGAATTCCTTACTTCCTTGCTCGAAACGGGAAAGCAGCTGGACACTACCCGCCTGTATGTTGCCGCTTTCGACCTTGTGCACTTCAATAGCGAAAAACAGCGTTTTGTAATGGAAGATTCTTTTACTTCCCAACTGGACGTCGTAGCTATCAATAAATATATGGGCTGGTATCATCCGTGGCCTGTAGAGCCGAAAGACGCCATATGGGAAGTAGTGACGGACAAACCGTTGATTATCTCGGAATTTGGCGGCGAAGCATTGTACGGTCAGTCCGGTGATGAGAATGTGGTCAGCTCCTGGAGTGAGGAATATCAGGCACGTCTGTATAGGGATAATATCCGTATGTTCGACAATATCCCGAACCTGCGTGGTGTATCTCCCTGGATTCTGTTCGACTTCCGTTCGCCGTTCCGTTTCCACCCCACCAATCAGGATGGCTGGAACCGCAAAGGACTCATATCCGACCAGGGTATGCGTAAGAAAGCGTGGTATCTGATGAGAGATTATTACATGAAAAAGAGAAATAACCGATAAGTTTAGCTATATTTGAATGTGATGAAGCAATATAAGATTGTAGTGATTTGTATGTGCATACTGCTCCTTCTTGCCGGAGGAGCGTATGCGCAGCAAAAAACGGTCAGGATACTTGCCATCGGCAACAGCTTCTCCCAAGATGCCGTGGAGCAATATCTGCATGAACTTGCCGAAGCCGAAGGCATTTCAACCATAATCGGCAATATGTTTATTGGCGGCTGTTCTCTAGAACGTCATGTGAAAAATGCCCGTGACAATGCTCCTGCCTATGCCTACCGGAAAATCGGTACGGATGGAAAGAAACGGGAAAAGGGCAAGATGTCTTTGGAAACGGTGTTGGCAGATGAAGACTGGGATTACGTCAGCCTGCAACAGGCAAGTCCTTTTTCGGGAATGTACGAGACGTATGAAGCCTCTTTGCCGGAACTTATAGAATATGTAAAAGCACGCCTTCCAAAGAAAACAAAGCTGATGCTGCACCAAACCTGGGCATATGCGTCTACTTCCAAGCATAGTGGATTTAAAAACTACAACTGCAATCAACTGACCATGTATCAGGCCATTGCCGATGCAGTGAAGAAGGCGGCTAAGGTGAATAAGATAAAGATTGTCATCCCTTCGGGCACTGCTATACAGAATGCCCGTACTTCTTTTATCGGCGACCATCTGAACAGGGACGGCTATCATCTGGATGTGAAGGTTGGACGTTATACCGCTGCCTGCACCTGGTTCGAACGAATCTTCAAACACAATGTAGTCGGGAATCCTTATGCTCCGGAAGGGCTGGATGAGGCGCGGAAAGCTGTTGCCCAGAAAGCTGCCCATGCAGCAGTAAAGCATCCGTATAAAGTGACTGACCTGTTTATTACTAACTAACCGACGAAAATACAAATGAGAAAAAAAGCATTAGTTTACGGAATCTGTTTGCTGGGTACGGTATGTACCCTTTCAGCAAAGGATAAAAAAGGGGGTGCATTATATAAAGACGCAAAGGCTCCGATTGAGAAACGCGTAGACGACTTGTTATCCCGCATGACTCTGGAAGAGAAAGTGATGCAGTTGAACCAATATACCTTGGGACGGAACAACAACGTGAATAATGTAGGCGAAGAGGTAAAGAAAGTGCCGGCGGAAATCGGTTCTCTGATTTACTTCGAGACAAATCCCGAACTGCGTAATAATATGCAGAAGAAAGCGATGGAGGAATCCCGCCTGGGTATTCCTATTATTTTCGGTTATGACGCGATTCATGGATTCCGTACCGTGTATCCTATTTCGTTGGCGCAAGCTTGTTCCTGGAATCCGGATTTGGTGGAACAGGCGTGTGCTGTATCTGCGCAGGAAGCCCGTATGTCGGGAGTGGACTGGACGTTCTCGCCGATGATTGACGTAGCACGTGACCCTCGTTGGGGACGTGTGGCGGAAGGCTATGGCGAAGACCCTTATGCGAACGGAGTGTTCGGCGCAGCTTCTGTCAGAGGGTATCAAGGTGATAATATGTCGGCAGAAAACCGTGTGGCAGCTTGTCTGAAACATTATGTAGGCTACGGGGCATCCGAAGCCGGGCGTGATTATGTTTATACCGAAATCTCCAAACAAACTCTTTGGGATACTTATCTGCTCCCTTATGAAATGGGGGTGAAAGCCGGTGCGGCAACTCTGATGAGTTCTTTTAATGATATCAGCGGTGTACCGGGTTCGGCAAACCCTTATACTATGACCGAGATATTAAAGAACCGTTGGAGACATGACGGTTTTATCGTTTCCGACTGGGGAGCTATCGAACAGTTAAAAAATCAGGGATTGGCAGCAACCAAAAAGGAAGCAGCCCGGTATGCGTTTACCGCCGGTCTTGAAATGGATATGATGTCTCATGCTTATGACCGTCATTTGCAGGAGTTGGTAGAAGAAGGCAAGGTATCAATGGCTCAAGTGGATGAAGCTGTCCGCCGTGTCTTACTTCTGAAATTCCATCTCGGCTTGTTCGAACGTCCTTATACTCCCGCTACAACAGAGAAAGAACGTTTCTTCCGTCCGAAAAGCATGGATATTGCCGCCCGGCTTGCGGCAGAATCCATGGTATTGCTGAAAAACGAAAACAACGTTTTACCACTGACAGATAAAAAGAAGATTGCCGTGATAGGTCCTATGGCAAAAAATGGCTGGGACTTGTTAGGCTCCTGGCGTGGTCACGGAAAGGATACCGATGTGGCAATGCTTTATGATGGTCTGGCTGCTGAATTTGCAGGAAAAGCCGAACTGCGTTACGCATTAGGCTGCAATACACAAGGAGATAACCGCGAAGGATTTGCAGAAGCATTGGAAGCTGCACGCTGGTCTGATGTTGTTGTTCTTTGCTTGGGCGAGATGATGACTTGGAGCGGAGAGAATGCTTCCCGTTCTTCCATCGCACTACCACAGATGCAGGAAGAACTGGCAAAAGAACTGAAGAAAGTCGGCAAGCCTGTCGTACTGATATTGGTCAACGGTCGTCCGTTGGAATTGAACCGTCTGGAACCGGTTTCTGATGCCATACTGGAAATCTGGCAGCCGGGTGTGAATGGCGCACTGCCGATGGCGGGAATATTGTCCGGACGTATTAATCCTTCCGGTAAACTTGCCATGACCTTCCCTTATTCGACGGGGCAGATTCCTATTTATTATAACCGCCGTAAGAGCGGACGTGGACATCAGGGATTTTATAAAGATATCACAAGTGACCCGTTATATCCTTTCGGTCACGGACTGAGCTACACAGAATTCAAGTATGGCACTGTTACCCCTTCTGCCACTAAAGTGAAGCGTGGCGAGAAGCTCTCGGCGGAAGTGACTGTCACCAATATCGGTGCCCGTGACGGAGCAGAAACTGTCCACTGGTTTATTTCCGACCCGTATTGCTCGATTACCCGTCCTGTAAAAGAACTGAAACACTTTGAAAAGCAGCTTATCAAAGCCGGAGAAACGAAAACTTTCCGTTTCGACATAGACCTGGAACGTGATTTCGGATTTGTCAATGAGGACGGTAAACGATTCCTCGAAACCGGAGAATACAATATTCACGTACTGGGACAGACCGTTAAAATAGAATTGATAGACTAAAACACATGATCACCATGAAAAAGAAAACAGGCATTATCGGTTTATGTATGCTCGCATGCAGCATCTTGACCCATGCACAGACAATTACTCCTCAAGTAGAACAACGCGCGAAGGAGATTGTATCCAAAATGACTTTGCAAGAGAAAATAGAGTATATCTCCGGATATACCAGCTTTTCCCTGCGTGCCATTCCCCGTTTGGGAATTCCTGAAATACGTCTTGCCGACGGCCCGCAGGGAATCCGTAACCATGCTCCTAAAAGCACCCTTTATCCGTCCGGTATCCTTTCCGCTTCTACCTGGAACCGTGACTTGCTTTATAAGTTAGGGCAAGGCTTGGGGCAGGACGCCAAGGCAAGAGGCGTTAATATCCTGCTTGGGCCGGGCGTGAATATCTATCGCGCTCCGTTGTGCGGCCGTAACTTTGAATATTTCGGTGAAGACCCTTACTTGACGGGTGAGACAGCCAAGCAATATATTCTTGGCGTGCAATCGGAAGGAGTCATTGCGACCATCAAGCACTTTGCCGCCAACAACCAGGAGTGGAGCCGCCATCATGCGAGTTCGGACATAGACGAGCGTACTTTGCATGAGATTTATTTCCCGGCTTTCCGCAAGGCTGTACAGGAAGCGAACGTGAGTGCTGTGATGAACAGCTACAATCTCCTGAACGGTGTCCATGCCACTGAACACAAATGGCTGAATATTGATGTCTTACGCAATCTTTGGGGCTTCAAAGGTATTCTGATGTCGGACTGGACTTCGGTATATTCCGCTATCGGAGCAGCTAACGCCGGACTTGACCTCGAAATGCCCAAAGGGCGTTTCATGAATGCCGACAATCTTATCCCCGCTATCAAAACAGGCACGGTGACCGAAGAAACCATTAACCTGAAAGTACAACATATCCTGCAGACTTTAATAGCTTATGGAATGTTGGATAAGGAACAGAAAGACAGTAATATTCCGTTGGATAATCCATTCTCTCGCCAGACAGCTTTAGAACTGGCACGCGAGGGAGTAGTATTGTTGAAGAATGAAGCAAACTTGCTCCCGTTGAAAGGAAAAACAGCCGTAATGGGTCCTAATGCAGATTTGATACCTACCGGTGGCGGCAGTGGTTTTGTCACTCCTTTTTCTACCATTTCAGTGGCTCAAGGCTTGAAAGAACTGAAGAAAAAGAATCTGGTATTATTGACGGATGATGTGATTTATGAAGATATTATCAATGAGTTTTATACTGACGTCAATCGTCAGGTGAAAGGCTTCAAGGCTGAATACTTTAAGAACAAGACGCTTTCGGGACAGCCGGAAGTAATACGCACGGAATCCTCTGTTGATTATGACTGGGGATATGGAGCACCTTTGGACGGCTTTCCGACAGATGGCTTCTCTGTCCGTTGGACAGCCTGCTACATGCCACAAACTGATGGTCAGTTGAAACTTCATATCGGTGGTGATGACGGTTATCGTCTGTTTGTGAATGACAAGCATATTACGGGAGATTGGGGAAATCATTCATACTCTAGCCGTGAAGTTGAACTGCCGGTTGAGGGTGGTAAGGAATACCGTTTCCGGATTGAATTCTTCGATAATATTTCTTCGGGCATCATTCGTTTTAATGCTTATAGCCTTAATGAGATGAAACTTCGTCAAGGATTGGCAAAGGTGGATAATGTTGTGTTCTGCACAGGTTTCAATAGTAATACCGAAGGCGAAGGCTTTGACCGTCCGTTTGCTTTGCTTCGGTATCAGGAATTGTTTATCAAAAAGATTGCCTCTATGCACCCTAATGTCGTGGTTGTGCTGAACGCCGGTGGTGGTGTGGATTTCACAGGTTGGTATGATGCCGCAAAAGCTATTCTTATGGCTTGGTATCCTGGACAGGAAGGCGGACAAGCGATAGCTGAAATCCTGACCGGCAAGATTTCTCCAAGCGGAAAGCTACCGATTTCTATCGAAAAGAAATGGGAAGATAATCCGGTGCATGGTAGTTATTACGAGAACTTAAAGGCAGAGATTAAACGTGTAGATTATTCCGAAGGTGTTTTTGTCGGTTATCGTGGATACGACCGTTCGGGAAAAGAACCTTTCTATCCGTTTGGCTACGGTTTGTCCTATACTACTTTCGCTTATAGTAATATAGCTGCGGAGAAAACGGGTGAGCATCAGGTTACCGTTAGCTTTGATCTCGAGAATACAGGGAAGATGGATGCCTCGGAAGTGGCACAAGTGTATGTACATGATGTACAGTCCTCTGTCCCCCGTCCCTTGAAAGAATTGAAAGGATATGAAAAGGTTTTCTTGCAGAAAGGGGAGAAGAAGCGGATTTCTGTTGTGCTGAATGAGGATGCATTCGCTTATTACGATATGAATCAGCACCGCTTTGTAGTGGAAAAAGGCGAGTTTGAGATTCTTGTAGGCCCGGCGTCTAATCAATTACCTTTGAAAGCTACGGTTGAATTTTCCGGTTCATACTCGTTCTAATTTCCTCGTAAAGTCACATTTGATCTGTCTTAAAACAGGCTTATTTGATAAGAAAAACAAAAGAGGACAGTAATAGAACCTCATCTCCCCAAAAAGATGGGTTATCTTGGAAAATGACAAAGGCGTAGAAAGAGAATTACTTCTCAATCTACGCCTTTATCTTTCTACGGATAGTGTGATTATTTTACTTCCCAAATGTCATTAGTCATCAAAAGCTCCTCGAAATTATGGTATTTCTTTTTGCTTTTTACTTCTTCGATTTGTGCTTCTACTGCATCATTATAAGTTGGAGCGTCTACATCGCGGATGACACCAAGTGCGATGGGGAAGTCAGGACCTTCCATCAAGGCGAGTTTTAACTGGAGTGTGTTGTCCAGGCAGTGTGCATCATGTATCAGAATATCTCTTTCTGTGATACCGTTCTCGCCTAGTTTCACAACTTTCAGCCCAAAACCTTCCTGCATTAATCCGAACTCCTTGTTTTCACCGAATAACATCGGTTTGCCATGTTCCAAATAAATTGCATTTTTTGCACGCCCTTCTTTGTTATATACAGAGTTGTGTGTACCATCATTGAAGATGACGCAGTTCTGTAAAATCTCGCAGACAGCAGTGCCCTTATGATTATAGGCAGCTTTCAATATATCTATTGTACCGGGAGCGTCTGTGGCAACAGCACGTGCGAAAAAATGTCCGCGTGCGCCAAAACATAGTTCAGCCGGATTGAACGGGTCTTCTACGGTGCCGTAGGGAGAAGACTTGCTGACAAAACCACGCGGTGAAGTGGGTGAGTATTGTCCTTTAGTCAGACCATAGATACGGTTGTTGAGCAAGATCATGTTGATGTCGATATTGCGTCGGTTGGCATGAATGAAATGGTTACCTCCGATAGCAAGACCGTCACCGTCACCGCTTACCTGCCATACGGTTAGTTTGGGATTGGCGACTTTGCACCCTGTCGCGATAGCGGCAGCACGACCGTGAATTGTATTCATACCGTATGTATTCATATAGTGAGGAAGGCGGCTGGAACAACCGATACCGGAAATTACTGCCGTATCCCATGGAGCGACACCGATTTCTGCCATAGCCTTGTGTAACGAAGCCAGGAAAAAGTGGTCACCACATCCCGGACACCAGCGTGGCTGTCCTTTTTTAAAGTCTTTAGCTGTATATTCGCTCATAATTTCTTGATTTTACTTGTTGATAATCTCAGTGAATGCATTGACTAGTTCATTGACAACAAAGGGCTGTCCTTTCACTTGGTTGAACTGATAAGGAACGAAACCGTCCACCTTCATACGGAGATATCCGGCAAACTGTCCCATATTTTGCTCGGCTACCACCACTTTTTTGTATTTCTTCATCAAGGCTGCCGTATTCTTTGGAAGAGGATTGATGAACTTAAAGTGTGCTGATGCTACTTTTTTACCATTAGCACGGAGTTCGTCCATAGCGGCGTGTAAATGTCCATAAGTACCTCCGAAACCTACAATCAGCAATTCGGCATCTTCCTTGTCGCCTTCAACTTCTACGTCAGGTACTTCGATATTGGCAATTTTCTGCTGGCGTAATCGCGTCATCAAGTCATGGTTTTCCGGATCAGTTGAGATAGCTCCTGTCTTGTTGTCTTTTTCAAGACCTCCTAATACATGAGTGAATCCTTCTGTACCCGGAACTGCCCAATAACGAACGCCTGTCTGCGGGTCCCGTTGATACGGTGTCCAGGTTTCAGACATTTCCGGGCGTACGTAAGGAGGATTGATAGCAGGATAATCAGCCAATTTAGGCAATTTCCATGCACCAGAACCATTGGCAACAAATGCGTCTGTCAACAACACGACCGGAGTCATGTGTTCCAAAGCGATCTTAGCAGCCATATAGGCTGAGTCAAAACAGTCTGTAGGGGATGTCGCAGCAATGACAGGCATAGGGCTTTCACCGTTACGACCGAAGAGAACTTGCAACAGGTCTGTTTGTTCCGATTTGGTCGGTAGACCGGTAGCGGGACCGCCACGTTGTACATCCAATACGACCAATGGCAATTCCATGATAACGGCCAAGTTCATGGCTTCTGATTTCAAACAGATACCAGGTCCTGAAGTAGAAGTAACAGCTAATGCACCGGCGTATGAAGCACCGATAGCAGAAGCACAACCGGCAATCTCATCTTCACATTGCACGGTGGTTACGCCCAATGATTTATGTTTTGAGAGTTCATGCAGTACATCTGTTGCAGGAGTGATAGGGTAAGACCCTAAATAGAGTTTCAGTCCGGCTTTCTCTGCAGCTGCGATGAATCCGTATGCAGTCGCTTTATTTCCGGTGATATCCATATATTTTCCGGGAACGGCTGCTTTACTTTCAATCTTATATGTATGTGCTACGGAAGCGTGTGTGTTGTGTCCGTAATCATATCCGGCACGAACAACTTTGATATTTGCTTCCGCTATTTCCGGTTTCTTGGAGAATTTCTCGCGGATAAAGTCTTCCGCTATGTTAAGGTCGCGGTTGAACAACCAGCATACCAGTCCTACGGCAAACATATTACGGCATTTCAGCATGGACTTATTATCCATTCCCGTATCTGCCAAACAGTCTTTTACCATCTGCGAGATAGGTGCTGCAATCACGTCCTGCTTGATACCCATTTCTTCAATAGGATTATCGGTGGTGAATGCCGCTTTATCTAAATCTGATTTTTGAAAGGCGTCTGTGTCGATGATGATACAGGCGGTGGATTTTGCGAATTTATATTGTGTTTTCAATGCGGCGGCATTCATAGCTACCAATACGTCGCATTTGTCTCCCGGAGTATAAACTTTTTCTGCACCGATGTGTACCTGAAAACCGGAAACACCGGTTAGCGAACCTTGCGGTGCGCGGATGTCTGCCGGATAGTCGGGGAATGTACTGATGTCATTGCCAATCGTAGCCGACACGGTCGAGAAGATGTTGCCGGCCAACTGCATACCGTCACCGGAGTCGCCGGAGAAACGTACTACTACTTCCTCCAATTCTTTAACCATCATTTCGTCTGCCATAACTTTAATTACTATATTTAATTTAAAAACTGCTTTTACTTTCAATTTGTGAACGCAAAGGTCGGAAAGTTAATCGAATTATCAAAATAAAACGTACTTTATTGTCCTATTGACGCAAAATATTTGAAATATCTGGAAGGAACCTGTATTTTTATTCTTGTTAAATCAACAGAAACCGTTATCTTTGCAATCAAAATAGGAACGGCCTTGTAGTTCAACGGATAGAATAGAAGTTTCCTAAACTTTAGATAGGGGTTCGATTCCCCTCGGGGCTACTACAAAGAATCTATAGGAAGTTGTGTTGGATGCTTTCATGCTGTATCGAGTTTTAAGTTTTACAATGGCTTCTTTTAAGATGAACGTCTTATAGCTTCTATTTGTTTTAATAATCAATAGAAAAAGCCTCTTCCGAACTTCGGAAGAGGCTTTTTCTATTTCTGGAATATTTTATTCTCCCGTAGTTGTTGCTACAGTCTTTTTGTTCTTCATAAAGTTGTATGCAATCGGAGATGCAATAAACAGTGAAGATAAAGTACCGATTACAACACCGAGAATCATCGCGAATGCAAAGCTGCGGATAGAGTCACCACCGAGGATGAAGATACACAACAATACGATCAATGTACTCAATGAAGTATTGATGGTACGAGCCAGTGTAGTGTTCAGAGAGTCATTGAATAACTGACGCTTGTCACGTTTCGGATACAATCCGAAGAACTCACGTACACGGTCGAAGATTACCACCTTATCATTAATAGAGTAACCGATAGCCGTCAGGATAGCACCGATAAAGGTCTGGTCGATTTCCAGTGAGAATGGCAGGATACCCCAGAATAATGAATAAGCACCGATAATCATGATTGTGTCACAAGTCAATGCTGCAATAGAACCAATACTGTATGCAATGTTACGGAAACGAATCAAGATATACAAACCGATGGCAATCAATGCCAGAACGACTGACCAGATAGCACCGGTCTTGATATCGTCTGCGATACTCGGCCCTACTTTCTGTGAGCTTACAATGCTGCCGCCTGTGTGGTTATCACGGTCGATGAAAGTTGCCAGGTCAATGTTCTGAGTCAACAACGGTTTCAGTGTTTCATATAAATATGATTCGATTTCCGAGTCAACATTATTGCCTCCGTCTTCGATACGGTAGTTGGTACTGATGCGAACCGTTTTCTTATCTGTTCCGATGGCGATAACGCTAACGTTCGCATCACCGAACTTGCTTGAGATCAGCTCGCGCACCTGTTCCGGTTCTACCGGGTTTTCAAACTGTACCTTGAAGTTACGTCCACCGGTGAAGTCGATACTTTGACTTAGCCCGCGGATAGCGAACGAACCGATACAAACGATGATAACTGCACTGACGATAATAAGGGATTTTTTGTTTGTTCCCATAAAATCGAAGTGTGTATTGGCCATCAGGTTCTTTGAAATCTTAGTGGTAAATGTCAGGTTCTGCCATTTATCTTTACTCAAGAAATGTTCGTAAACCAGACGAGTCATGAACACTGCGGTAAAGAACGATACGAGGATACCGATAATCAAAGTCGTTGCAAAACCACGGATAGGTCCTGTACCGAAATTGAACAGAATGATACCTGTAATAATAGATGTCAAGTTAGAGTCAAAGATAGCGGAGAAGGCATTAGAATAACCGTCAGCCAATGCTTTCTTCACTCCCTTGCCTGCACGAAGTTCTTCTTTAGTACGTTCATAAATCAATACGTTCGCATCCACTGCCATACCCAGCGACAATACCATACCGGCAATACCGGACATCGTCAATGCAGCCTGGAAAGAAGAAAGGATACCTAATGTGAAGAAGAAGTTCAGGAACAAAGCACCGTTGGCAACCATACCCGGGATGAAACCATACATAGAGCACATATAGATCATCAACAGGATCAAAGCTACAACGAATGAGAAAATACCGGCATTGATAGATTCCTGACCCAACGACGGACCAACGATATCTTCCTGTACGATGTGAGCCGGAGCCGGCATCTTACCTGATTTCAATACGTTTGCTAAGTCTTTTGCTTGTTCAGGAGTAAAATGACCTGTAATCTGTGAACGTCCGCCTGTAATTTCTGAATTTACGTTTGGTGCAGAATATACATAATTATCAAGAACAATAGCAATAGAACGACCGATATTCTGTTTTGTCAGCTGAGCCCAACGGCGTGCACCGTCAGAGTTCATTGTCATACTTACAGCCGGTTTGCTGTATTGGTCAAATTCGTCTTTAGCGTCTGTTACTACATCGCCTTCCAACGGAGCTTTACCGTTACGTTCGGTAGATTTGATCGCGTATAATTCGAATGTTTGTCCTTTTTTGTCGAACTCAGAAGGAGAAACGCCCCATTTCAGGCGAAGATCTTTCGGAAGTTCTGCCTTGATTTCCGGCATAGCCAGATACTTGTTGATATCAGCAGTATCTTTATAGTTTGCATAACCAATAACAGGACCTTGTCCGCTTGAATTCAATTGAAGCATAGACAACAGAGGATATTGTTTCTTGAGCTCTTCCATGTTTACAGAAGGCTTTTCAGAGGCTGTTGTGTCACCTTTCAGTGCAGCGGCAAGGCTATCGGCAGCACTTACAGCTTTTGTCTCCACCGGAGTAGCTTCAGTAAGAACGGCAGTCTCTATTGTATCTCCATCAGTTGTTGTTTCTTCAGCTAAGATAGCGCGCAATTTGGCGTCAGCAGACTGCATGGAAGGAAGAACTTCCTTGGCTGTATAAGTTTCCCAGAATTCCAGGTTAGCAGAACCTTGGAGAAGTTTTCTCACACGTTCCGGTTCTTTGATACCCGGCAGCTCCACCATGATACGTCCCATTTTGTCTTCCAGACTTTGGATATTCGGCTGAACAACACCGAAGCGGTCGATACGGGTACGAAGTACATTGTATGAGTTCTCAACGGCTGCTTTTACTTCTGCTCTCAATACTTTTTCAACTTCAGTGTCTGTTGATTTTTGGTTAACCTTGTCTTTCAACTGTTGTGTTGCGAAGAGTTCGGAAAGTTTCGCTTCCGGAGCAGCTTTGTGGTATTCTCTGATGAACAGGGTAATGATATCATCCTGACTGTTGATTGCCTGCTTTGCTGCTTCTGCCAATGCATTGTTGAAAGCTTCGTCCGGCTTGTTGTCAGCCAGTGCTTTGATAACATCAGGTACAGAAACTTCAAGGATAACGTTCATACCACCCTTCAGGTCCAAACCTAAACTAATCTCCATCTCACGACATTGTTTCAGCGTCCAGTTACCCAGCCAGACTTTCTCGTTGGAGAGAGAGTCGAGGTAGTCTTGTTCTACTTTCGGGTCGCCGTTCGCAATTTCTTTCGCCTTGTTGGTATAGTGGCGTGTTACGAAGGAGAAGGAGAGGTAGAACACGCATACCAGCGTGAGTAATACCGCAAAAACCTTTACAAATCCTTTGTTTTGCATTTTACTTTTAATTTATGATGATTACTTTTTTAATTTAATATTCAGTTAAATTCTGTCGTATACAAGTTCTTTTTGCCGCATACAAGGCTGCAAATATAGTTTTTTTTTCACATTTATATGTAACAAGCCCTCAAATATTTGATGTTTAAGGGCTTTTTTGCAGAATTATTTCATTCCCCTGTTTTTCAATAATGGTTCCAAGCTAGGCTCTGTTCCTCGGAAATTTTTATAAAGCACCATCGGGTCTTCACTGTCTCCTTTTTCCAAAACATTGTGGCGGAACAGATCTGCGGTGGTTTTATCAAAAACTCCGTGTTCTTTGAAAGCTTCAAAAGCATCGTTATCCAATACGTTGGCCCACAGATAACTGTAATATCCGGCAGCGTACCCACCGATGATATGATTGAAGTAAGTAACGCGGTAACGTGGCGCTATCTCAGGGATCAGATTGAGTTTGTCCATCGCTTCTTTCTCGAATGAAAGTATATCAATATTATTTACATCTGTTATTGTGTGCAGGTTCATGTCGAGGATAGCGGCTGCCAGCAATTCGGTAGTCATGAATCCTTGATTGAAAGTCTTCTGTTGCAGTATCTTTTCGATGATTTCATCGGGGATTACTTCTCCGGTCTGATAATGTTTGGCATACATTTTCAGTACCTCTGGTTCGGTAGCCCAATGTTCGTTGATTTGAGAAGGGAGTTCTACAAAGTCACGTACTACGTTTGTGCCGGATGTTCCCTTGTATTCACATTTTGTCAGTAAGCCGTGTAGGGCATGTCCAAATTCGTGGAACAAGGTTTCCACTTCATCCATTGTCAATAGTGATGGAGTATCGCCTACCGGTTTGGTGAAACTGCAAACGTTGCACACTAACGGACGGGTTGCTCCTTGTTGCTCACGGTAATTACTCATCCAGGCACCTCCGCTTTTTCCGGCACGCGGGAAATAGTCCACATAGAAAATACCGAGTTGAGAACCGTCAGTGTCTTTCACTTCAAACACCTCAACATCCGGATGATAGGTCGGAATTCCTTTCAGCTTGTTGAAAGTGATACCATATAACTTGTTGGCTACGGCAAAAGCACCTTCACGTACATTTTCCAATTTAAAATAGGGCTTTGTCTCCTCTTCGGACAGATTATATTTCTCTTTTCGTAGCTTTTCGGTATAGTACCACCAGTCCCATGCCTCCAACTTTTCGCCTTTACCTTCCTTGTCCATCAGCTTTTGAAGCTCGGCGGCCTTTTCTTTGGCTTTAGGCAGTGCATAGCTCCAAAGATTGTTCAAAAGGTCCATTACGTTCGTCGCGTTTTTAGCCATCGTCTCATCCAGCACGAAATTTGCGTAACAGTCGAAACCTAACAATTTTGCTTTTTCCAAACGGAGAGAAACGATTTTGCGGATGTTCTCTTTGTTGTCGTTCTCATTGTTATTATTTCCCCGATTGATATACGCTTTGTATATTTGTTCCCGAAGCGGACGATTCTCGGCATATTGCAGGAATGGCAGACGGCTGGCGTTATGCAGAGTAAATAACCATTTGCCCGGTTGTCCGGCGGCTTTTGCTTCTTCAGCTGCACTTTGACGGAACCATTCGGGCAATCCTGCTAAATCCTCTTCTTTCTCGACGAAGAGCTGGTACGCATTATTCTCGTTCAGTACATTATTGCTGAATGTGATACCAAGTGTGGACAGTTCTTTGTTTATTTCACGCAAACGTGCCTGTTTTTCTGCGCTAAGATTGGCGCCTGAACGGACAAACTGTTTGTAGGTCTTGTCCAGCAGGCGTTTCTGCTCTGTGGTCAGATTCAGGGAATCTTTTCGTTGGTAGACATCGTTTACACGCTTGAAAAGTTTCTCATTCAAGGATATATTGTCTTCATGTTCCGAAAGAACCGGAGCTAGCTTGATGGATAGCGCAGTTAATGAGTCGGTTGTTTCAGCATCTGTCATATTGAAGAAAATAGCGCTTACCCGATCCAGGATTGGTGCACTGTTATCCAATGCCACGATGGTATTTTCGAATGTAGGGATTTCCGGACTTTCGATGATAGCTTCGATGTTTTGATTTTGTTCCTCGATACCTTTCAGGAAGGCAGGCTCATAATGTTCCAATTTGATTTTGTCAAAGGAAGGAACGCCATACTCGGTTTGGAACTCTGCAAAGAAAGGATTACTTTCTGTTTTTGTAGCACAGGAGTACATCATACAACTTACTGCTAAAAGGGTTAATGTCTTTTTAATCATCATTATGTGTTTTATAATATAGAATTCTCCGTTTTTATCGTTTGCTGATATAACACCAAATCGGATAGTGGTCCGAAGCCTTAATAGAACGGTCTACAGTACAATTATAGGCTCTCAGGTCAGGACTAATCAGGATATTGTCGATTCGGAAGTAGAACTTGTTCTGGTTATAGGAGATTCCCAATCCTTTACCGGACTGTGTGAAAGCGTCATCCAGTTCTTGAGTGAGAACCCGGTGGGTATACGAAATAGAACCGTCGTTGAAATCTCCACATACAATCATTGTAGGATAATGGTTTTCTGTAATGATTCTCGCTACGGAATCTGCTTGGGAGGCACGGATAGCCGATGCTTCCCCTAGTTTTCGAATTAGTTGTCGGAGCCCGGTCTTTACTTTTTTAGCATTCGGATCTTTTATCATATCTTCATAGATCCCTCTGTCTTCTTTGGTGAGTTTGTTGGATTCCAAGTGATTGTTGATTAATGTAATAGTGTCATTATTTACATTCAGCACATATTTCATAGAGCCGTTATAATCACTTTTATACTCAATAAGTTGTGACGAGAGTATCGGGAATCTGGAGAAACAGGCAAGCTGCACATCTCCTTTCCTTTGTTGGCGAATGGATTGATAGGGATACGCTTTCAACGCTTTCTTTACATCCTGCTCCGTTACGAACTTTTTATTGCTGGCTGTGTTGTATTCTTGCAGACAGATAATGTCTGCATTACTGTTTTTCAGATAAGATAAAATTGGATTCTTCCCATCTTTCTTCTTCAGATTACTAAAGCTCATTACATTGTAAGACAGAACTTTGATACTTCCTTCCGGTATTGTCCGGGTAGTAGAGTTGAAAGGAATATAAGTCCGTATTTGCGGAAAGCAAATCAGAAAACCGATGACGGGTAGTAATGCATATCTGTAATTGACAAATGCCCAAAGAAACAGGAAAAATAGATTGATAATCAGGAATATTGGAAATGCGAGTCCGAGACAGGAAACTAACGGATTGACTTTGGGGCTGAGATAGGGGCTATAAGCGCTTAATATCAGCGTTCCCACGAAGAATGCGTTGATAGCCAGTATCAGATATGCGACAATTTTGCCAATATGTTCCATTCTTTTATCTTTTGCTTGCGTCGAACAAGCTTTTCTTTTCTTCTGTCGTCAGACTGTCGTAACCGGATTTTTTCAGCTTTTCCAGAATACGGTCCACTTCGTCAGATTGTGCTTTTTTATGGGCATTATAATCATAATCTTTCCGTCGTTCGGTAGCATTACTGCCATAGTGTACTTTCATTTTAGGTTTGCGTTCCCATGTTTTCTTTTGGAAAAGAGAGATGAAACCATCCAGAATCCAGTTAATCCAGGAAGTTAAGTCAGTCCCTTTGCTTAGACTGGCTGCAAACCAGAGCCCGGCAAGAGCGCCTCCTAGATGGGCAATGTGTCCTCCGGCATTACTTGAGGTAATAGACAGTACATCAATTCCGATAACGACCAGTGCGAGATATTTGAGACGGACAGCACCGAAAAGAAAAAGTTGCACCCTATAGTTGGGTTCACGATAGGCCGTAGCCGCTACGATAGCCAGTACGGAAGCGGAAGCCCCGACTAACGTTGCTCCGGTCACTTGTGAGCTGAATAAAGGAAATACGTTGTAGGCGACCATATAAAGCAAACCTCCGCAGATACCTCCCAATATATATAGCCCTCTTAAATGCTTTGCCGAGAAAAAATAAAGAAATAAACTCCCGAACCAGTATAGCCAAAGCATATTGAATAGAATGTGCAGAATACCGGCATGCATAAACATATAGGTAAACAACGACCACGGTTGATGGATAAACCCGATAAGAGAGGCCGGTAAAGCGAATATGTTGAATATATCGAGAGTGTTGACTTCAAACAGTCGTAGAAAAACATGAATCAATGTGCCGATCACAAAGATACCGACATTGATATAAATCAGTTGGATAAAAATGTTTCCTCTTCTGAATGTTTCCTTCAAATCAGCTATAATATGTCCCATTGTTATTACTTTTTTTTCTCCAATACAAAATCAGTATCAGTCCGAACAGCATTCCGCCTAAATGGGCGAAGTGGGCGACGTTGTCTCCTATGTTGTTGGCAAGTCCTGACCATAACTCAATTGCGGCATATCCGATTACGAAAAATTTGGCTTTGATCGGAAAAGGTAGCGGGAAGATAAACAACCGATTGTCAGGAAACAGCATACCGAATGCCAGCAATATGGCATAGACAGCTCCTGAAGCACCTACGGTAGTCATCATGTTCAGATACTCTTCCATGGGAATAATACCGGTACCTATATTTACTTGTGAGTATTGGCTGAGTTCTGTTGCATATTGAATATATTGTACTCCTTCTTGGATAACTCCCGCACCGATACCACAAAGGATATAATAGAACAGAAAACGTCTGGGTCCCCATGTTTGTTCGAGAATCGGACCGAACATGAAAACGGCGAACATATTAAAGAAAATATGGCTGAATCCGCCATGCATAAACATATAAGTGATAAGCTGTGCCGGATTGAAGTCACTTGCGAGGAAAAAATGTAATCCCAGATAATTAGTCAGATCTACTCCATAGCGTTGTGCTACGAATGTACCGAAAAACATTAGTACATTGATAATTATCAGGTTTTTAGTTACAGTTGGCATCATTTTTTTATTCTGAATATTATGATAATAGATGCAAAAGTACGAATAAATTCTGTTTTAAAGCATGAAAAGTACTTCCTATTAGCTCTTTTTCAATAATTTGCTGCGTTTTTTTTATGTTTTTATTTGATATGTTGTTTTGTTCGGCTATATTTGTAGAATTAATCCATTGTGGGAGAATCTTTTGTGTAACATATATATTAATTAATCATTTTACGTATTATGAATAAGTCTGATCTTATTAATGCAATGGCTGCCGAAGCTCAAATGAGCAAAGCCGATGCAAAAAAGGCACTTGATGCTTTTGTCACTTCAGTTACTAATGCCATGAAAGCCGGTGAGAAAGTATCTCTCGTTGGTTTTGGTACTTTCTCTGTAAGCGAAAGAGCTGAAAGAACAGGTATTAACCCTTCTACAAAAGCAACTATTACTATTCCCGCTAAGAAAGTAGCTAAATTTAAAGCCGGTGCTGAATTATCTGCAGCTATTGAATAAGATAGATAGTTGAAAGAATTTAATTTAGGAGAGGAGGCGTGAAACGTCTCCTTTTTTTGTATCTTTGCGCCCAAGAAACAACTTGATTATGAAGATAGAAGATAAACTTGTAGCGTCCGTCATCAACGGACTCAAAGCACTCTACGGTCAGGAAGTCCCTGAAAAGATGGTGCAGTTGCAAAAAACGAAGAAAGAATTTGAAGGACATCTGACTTTGGTCGTGTTCCCTTTCCTGAAAATGTCAAGAAAAGGACCGGAGCAGACAGCCCAGGAAATCGGTGAGTATCTGAAAGCCAACGAACCGGCTGTAGCTGCTTTTAATGTGATAAAAGGGTTCTTGAACCTGACTATTGCGTCGGCTACCTGGATTGAACTGCTCAATGAGATTCAGGCTGACGAGCAATATGGTCTGGTAAAAGCTACCGAAACTTCTCCGTTGGTAATGATCGAGTATTCTTCTCCGAATACAAACAAACCGCTTCACTTGGGACATGTGCGCAATAACCTTTTAGGTAACGCATTGGCTAACATTGTGGCTGCCAACGGCAACAAGGTAGTAAAGACTAATATCGTAAACGACCGTGGTATCCATATCTGTAAATCCATGTTGGCATGGAAGAAATACGGAAACGGTGAAACACCTGAGACTTCGGGCAAGAAGGGCGATCATCTGGTGGGTGACTATTATGTATCTTTCGATAAGCATTATAAAGCCGAAGTGAAGGAACTGATGGCTCAATTTACAGCTCAGGGGATGAACGATGAAGAAGCGAAGGCGAAAGCCGAAGCGGAATCTCCGTTGATGCAGGAAGCCCGTGAGATGTTGGTGAAGTGGGAAGCCGGTGACCCGGAAGTACGCGGATTGTGGGAGATGATGAACAACTGGGTATATGCAGGATTTGATGAGACTTACAAGATGATGGGTGTCGGCTTCGACAAGATATATTATGAATCCAATACTTACCTCGAAGGAAAAGAGAAGGTGATGGAAGGGCTCGAGAAAGGTTTCTTCTTCAAGAAAGAAGATGGTTCCGTATGGGCGGACCTGACTGCCGAAGGATTGGATCACAAACTGCTTCTTCGTGGTGACGGAACCTCTGTCTACATGACACAGGATATTGGTACGGCCAAACTTCGTTTCGCTGATTATCCGATTGACAAGATGATTTACGTTGTGGGTAATGAGCAGAATTATCACTTCCAGGTACTTTCTATCTTGCTCGATAAATTGGGTTTTGAGTGGGGAAAGAGTCTGGTGCATTTCTCTTACGGAATGGTGGAATTGCCGGAAGGTAAGATGAAATCCCGTGAGGGTACAGTAGTGGATGCCGACGATTTGATGGAAGAGATGATCGCTACCGCTAAAGAAACCTCACAGGAACTTGGCAAGTTGGATGGCTTGACACAGGAAGAAGCGGATGATATCGCTCGTATTGTGGGGTTGGGTGCTTTGAAATACTTTATCCTCAAGGTTGATGCCCGTAAGAATATGACATTCAATCCGAAAGAATCTATTGATTTCAATGGTAATACCGGACCGTTCATACAATATACCTACGCGCGTATCCAATCGGTTCTGCGGAAAGCGGCCGAATCCGGTATTGTTGTTCCCGAACAAATCCCGGCAGGAATCGAATTGAGTGAAAAGGAAGAAGGACTGATTCAGATGGTAGCTGATTTTGCAGCCGTTGTGAAGCAAGCCGGTGAAGATTACAGCCCGTCTATTATTGCCAACTATACATATGATTTGGTGAAAGAATATAATCAGTTCTATCATGACTTCAGCATTTTACGTGAAGAGAATGAAGCGGTGAAAGTATTCCGTATCGCTCTTTCTGCCAATGTGGCTAAAGTCGTTCGTTTAGGAATGGGACTGCTGGGTATTGAAGTTCCTGCCAGAATGTAATATTCTCTTGAACAATATGTTATAAACGGAAAAAAGGTGTTGCAATGATTATCAGAGCAACACCTTTTTTCCGTTTATTTTTTCTTTGGAGCCGTTTTCCTTTTCTTGGTTGTACCAGGTTCTTTTTCGTTCTGTACCTTGATTAGTTCCAAGCAACTCTTCAATGTCAAATCCTGTGGAACAATATCTTTGGGAATCTTATAGTTGGAACCTTTGTAAGTGATATAAGGTCCGTAACGTCCGTTCAGAATTTCAAGTTCCGGTTCTTCTTCAAACTTCTTGAGGTGACGTTCCATCTCCTTCTGGCGTTTTTCCAGAATTAGTTGCTCCGCTTCTTCCAAAGTGATGGTCATCGGATCGGCAGCTTTCGGCAGAGATACATATACCTTGTTATGTAAAACATAAGGACCGAAACGCCCCACACCCACACTTACTGTTTTTCCTTCGTATTCGCCTAATGTACGGGGTAATTTGAATAATTCCAGTGCCTCTTCCAATGTAATGGTTTCCATAGATTGCCCTTTCTTCATTTGTGCAAAGCGAGGCTTTTCTTCATCATCTGCCGTTCCGATCTGTGCGACAGGACCGAAACGTCCAATCTTAACTGAAACAGGTTTGCCACTTACCGGATCTTCTCCCAATATGCGTTCTCCTACCTTATGTTCAGTCTTGATAGCCAGAGTGTTTTCTACAGACGGGTGGAACTTATCATAAAAAGTTTTCATGATGGAAGTCCATTGCGCTTCTCCTTCTGCAATTTCGTCAAATTCCTTTTCTACACTGGCTGTGAAGTTGTAATCCAAAATGTTCGGGAAATATTCAGTGAGGAAATCATTGACTACTATACCTGTGTCCGTAGGAAATAATTTCGCTTTTTCCGCACCGGTTATTTCAGTATGATTTTCGTCTTTAATCTGATTTTCTCTCAGGGTTAATACGTTGAACAGGCGTTCTTCCCCATCTTTGTTTCCTTTCTCTACATATTCGCGTTGTTGGATAGTGGAAATTGTCGGAGCGTACGTAGACGGACGTCCGATACCCAATTCTTCCAGTTTGCGCACAAGACTTGCTTCCGTGTAGCGTGGCGGGCGTTGAGTGAACCGTTCGGTTGCGATGATAGGGCCGTATTCCAGTCGCTGGCCTTTTTTCAAAGGAGGTAATAAGCGGCTTTCATCTTCCTGTTCATTGTCATCATCGTAGGACTCACGGTATACATGCAGGAATCCGTCGAACTTGATCACTTCGCCGGTAGCTGTGAATACATCTTTGTTACCGCTTATGCTGATTGTAGCAGTTGTCTTTTCCAGCTCCGCGTCTGCCATCTGGGAAGCGATGGTGCGTTTCCATATCAAGTCGTACAATTTTTTTTCCTGCGCTGACCCTTCGATGGATTGGTTTTCCATATAGGTGGGGCGGATAGCCTCATGAGCTTCCTGTGCACCTTTGGTCTTTGTCTCGAAGTGACGGGGATGTACGTAGTTTTCTCCCATCATTTTAATGATAGCCTCTTTGCTTCCTATTGTTGCAAAATCCGAGAGGTTGACAGAGTCCGTACGCATATAAGTGATAAATCCCGATTCGTACAGGCGTTGTGCAAGCATCATGGTCTGCGCAACGGTATATCCCAATTTACGTGCAGCTTCCTGTTGCAACGTAGAAGTGGTGAACGGTGCAGGAGGTGTTTTCTTTACCGGACGGGTAGTGATATCTTCGATTGTAAAAGTGGCTCCCTGACAAGCTTCGAGGAAAGCTCTTGCTTCTTCTTTCGTCTTGATGCGACGTGTCAGTTCCGCTTTCATCTCCACCGACTTGCCATCTGTGTCCGGAACGAGGAATATGGCGGTGACGCGATAAGCGGCTTCTGTCTTGAAGGCATGTATTTCACGTTCACGCTCTACAATCAGACGAACAGCAACCGACTGAACACGTCCGGCAGAGAGGGCCGGTTTTACTTTTCTCCAGAGTACAGGTGAAAGTTCGAAACCTACGATACGGTCCAGAATCCGTCGTGCCTGCTGTGCATTTACGAGGTTGAGATCAATATCGCGTGGTCGTTCGATCGCTTTTAAGATTGCGCTCTTTGTAATTTCATGAAATACGATTCGTTTGGTGTTTTCAGGTTTTAGTTTTAAGACTTCGTACAGATGCCAGGCAATAGCCTCCCCCTCGCGGTCCTCATCGGATGCGAGCCATACGGTTTCTGCGCTTTTTGCTTCTGCTTTCAGTGTACTAACCAGAGCCTTTTTGTCTGCCGGAATTTCGTAGTCGGGTTTGAAGTCCTTCTTTACGTCAATGCTGAATTCTTTTTTCTTCAGATCGCGTATATGTCCATAACTTGAAAGGACCTTGAAATCTTTCCCAAGAAACTTCTCGATCGTTTTTGCTTTTGCCGGAGACTCGACAATGACAAGGTTTTTCTGCATAATTCTTTCTTTTAGAATGGCTTGTACCATAATATTTGGGGACAAAAGTAAAAAAAAAGATTCTCCTTACCTTATATTATAAGGAGAATTTAATAAAATCTTAAGATTTAGCTTAGAGGGAGAATGCTTGCCGACTTATTTTGTTGCGGATGAGGGGGCTTCTTTTATTTTTTTGAGAAACTCTGTCGGTAACATTCCAAATTGCTTCTGAAAACATTTGGCAAAGTAGGAAGAAGAGCTGAACCCGACGAGAAATCCTATTTCGGTAACCCGATATTCTCCCTCCACCATCATTTTGCAGGCTTTCTTTAGTCGGGTGACCTTGATGAAATCATTGGGAGTCATGCCAATAATGCCTTTGATTTTGGTAAATACAGAGGTACGGCTCATTCCCAGTTCCTGTGCCAGTGTGTTTACCGAAAATTCGGAGTCCTCAATATTATTCTGGATGATTTCGGTACATTTATTCATAAATTCTTCATCCAATTTATTGTGGACAGCGGAGTGCAGATCGGATAACGGAGTAGAGGCATACGTTTTCTGCTGACTTTCCCTTTTCTTGAGTAAGTTCAGCAATTGTGCTTTCAGGTGGAAAGGTGAGAATGGTTTCTCTATATATGCATCCGCACCGGCTTCCAGTCCTTTGATTTTACTTTCCGTATCCGTTTTGGCTGTCAGCAGAATGACAGGAACGTGGGAAATATTGATGTTGCTTTTAATTTTCCCACAGAGTTTGAACCCGTCCATTTCCTCCATCATCACATCACTGATGATGAGGCCAATGTTATTTTTTTCAAGGATTTGCAACGCTTCCTCTCCACTCGAAGCCGATATGACAAAATATTCCTCAGACAGAATTTTGGAAAGGAAATCCAGAATCTCCGGGTTGTCGTCCACAACCATAATGGCATATTGTTTTTTCAACGGTTCGCCGGGAAGAGTGCTTTCCAGTTCATTTTCTTCTATATTTTCTGGGCTGCTTTCAGGAATAATTGTGTCTTCTACCCGTTTTGTTACTTGTAGCGCCGCAGTGATGACTGCTTGCTTAGGGAAATAGACAGAAATAGAAACACCGTTTTCACCGTCTTCCCTATCGCTGACTTCGATCTTTCCATTCATTAATTGGACGAGTGAGCGTGTCATGTGAAGCCCGATACCAATGCCCAGTTTATTTATTTCACTGTTGTTCTTAACCTGATAGAATGCGTCGAATATTTTAGTCTTTTCTTGATCGGTGATGCCTATACCGTCATCGGTTACGGTGACTACTATCTCGGAATCCTTTTCTGTAGTTGTAATACGAATCGTGCTTTTGGCATATTTCAAGGCATTGCTTAGTAGATTGCTGATAATCTTGGTAAAAGCTTCTTCATCTATGACAATGCTCAGTTTTTCCGGGATAGAGGAAGTGTCAATCGTCACTTTCTTTTGTCTGGCAGATAATTCAAAGATACAGGTTACTTTGCAGATTATTTCTTTAATCCGGTAACAGTCATACGATAGTTTATAAGATCCCGTATCTACTTTGCGGAAATCCAGCAATTGGGTGACAAGCGCATACAAACGTTTGTAATTCTGTTCAATAATACTTAGGTATTCCCCATACACATTGTTGATACTTGAAGTTTTCATCAGGTATTCCAATGGGCCGATAATAAGGCTCAAAGGAGTTCGAATTTCATGAGCAATGTTAGTGAAGAAATCTATTTTGGAGTTATAGAGCTCTTTTTCTTTTTCATCGTTCAGCCTCTTGATACGTTCTTTCTGACGTTTCTCCGTGCGTTTTACGTAATACCATACGGTTAACATAATCGCAATCAACAGGACGAGGGCATAGATCAGATAAGCCAGTTGCGACCGGAAGAATGGAGGCAGCACCTTGATTTTTAGTTGTACTTCATTATTGCTCCATAGTTTATCGCTGTTCGTTCCCTTGACCCTTAATACATATTCACCGACGGGTAAGTTTGCATAGGAAAGATGGTTATTATTTCCTTTAGTGAACTGCCATTCGCTATCCAGACCTTCCAGCATATATTGATAATCATTCTCTTTGGGAGCAATGTAACTTAGTGCGGCAAAATCGAATCCGATCATGGACTGGTTATATTTCAACACAATCTCATCTGTATATCCTATGGATTGGCGAATGAGTGAATGGGATGTATCAGCCTGTATCTCTTTTCCGAAAATGGTCATATTGGTGAGGACGACAGGTGGATTGTATGTGTTTTCTCTTAAGTCTTGCGGGAAGAAATAACAGAAACCGTCTGTCGAACCCCAAAATAGTCTACCGTCAGAAGATTCAAAGCCTGAACATGGTGTGAATTGTTCATTGTATAGTCCGTTTGATTTCGAATAGGTTTTCAGATATTCTGTATCCGGATTATATACAGCAAGTCCCTTATTGGTACTAATCCATAGTAAGTCTCCTTTAGGGATAATGGAAGTGATGATTTTATTCGGCAACTTTAGGTAGTCGTGTCTGGTAAAATCATCTGTTTCATCATTATATCTACAAAGTCCTTGCCCATAAGTTCCCACCCATAGTCGTTTCTTGTTGTCGATAGCTAGCGTGGTGATTACATTCTTTGTTAGTGAATTCGGATGATCCGAACGTTGATAAGATGTTATCTTTTGGGTTCTGACATTGTATGAATATAATCCACTGATACTTGTTCCTATCCATATTCTTCCGAAGTAATCTTCAATGATATCCGATATTTTGCCTGTAAAAGAACCGATTCTGATGAAATTGTTTTTTTCGGGGTTATAGTAACAGAATCCTGCAGAGGTGCCCACGTAAATACATCCATTACTGGCTTTATATAGAGTGAATACCCGTGAGGAGGGGATAGATGTTGAATCTTCCGGGTTATTGAGAAAACTTTCCACTTTTCCTGTTTTTAAATCAATCACCTCCAAACCTCTTCCATAAGTGGCGGCATATAGTTTATCTCTGTCTACCAGCAGATCGTGTATACAATAGTAAGTTGTGCCTATACTGGCTGCATCCCGGAAAGGGGTAATTTCTTGAGTTTTGGCATCAAATCGGAAAATGCCATTGTCATCCGTACCTATCCAGTATTTATCATCTTTGTCTTCTTTGATAACATTGATTACTTTTCCTGATTGTGGTGTGGACGATGATGAACAGCTATAATATTTGAAATTATTTTGAAATGCCGAATAGAATTTGATTCCATCGAAATAGGAGCCCAGCCAGAGGCTTTCTTCCTTATCTATATAGATGGTATATATAAACTTATTGGCTCCGGTTCTTATTTTCAGATTCGGATTGTCGGATTGTATAATTTCTCCTTTGTCTGCTTTAAAAATTCCCATACCGTTGTCGGATGAAATGAACAACTCGCCAGGTCTGTATTCTTTAATATCGTGGATATGATATAATAGGTTGTTTGGACTTCTGTCCTGGTAGTTGGTGAAAGTTTTAGCCACAGGATTGAACAGGTCGAGCCCGTTCTGAAAAGTTCCTATCCATAAATTGCCGTATGAGTCTTCAAACACTTTCTGAATGGAATTATCTGATAAACTATTAGGGTGACTGCTCTTTTTGTAAGTGACGAACGTGTTACTTTGTTTATTAAAACAACATAAACCTTCTGAATAAGTACCTATCCAAATGTTTTGTTTGCTGTCCTGCTGTAATGTCATGATGATGTTTTGCGAAATGCTGTTCGTTTCTCTGGGAATATTCCGATAGACTTTGAGTTTGATTTCATCATGGGGAGAAAAACGGTAAAGTCCTTCTCCGCTTGTTGCAATCCATACTTCTCCGTCGCTGTCCTCTATCATATCGGTGACGTATGTTCGTATCATCTCTCCGGTTTCAGTTTTGGCATGGAAAGGTTGGAAAGTGTCTGTCTTCGAGTCGTAAATGACGATTCCGGTATCCAATCCTATCCACATTCTGCCCCTGCGGTCGATAAATATTTTCTTGACACTGTTACTGGTTGTTGCGTTGATATATTCTGATAGATAGTAGTTTTTGAATGAGATGCCATCGAACCTGCTCAAGCCGTCATCGGTTCCGAACCACATAAATCCGCATGAATCTTGCAAAATGCTGTATACTCTGTTGGCGGCTAATCCATCATCCATTGTATAAGAGGTGGAGAAAATACGCTGTGCATTCACCACGAATGAATGTAAGCACAGGATTTGTATGGCTATCAAAAGAAATACTTTTTGCATGGGGATTTGTTTTATCTGTATTGGTTTTCATTAGTATAGGACAATATTAGGAAGAATAAGCTGCATAAACAAATGATAGGCAATCTTTTTGGCGGTGGAACAAAACTTTTGAAAACGAACAAAAAAATCGTTCAAATCTTGGATAATTACTGGTGAATATGTTTATGCTCTTTGGAATAATTTATCGGATAAAATTAAATCTCGGTTAGTATAGATTAGTATCTGTATATTCTATGTACATTTGTCTCGTTAGTATGTTTGTTTTCGTTTGACTTAAGTTAAACGAAAGAATGACTTAAGTTGAACTATCGCTTGAGTTAAGTCAAACGAAAATAGAAATGTACTTTAGAAAATAAATCTATGGGAGGGAAGATGTTTATCTCTCCTAATAAAGAACTAATCAATAATGAGTGTAAATTATGATCTTTATGAAACTCCCGACCTTGCTAAAAGCGGAGAAGAACAGCCTTTGCATGCACGTGTAGTGTTGAAGGGAAGTTATACAGCCGAAGAATTTGTAGAACAAGTGACTGTGCTTCAGCATATGCCCCATGCGCAGGTGGTGGGTATCATAGAGGCTATATCAAAAGAATTGAGGCATTTGCTTTTAAAAGGATTCTCTGTTGAATTAGGGGATATCGGTTATTTTAGCCTTTCGTTGAGTGTTGACAAGAAGGTGAAGGAGGCAAAAGAATTGCGTTCGCCGTCTATATCTCTGAAAGATATTAATTTTCGTGTGAATCGCCAATTTAAGAAGGATATTGAGAGTGGTCTTGAATTACGGCGTTATCATTCACCCTTTCGTGTGAAAAATCCGTTGCCAGAGGAAAAGTGCCTGCAACGGTTAGAAAGGTTTCTAAAAGAGCACCCATGCATTAATCGGCAGGATTATGCCCTGCTCGTTGGAAAAACGAAAACACAGGCATTGCAGGATATTAATGCTTTCATCGAACAAGGTGTTTTGAAGAAGTATGGAGTGGGGCGTTCGGTAGTATATATAAAGGTATAGTAAATCATTTTATTGGATATATATACTTGATATTAAACATTTTCTGCTTACCTTTGTTTGCATGAAAAAAGATAACGAGAAAGGAGACGAGTCTATGGCAAGTAATTATATTCGTTTCGATTGGGCTATGAAGCGCTTATTGCGTAATAAAGCCAATTTTGCAGTTCTTGAGGGCTTTTTGACAACACTTCTCAATGAAAAAATTGTTATTCAGAAGTTGTTGGAAAGCGAAAGCAATCAAGAGGACGAGTTTGACAAGTATAATCGGGTAGATATGCTTGCCGAAAACTCTAAGGGAGAGCTTATTCTGATCGAAGTTCAGAATAATAATGAGTATGCTTATTTTCAACGTATGCTGTTCGGCACTTCCAAGTTGGTGACCGAATACATTAATCGTGGAGAAGGCTATGATAAAGTACGTAAAATATATAGTATCAATATTGTCTATTTTTCATTAGGTAGCGGAAAGGATACGGTTTATCACGGAAAAACGGAGTTCAGAGGTATTCATCAGAATGATGTGCTGGAGTTGACTCCTTTTCAGAGACAAACGTTCAAGGTAGATGCTGTGAGCCAACTTTATCCGGAATATTATATATTGAAAGTGAATGATTTCAATCAGGTAGCCAAGAGCCCGTTGGAAGAGTGGATATGTTATTTGAATACAGGTGATATCCCTGACAGCGCCACAGCACCGGGACTGGAGGAGGCCCGCGAGCGATTGAAACTTGATAAAATGACGAAAACCGAGCTTGAAGCTTATTATCGGCATTTGGATAATATTGTAATATTGAGAGATAATATATTTACGGAGCGTGCGGAAGGTCGTGCAGAGGGCCGTGTGGAAGGTCGTGCGGAAGGACTTGAAGAAGGACTTGCGAAAGGACGTGAGGAAGAAAAGAAAGAAATGGCACGAAATATGAAGTCTTTGAATATACCCCTTGATACTATCTCACAGATAACGGGACTGGAAATAGAAAAAATACGTGATTTGAAAATTTAGTTATCACTGATAGCTTCTCTTATAAATTTAGTGTGTCTTATCTGAATTATTCTGATTTTATATCAGGACGATTGAGATGAGACATTTTTTTTGTTAGGGGGTAACGATAAAATCGTTCACATTAAGAACAAATAGAAATAAAACGGTGGTATGGCGGTAAGAAAAAAGTGTAGTTTTACGATATTCTTGTTCTTTTGTACGGGATTCGCCATGAAAAAAGATTCTCTCGCTTATCTTTGCGAATATGAATTTAGAAATTGGTTGCAACAATCTAAAACATCTCAAACTTAAATTAATAACATTAAATCATGTATTATGAATGAAATTGCACGTAAGTTAGATTTCTCATTACGACGCTTGGTTAGTGCTCTTATCATCATTTATTTTTTTGCGGCACCTTTTGCATCGACGTATGCGTCAGGTGCAGTGACTGAAGTATTTCAGGAAGGGAAGAAGGCTGCTACTAGAAAATTAGCAGGTAAGATTATAGATAAGAATACGAAGGAGACTCTTATCGGTGCCAGTGTGTGGTTGAAAGATACTAGTATCGGAGGTACTACGGATATGGATGGTAATTTCAATATCAACGTTCCGGGGGGTAAGACCGTAACATTGGTAATCAGCTATTTGGGATATGCTAATATAGAAAAGGAGATCTCCCCCTCGACAAATAATTTGCTTATTGAGATGAATACCGATGATACAGTGCTTGAAGAAGTACAGGTAGTGGGTTACGGTACGCAACGTAAAGAAAGTGTGATTGGTTCTATCAGTACATTGAGTGTTAGTAATCTGAAAGTTCCCAGTGCTTCTATATCTACCAATTTGGCTGGTCAGTTAGGAGGTGTTGTTTCTATTCAGCGTGATGGTTCTCCAGGTAGCTCGGCAGAATTTTGGATTCGTGGTATTTCTACTTTTGGTGCGAATAAGACACCTCTGATTCTTGTTGACGGTGTAGAGCGTTCGCTCGACCTGCTTGATCCGGAAGAAATTGAAAGCTTTTCTTTATTGAAAGATGCTACTGCTACTGCTCTTTACGGTGTACGTGGCGCAAACGGTGTTGTATTGATTAAAACAAAACGTGGTTCTGAGGGTAAGCCGAAAATTTCAATCAAAATGGAAGCGGGTATGGTAGCTCCTACCAAAATCCCTGAAATGGCGGACGCTGTGGATTTTGCCAATATGTATAATGAGGCTGTGCCGGGAACTTACAGCCAAAGTGATATTGAAAAATATAGAAATCATACAGACGGAGACTTGTATCCGAATGTGAACTGGCTGAAGTCTGTTTTCAAGAAACATACGTTCAATCAACGTGTCACTGCCAATGTGAGTGGTGGCGGTGAAATTGCACGTTACTTTATTTCTGCCGGCTATTATCATGAAGATGGTTTGTTTATGACCGGCAAAGGAGAGTCTTATAATGGTAATCCAGATTATCAACGCTATAATTTTCGATCGAATGTAGATATTAATTTACATCCTACTACGGTTCTTTCATTGACCTTAGGAGGATTTCTTACCAAAAAGAGGGATGCTGCTAATTCTGATGATATTTGGAAATATGCATTCGCTCTTGAACCGAACGCGTTTCCCATTCAATATTCCAATGGATATTGGGGTGGAGAAAAAGGAGTAACGAATCCTTATTGGCAAGTTACTAGGGGAGGATATGTGGAAGATTGGCAAAGCACATTAAATTCAATGGTCAGTCTGGATCAGGATTTCTCTTTCATTACTGAAGGATTGAAGGCTAATATCAAGTTTGCATTTGATACACAGGCATGGCATGGTAATAAATATACGCAACAGGATGAAATATGGCATGCTATACGCCGTGATACAAATGGAGAACTTGTATTCAACTCAGAACCGGAAACTGCCAAAGGAGGTCCATGGTTTGATAATAAGTCTGGGGGAAATAATGCGACCTATTTAGAGGCTTCTATTACTTATAATCGCTTGTTTGGAAAACATCGTGTGGGAGGTTTGTTCCTGTATAACCAGCGGATTAAAAATGAAACGTACAGAAATAAAGATTATAAGGATAATATATCTTCTATCAAATCGTTGCCTTATAAGAATCAGGGACTAGCTGGACGTTTGACTTATGATTATGATAGCCGCTATTTTATAGAAGGAAATTTCGGATACAATGGGTCGGAAAATTTCGCAGCCGGTCATCGGGTAGGTTTCTTTCCGGCGGTGGCTGTGGGATGGTATGTATCCAATGAAAAGTTCTTCTCGCCATTGACAGATGTCGTTTCAAAATTGAAATTGAAAGCATCTGTCGGACAAGTAGGTAATGATCAGATTGGTGGGGATGTTCGTTTTATCTATTTGGGGACAGTTGCTAATACTGGTAGTTATGTTTATGGAAACTATACTAAGACGAGTGGTGAGCGTGTGAATGAAGTAGCAAATCCCAATGTTGGTTGGGAGGTTTCCACCAAACAAAATTATGGATTTGAATTGGGATTATTTAATAAACTGGAAATTCAGGGAGATTGGTATCATGATGTGCGTGATCATATCTTTGTACGCAATAATAATATTCCTGCTTATGTCGGTATGACTACTGTACCAATGGTGAATATCGGGAAAATGAAGAGTTGGGGCTTTGACGGTTCATTAGAATACCATGATAAAATTGGTCAGGTGAATGTGACTGGACGTGGAACATTTACTTATGCGAACAATGAGATTCTTCGTAATGGCGATGCTCTGAATAAATATCCATGGATGAATTCTGTAGGGCAGAGAATCTATCAGAAATTCGGATGGGAGGCAGTCGGATTGTTTGAATCACAAGGAGAGATTGACCGTAGCCCGATTCAGTTTAGCGAAGGTAATCATAGCCGTTTACGTCCGGGAGATATTAAATATCGCGATTTGAATGGCGATGGCGTTATTGATGATTACGACAAGATGCCTGTTGGTTTCTGTGATATTCCTGAAATCACTTATGGATTTGGGGGAGCTATAGAATGGAAAGGGTTTGATGTTTCTATATTTTTCCAGGGGACTGCACGTGTATCTATTTTTGAAGAGGGTTCTGCTGTGGTTCCTTTTTCTTCCGGTTACAAAAATAATAACGGATTTCTGAAAGGAGTGATGGAAGATCGCTGGACTGTGGATAATCCTAACCCGAATGCACGCTATCCACGTACAATCCGTCCGAGTGATGCTTTGGATAATAATAATACCAAGAAATCATCATTTTGGGTACGTAATGCGGCTTACCTTCGCCTGAAGAATGCTGAAATAGGTTATACATTCCCAAAGAGATGGATGGAGAAGATGGCTATACAAAATTTACGTCTGTATGTATCAGGAGTAAATTTGTTGACTTGGGCACCGGATGTTCATCTGTTCGACCCGGAACTAGGCTCCGGTGATGGAAGGAAGTATCCGCCGACACGTGTATTTAATGTAGGTTTAAATATTAATTTCTAATACTAAAAGACATGTTGATTATGAAATCCAAATATATGAAACGTATTATGTTTTTGGCTGCCGCAGCCTTGACTATATCATCTTGTGATTCGTTTTTGGATACGTCTCCCGAGGATTTGCGTTCTCCGGAACAGATTTATGAGACTTACTCGTCTACACAGAACGCAATGTTCGGAGTATATTCTTATATCCGCGATACATACCCATTTAATATGCCGGATACTTATAGTACTAGTGATGTAGATGTGGCCTATACCAATGTACATACTTTTGATATGGGGGTATGGAGTGCTTCATCTGCACAATATGATAAATGGTATACTTTTTATAAAGCGATCCGCGAAGCTACATACTTTCTTCAGAATGTAGATAAATGCCCGGATCCACGGTTGACCTATGATACTCGTGAACAGTGGAAAGCGGAAATTCGTTGTGTGCGTGCTTATTACTATGCACAGTTGATGCGTATGTACGGACCGGTCATTCTATTGAAAGATGAACAGCCGGATTTCTCTGGTACGGATATGTTTCGTGAACGTAACACTTGGGATGAATGTGTGCAATGGATTACAGAAGAGTTTACGGATTTGATAGAAAATTCTCCCTTACCTTTAAAGTCAGAGGGCGAGACTTATGCTCGAATGAATAGGGGAATTGCTAAAGCTTATCTGGCACGTATTCTCTTACAATCTGCCAGTCCACAGTTCAATGGTAATTCTAAGTATGCCAATATTCGTAATGCGGATGGAACTCCGTTATTTCCGTTGACGTATGACAAGAATAAATGGGAGTTGGCCCGTCAGGCTGCTTTGAGCCTTATAAAGGATGGTAATTATGATTTGGTCAAAGTACTTTATGAAAGTGGTGCGAATATGGGTGAAATTGATCCTTATACTTCTTATAAATCCGTATTTACTACTTCGCAAAATAAAGAAATGATCTTCTCTTTCCTGGAAGATAATGGTACTATTGATAAACGTCTTGCGCCTAATAGTAATGGTGGTTGGGGAGGAGGTTACAATCCTACTCAAGAAATTGTGGATGCGTATGCTATGTTAGAAACCGGACGTTTCCCGATTACAGGGTATACGGATGATGACCGTACCACACCGATTATTGATCCGGATGCAGGATATCAAGAAGTCGGATACTCTCAGTTTACAAATCCATGTGAAGGTAAAGAGCGGAAAACCTATAATATGTTTGTAGGTCGTGAACCTCGTTTCTATGTGTCGATAGTCTATGGCGGTATGTCTTGGTTTATTCCGAAAAAAGCAAGTGAAAAAATCTATCTGGAGATGTATAAAAATGGGAATAATGGTCCGGATGCTTCTCACAATCACTTTACAACAGGATATAATATGGTGAAACTGGCCATGCCGGAATATGAAGCAAGTCCTACGAAGAACGTAAAACGTGAATTACCTTATATCCGTTATGCTGAGATTCTGCTGAATTATGTAGAGGCTACTATTGAATTGGGTGAACTGAAAGATCCGAATTTATTGACTTATTGGAACGCGGTTCGCAATCGTGCCGGACTGAAGAATATTGAGGAAGCATATCCTGAAGCTATGAATGATCAGGATAAATTGAGGGATTTGATTCATCGTGAACGTCGTGTGGAATTTGCTTTCGAGGGTATCAACTTCTACGACAGCCGTCGTTGGCTGACAGCAGAAGAAACGGAAAAAGGGGATATTCATGGTATGAATATTCAGGCTAAGGGTACTCCCGGCAAGGAAGAATATCCGGAAGATTTCTTCCAACGTACGGTAATAGAAAAGAGAGTGTTTACACCAAGTTTCTATCTGTTCCCTATCCCGCAAAGTGCGATTAATAAAAACCAAGATTTAGTACAAAACTATAAATGGTAAAGAAGATGGTAACAATGAAGAAATATATAAGTTTTTTATTTGCGGCTCTTTTATTGGGGACTTCTTGTACTGATACTAGAACTGATTACATGATGGGAGATACTGCATATTTCCCTAAGAGTGATTTGCAGAAAGAAACCCTTTACGTGATGAATGCCAATGATTATGTATACAACGTTTGGATTCATAAGGCGGGCTACTATCAGAATAGATTTGCCGGAAGGGTAGAGCTGGATTATAATTATTTGGTTCAGTATAATACAGAGAACGGTACTGATTACGAGATGTTGGATGAAAAGTACTACTCGTTCGAGCGTGATTTTGTTATCGAAGCCGGAGCGGATGAGGTAGCTGTGCCATTGAGTCTGAAGATAGAACAGCTTCTTCAGGATAAAGGTTATGGTATTTATTATATTCCTTTGTCTGTCAATAGCCGTACGCCGGAAGAGGATGTTTATGTAGATAAATCTCACTTTATTCTGCTTTTGGATATCAGAAAACCGGTACTGGTGATTGACGGTGCCGTAGGAGAACAAAGAGGAGAAGTCTTTATGGATTTATCTAAAGCGACAACAGAGCGTCAGATAGATATTACAGCTAAATTGGATATCAATACGACGGAAGAATTGGTTGTTACTTATGGTTATGATAAAGAAGAGGATAATCTGCTGACTGAAGATGAAAAATCTCGTTTGCTGACTGCCGGTTTTGAATATGCACAGAACGTGAAGATTCCGGTTGGAGAGAAATATGCAGAGAATTATCTGATCCTGAAACCGTTGGAAATGCCGGACGGAAAATGGATACTTCCGGTACGTGTGGGAACTACGAATGATAAAGTTGGTTCTGACGCGGAAGAGAATTGGATAAAATTGACGGTTGTCAAAGGTTCACTGGATTCAAAGGTTGAATTGGAAGGAACTTATGTGCAAGGAAGTGATATAATTCTTTCTTCGGATAATACACCATCCCGCGAAGTAATTGCTGATGTAAGTCAGATCAGCGATTTATCTTATTCCGTAGCAGATAAATATGGTGATGAACCCGATTGGCTGCAGGTGAATGAGGCAAGCGGTAAACTTCAGATTACTGTGAGCAGTGCAAATACTTCGACGTGGAAGGAACGTGTTGCAACGATTACACTCGTAGACAATGAAACTTGGCTTGAAAAAGAAATTGTTGTGAGACAAGGAATGAAAGGCTACGGCATAATTCTGAATAAATCTTTGTGGAGTGTGGTAGGCTATAGTGAACATGTCTCCGGAAAAGAATCTGTATTAGGCAGACTATTTGATAATTTCTGGCCGACAAGTAAGGCGGAGGTAGGTTCCGGAAGTACTTTGTCATACATCGAGATAAGTGATAAAGGTTCGGAAGAGAATCCGGTACAGATCGTATTTGATTTAGGTGAGAATCCTCATGAATATAATTCGATCGGATTGATACCGAGACTACAATGGGTAGGGAATTCACCTAAATACCTGAAGATCGAAGTTAGTGATGCTGTGTTGACACGCAGTGAAGACATTACGAATTGGATTCTTGTTGGCAGTGCTAAAAGGGATGCATTCACAAAGACGGAATTGGATGCTCATGATAGTGGTAACTGGGAGGATTGGTACACTGACAAACAGTTTGTAAAATGGTATGATTTGGGTGAAAATATGAGTCATCGGTATATACGCTTGTCTATGTGGGATTCATGGTATAGCACCCACTGCTTGGATGAAATATTTGTTTCTAAAAGATAATGGAATATAGAAATAGTAAAAACAATATATTTATGAAAAATCTATTTTTACTACTATCGTGTCTGCTCTGTTTGCAGGCTTGTAATGATGAAAAAGAGGTGGACTGGACACCTGATGCGTTGACAGTATCATGCAATGAAACTTTGGAGGAAGCTGGAGACGGACACTGGAAAGTGACTTTGCCAACTGAGTATAAAGGGAGTGTGACCTTGGGGATTAAAACGGACAAGGCATGGAAAGTGGAAGTTTTATATATGACAAATGAAAAAGAAGAGTGGATTACTCCTTCAGTGCAGGGTGGAGTAGGTGCAGCATCATTGTCGCTTGTCATTGCTGATAATGTAACAGCAAAAGACCGCAAAGCATCTGTAGTGATTACTACCAAAGGAGAAATCCCGGTGAAAAAAATAGTAACAATTATTCAAGGAAATGTAGAAGAACTTCTGACTGTAGGAACTATTGATGAATCAGAATTTCCGGAAGAGGTATTTATTACTGAGAAAGCAGATGGGGCATTTTCTGTTACTTTGCCTAAAGATTTTACAGAAACGGGGGATAGAGAGCTGAAACTTTTGACCTATGAAGGTACGGCGTCGCCTGTGATAGATATCGATTTTCCAAATGAGGATAACCAAAGTTGGATAGAATTAAAGGAAGATGTTGTGGCACAGATAGATACCGATACTAAGGTTTTGTCTTTGCTGATCAAGGAGAATACTACTAATGTATACCGTGAAGCAATGATTAATTTTACGGCTACTGCTGGTGATATTACGGTGAGAAAGTCTGTTTCGGTTATTCAGTTTGGAATAGAGGAGATTATTTGGAATCCAGAATATTATCAACAGGAGAGAGAATTTATAGTATCTTCAGATGCGAATGAAAAAATTCTTGTTGCCACCTGTAAAAATATAAATCCCGCAGATATAGAAATGAGCGGTGAGAATGAGTGGCTGACCTTGAGTCAAGAAGATGGTAAGGTTTATGCAGAGGTTACCGCTAATATCAGTACCAATAAGGAACGTACAGCAAAGATTGGAGTGAAAAATGTGAAAACCGGCATGGAAGGAAAAATAGATTTCAGACAAGGAATGAAAGGGTATGGTATTATATTGAATAAGTCTACTTGGAATATACCTGCATATAGTACTAATATTAGTAGTCAGTACAGTGAAACAGAAATGAAAAAATATTTCCCGCGATTGTATGATAATGTTTGGTGGGATACAGGACTGAAAGAAAATGATATATACGTGGAATTCAATAAAGGAATTACTACTGACGGTGGAGCTGATGGTAAACCTTATGTACTTGTTTTTGACTTAGGTGAGAATCTGCGTGAATACAACAGTTTTGGTATTGTGCCAAGACTTCAATGGACTGCACCTGCTCCAAAAACTGTTCAAATAGAGGTTAGTGATGATCTTAATGAAGGATGGATAACAGTTGTTACCAAAAATGATAGTAATGGCTTTACTGAGGCTGAATTAAAAGGAGCAACAGGAAGTTATAATAACCATGGTGAAGGTATAATCCATTGGTTTGAGTTAGGGAAATTGCAAAAACGCTATATTCGTTTGACGATATATGAAACTTTTTGGAATAAAAAAGTTCTGTGTTTGGATGAAGTTTTTGTGTCCGATCGTTCAAATGTTGTTGAATAATAAATTTAGTAAGTTATGAAAAACTTAAGGAAGTATATATTAATCGCATGCAGCCTGTTCACACTGGCTGCGTGTGATCTCGAAATTGATATAACGAATCCGGGACTTATTACAGAAGAGAAACCGGATAGACCTCAGGCAGGAGAAACGATTACCTATCGTGCACAAGTATGGGTAGAGAAAAACGATATGGAAGAATTATATGGCGGAGAACGTTTGTTCCGACAGAATTTGGAAGCGTTGTTCCGCAATACGACTACTTTTTGGAATGAAAGTACGAACAAGTTTGATTATCGCTTTGAATGGGCGATGGGTGAAGGAGATGATAATTTGGTTATTTACGATATAAAAAGTGGTGTAAAAAGCCAAGCTGAATACAATGTGTATAAAGATAAGGCTTATGGTACTTTGAATACAGAGAAGTATGATTTTGTTCTCTTTCTGGCTTTACGTTGTACAAAAGGTGGACTCTCTTGTGGCGGTGGCGGAGCAAGTAAGCAGTCAGTTGTACAGGCCTATTTTGAGGAAGGGCATGATATTTTTGCAAAGAAATGGCCGGAAAAAGGTACATATAGTGATTTAGGTCATGAATATGGTCATGTTCGTGGTGCGCAGGATTTATATCAGTATATGATTCCGGCTGAAAACAATCCGGTCAGTCATGTTGCTTATGATTATCCTAAGTGTAATATGGGGACGGGTTATCAGGAATGGAGTGATTATTGTTCGGCGATATTTAACCATAATGCCCAATATAAACAAATTACTGCTGATATGACCCGAAGTACGTATCCTAAGCAGATGTTGGTCAGGGTAACAAAAGATGGTAAACCGGTACAACGTGCCACAGTCAATTTTTGGGGCTCACGTGCCACTTTTAGGGATATATATGCAGAACCGGGCAATTCTCCATATATGAAGAAAAAAACAGATGCAAACGGTGAATTTACCATTAATGATATATACCGGATGTTTATTCCGGATTATAATAATACTCCGAATCTTCCCCCTAAGAGTCCGGTTGATGAATTTCCTTTTTCACGCTGGTATTGTTTTGTAGTAGAAGTCGAGTTGGATGGTGGACAGACGAAATGTGTGTGGTTGTCGGATTTGGATATTGTTCCTGAATATCTGGATGGCGGGCAGCAAGAACCTTATGTGTTTGAAATACAGTTATAATAAGTTTAGCATGAATATTTTAAAATATCTACTGATTGCATGTAGCTGCCTGATTGGGGCAGCTCATGCTCAATCTCTGATTGCGAAAGATACAATAGAATATCGTGCCCAGGTATGGGTTGATAAAACAGACCTGGAACGTTATGGTGGAGAAGGGGATTTCAAGAAGAACTTGAAAAAGATGTTTCATAATACTACGCGTTTTTGGAATGAAAGTCCTAATAAATTCAATCATTATTTTCGCTTTGTTCCTGCTGAAGAATTGTACGTCTACGACATTCAGGGAGACAAAAACAGATATGATGAATTTAAGAATAAGGCTTATGGACCATTGGATTTGTCGAAATATGATTTTGTGTTGTTCTTGGCGTTGGGTGCAAAGAATGAAGGGCTTTCCTGTGGGGGAGGTGGAGCGAGTGGGCAATCTGTAGTGATGTGTTATATTCGCGAACCTCATAATATCTTTACGGATGCGCTTTATCCCAGTCAGGGAACGTATAGCAATCTAGGACATGAATATGGTCATATGCGTGGTGCTACGGATTTATATCAGTATATGATTGCCGCAGAAGACAATCCTGTGAGCCACGAGAAACTGACTCCACCTAAATGTAATATGGGGACGGGTTATCGTGTATGGAGTGATTATTGCTCGGCATTGTTCAATTATACGGCGAAGATGAAGCCGCTCGATAAGGACTTGTCAGATCAGGTATTTCCGCGTAAACTGGTGATTAAGGTAGAAAAGAATGGAAAGGCGAAATCCAACTATACTGTGAATTTCTATGGTACACGTGCCGGTGGTAAATATAATAAGCGTGATGTATACCCAAAGGTGTACAGGACTTATCAGACGGATAAAAAAGGAAAAGTAGAACTGACCAATCTGTATAAACTGTATCATCCCGATATGACTGACCCCAATATTCCGCCTAAGGAACCGCAGGACTTATTTCCTTACTCTTATTGGTTCAGTTTCCTGGTGGAGGTGATAGATGATGCGGGACAGAAGAAATATGTATGGTTACCGGATGTAGAGTTACAGAGACAACATTTGGAAACAGGTAAGGATGTCTGTGAAGTAAAAGTTGAATTTTAAGGGTAAAAAGATCGTTAGTTTACAACGTTTTCTATAGGTATTGTTTACGATACAATGAATTAAATCAATAAAGCCATGAATAAAAAGATGGGTTTAATGATGGCAATGGGGCTGTTGATATCAGCTCCATTGTTGTCAAAAGATTACTTAATTTCCACTCCTCGGACCTCATTGTTGATTACGGCCAATAAGGGTGAAAAGTCAAAAATGCAATATTATGGAGTGAGTATCACTCCCGTTCAGATCCAGAATATTTATGATGCCGGTTTGGCTTTCGAAGCGGATAGTTATCCAGCATTCGGTCTTCAGACCGTAGGCGAAAAGGCGGTCGCAATTACCCATGCCGACGGCAATATGTCATTGGATTTGGGAGTAGATAATGTAAAGCAATACGGGATTGACGACGGTGAGATTCTGGAAGTGCTTTTGAAAGATAAGATATATCCTGTTTGGGTGAAACAATGTTATAAGGCTTATAAAGGAACGGATATAATTACCACTTGGGTTGAGATTGGCAATGCAGGTAAGAAACCGGTAACACTGTTTCAGTTTGCTTCCGCTTATTTGCCGATGTTTCGCGGGGACAACTGGCTGACTCATTTTCATGGAGCCTGGGGTGCGGAACATACGATGGATGAAGAGAAACTGACGAATGGGCAAAAAGTGATTGCTAACAAAGACGGACTGGCGAATACGGAAACGGATAATCCTTCTTTTATATTGTCGTTGGACGGCAAACCGCGGGAAGAAACAGGAAAAGTCTTTGGGGGCGTTTTGGCTTGGAGTGGTAATTATAAGTTGAAGCTGGATGTTCGCAACACAGCACTGAATATAATAGTCGGTATGAATGAGGAAAGTTCACAATACATATTGGAACCGAAAGAAACATTCGTCACTCCTGAATTTGCCATGACATATAGTACCAATGGCAAAGGTGGGGTGAGTCGTGCTTTTCATCATTGGGCACGCCAATATAAAATGAATCAGGGTGAAAGGCTGCATGACATCTTGTTGAATAGCTGGGAAGGTGTTTATTTCAAGGTGAACCAAAAAGGGATGGATGAGATGATGGAAGCTTTCTCTGCCATGGGTGGAGAGTTGTTTGTTATGGACGATGGCTGGTTTGGAAATAAATATCCCCGTAATGGTGGAAACAGTAGTTTGGGTGATTGGGAAGTCTGCAAAGAAAAACTGCCTGAAGGTATTGAAGGATTGCTTGCGTCTGCCAGGAAGCATCATATAAAATTCGGTATCTGGATTGAACCGGAAATGTCGAATACTAAGAGCGAACTGTTCGAAAAGCACCCGGACTGGATTCTGAAAATTGATAACCGTCCTTTATCTACCGGGCGTGGCAAAACGCAGGTAGTTCTGGATTTGACTAATCCGAAAGTGCAGGATTTTGTTTTTGGAGTGGTTAATAATTTGATGACGAACCATCCGGAAATTGCCTATATGAAATGGGATGATAATTGCAGTTTGCTGGATTATGGTTCTTCCTACTTACCAAAAAACAAGCAATCACATCTCTATATTGAGTATAATAGGGGTTTACAGAAAGTACTTCAGCGTATTCGTGCCAAGTATCCTGAACTCGTGATGCAGCTATGTGCTGGTGGCGGTGCCCGCGTCAATTATGGATTGCTTCCATATTTTGATGAGTTCTGGACGAGTGATGATACGGATGCTTTGCAAAGAATTTATATGCAATGGGGAGTTTCCGGTTTCTTTCCGGCTATTGCGATGGCATCTCACGTAAGTGCGGACAAGAATCATCAGACCGGACGCCGTATTCCATTGAAATTCCGTTTTGATGTGGCAATGTCCGGGCGATTGGGAATGGAAATTCAGCCGAAGGACATGAATGATGTTGATAAAGCATTCTCCAAACGTGCTATTGCAGCGTATAAAGATATTCGTCCTGTGGTTCAGTTCGGTGATTTGTATCGGTTGGTGTCTCCATACGATAATAAAGGAGTATCCTCTCTGATGTATGTCACTTCCGAAAAGAATAAGGCGGTCTTTTATGCATATAAGATTTCTCATTTCATCAATATGGTTATTCCGAAGGTTTGTATGAATGGATTGGATCCGTCGAAGAATTATCGTTTGGTAGATTTGACACCTGTGGACAGTAGCAAACCTTGTGACCTGAATGGTAAAATCATTAGTGGAAAGATATTGATGGAAGAAGGCATTGCATTAAAATCATTGCTGAAAAGTGAATATTCAAGTTTGGTTTTACAACTACAGGCTGTGGATTAAGTTGATAAAAGACAATGAGAATGATAAAAAGAGAAATTCCTGTTATTGGTATTTCTACTGAAATTGATATTCCGGGAAGAATATCTGTGAAAAGAAAATATGTGGATGCTGTCCTTCAAGCGGGCGGCATCCCTTTTATTCTTCCGTTTACCGACAATGTACAGATTTTACAATCTGTGGTTTCTTCTATTGATGGTTTACTCCTGACAGGTGGGGGAGATATATCGCCTGTGATATACGGAGAATCGACTCTTCCTGAATGTGGAGAATGTTGCCGGGATAGGGATGACTTTGATTATGCTTTGCTGCGCTTGGCATCCGAAAGGCAAATTCCCGTTTTAGGTATTTGTCGGGGAATGCAGATTATTAATACTTATTTTGGTGGAACATTATATCAGGATTTGCCTGCTCAATATCCCTCGGAAATTAATCATCGGTCACCGGATGCGTTTATGATATTACAGCATAATGTGCGATGTTTGAGGACCGGAAAATTGTATTCTGTTACAGGCAAGGCAAGTTTGAAAGTCTCCTCCATTCATCATCAAGCCGTTAAGAAATTGGCTTGTGGATTCAAGGCATCTGCTTTCGCTGATGATGGAGTCATAGAATCAATCGAATCTGATTCCGAACATATTTGGGGTGTTCAGTTCCACCCGGAGTTGCAGGCTGTGGAAGGGGATGAAGCTATGAAAAAACTATTTGTGTATTTTATCAGTCAGGCAAGGATATTATCATGCTGATAGTGATATAAAAGGGATGATACACAGTATCTTTTACGATATTATTGTTTTTTTGTACGGGATTTGTCATTGTGGTTTGTTCTCCGTCCTATCTTTGTAAACAGATAAATTAAGGACATTAAATCATATATTATGAATAAAGTTATGCGTAATCGATTAGCTGGAACTCTTTTATTATTATTTGTTTTTTTGTGTACATCATGGGCGCAGACATCAGGTTTGCGCAAAATGATTGATTTGAGCGGAACGTGGAGTTTTGCATTGGACCCTCACGACAAGGGAGAACAAGAAAAACTGTGGAACATGGATTTTGCAGAAACTGTGACTTTACCCGGTACAACAGATTCAAATCGAAAAGGAATAGAGAATACCAACAAGTCGGAGACCACTTATTTGTCCAGATATTATAAATATGAAGGTGCGGCATGGTATAGCCGGAATATAGAAATACCAGCCGACTGGAAAGAAAAGCATATCGTGTTGTTTCTGGAACGTACTCGTCCGACAACCGTGTGGATCGATGGTCGGGAAGTGGGTAAATGCAACTATTTATCTACCCCACAGGAATTTAATCTCACTCACTTCCTGGCTCCCGGTTCACATAAGCTGACTATTCGTGTAGATAACGGAAAAAGTATTCCCGGGCAGATTCGTTCAAGTTCTCACGCTTGTACGGAATCTACCCAGACAAACTGGAACGGTATTATCGGACGGATGGAATTGCGGGCAATGAATCCATTGTTTATTGAGTCCATTCAGGCTTTTCCTCAGGTAGAAGACCGCTCCGTAAAAGTGAAAATAACTCTTTCCAGTTCTTCAGGCATTGGTGGGAAGAAACTACAGTTGTCAGCTTCTGCTTTCAATACTGCCAAAAAGCATAAAGCCAGATCTGCGGAATATGATTTGAAAGAGGGGAGCAAGGAATATGAATTCACTTATCAGTTGGGAGATAATGCTGTATTGTGGAGTGACCTCCAGCCGGCTCTATATCAACTGAAAGCAGAGATAAATGGCATAGACGAGAAAACAGTTCGTTTCGGTTTGCGCGACTTTAAAACTGAAGAGACGCATTTCACTATCAATGGCGCCAAAACATTTCTTCGGGGAAAACATGATGCCTGTGTATTCCCTTTGACGGGCCATACGGCGATGGACTTGGAACAATGGTGTCGTTATTTCAGGATTTGTAAGGAATATGGATTGAATCATTGTCGTTTTCATTCTTGGTGCCCACCTACTGCGTGTTTTGAAGCTGCGGACTTGGAGGGTATTTACTTGCAGCCAGAATTACCTATCTGGGGAGGGTTTAAGAAAGAATCTGCCGAGCTGATGGATTTTCTGATGAAAGATGGAGAGAATATCATGCGTGAATATAGTAACCATGCTTCTTTTGTACTCTTTGCCTTGGGGAATGAGCTGGGAGGTGACATCGATGTGATGAAAGAGTTTGTAGATCGTTTCCGTTCCATAGAGCCGAGGCACCTATACACGTATGGTTCGAATATCTTTTTAGGCTCACGAGGACATATTCCGGGTGAGGATTTTCTGGTAACTTGTCGTGTAGGCAGTGGTGAGGGTTATTCTACTCATGCTCGTGCTTCTTTCTCTTTCGCAGATGCGGAAGAAGGTGGCTATCTTAATAATACCTATCCTAATTCGGTAATGAACTTTGATGAGGCTCTGGAAAAATCTCCTGTTCCGGTGATCGGACATGAAACCGGACAGTTTCAAACTTACCCAAATTATGAGGAGATGAAGAAATATACAGGAGTCTTAGCTCCCTGGAATTTTGAAGTGTTTCGTGACCGCTTGGAGAAAGTCGGCATGCTGGAACAGGCGGATGATTTTTTTAAAGCATCGGGTGCATGGTCTGTGGAACTTTATCGGGCAGATATTGAAATGAATCTCCGCTCCAAACGGATGGCTGGTTTTCAGTTACTCGATTTACAGGATTATCCGGGACAGGGGTCTGCTTATGTTGGTATTCTGGATGCTTTTATGGATAGTAAAGGATTGGTTGAACCGAAAAAATGGAGAGAATTCTGTAGTGAAGTGGTTCCTTTATTGACAACTGCCAAGTTCTGTTGGACAGGCGGTGAATCATTCGCAGGTACTGTTGAGATTGCCAATTATGGAGAAACTTCATTGAACGGAAAAAGTATTTCATGGGAACTCAAAGATAGGAAGAGAAGCCTTGGCAAAGGTAAGGTGGCTATTCCATCGGGATTAGGATTATTGACTGTCGGAACTATTTGTTTGACATTGCCCGATGTGGAGCAAGCGTATAAAGCCGAATTACTTTTGAAAGTATCCGGAACTTCCTATCAGAATAGTTATCCGCTATGGATATATCCTGCAAAGAAGCAATTGAAGACAGGTAATGTTGTAGTTGCCCGCCAACTAACGGATGATGTGCTGAATGCTTTAAAGCAAGGTGGAAAGGTACTGTTGATGCCTCGTGGGGAAGACTGTAAAGAAGTAACAGTGGGAGGATTGTTCCAGACCGACTATTGGAATTATCGTATGTTCAAAAGTATCTGTGATCGCATCAAGAAACCTGCTTCACCTGGTACATTGGGAATTCTGACCAATCCCACGCATCCGGTATTCAATGATTTCCCAACCGAATACCATACGAACTGGCAGTGGTATCCAATCATCAAACATAGCTATCCGCTTATTCTGGATGGTATGCCAAAAGAATACCGCCCTATTGTGCAGGTAATTGACAATGTGGAACGAAATCATAAACTCGGCTTATTGATGGAGTTGAATGTAGAGGGCGGTAAATTACTGCTTTGTATGTCCGACTTGGAAGCGGTACGTGACACACCGGAAGGGTTACAATTCTATGCCGTTTTGCTGGCGTATATGAATTCTTCAGATTTTAAACCGTCCACTTCATTGTCGGTAGAATCGTTCAAGAATCTGTTTGAGGCAGGTGTTCGGAAAGAGGGAATAAAAGTGCTGGATAATATCTCTTACGAATAAGTGAAGAGTAAGGAGAAAATCGTATCAATAAAGGCAAAAAAATGACAGAAGTGCTTGAATGCTATACGGAAAGAAATAGAAAAAAAGCAGACTTTACGATATTATTGTCCTTTTGTACGCAATTCGCCAATGTGAATCTGACCAGCGGCTATCTTTGCGATAGAAAGTAAAGCGTATGGAGGATATTAACATTTAAATCAATACAGATAAACTCTTATAATAAAATGATGAAAAGACTAATTGCATATTCGTGTATGGCGATTTTCGCTATGGGAAGCATGGCGCAGAATCAAAAGGATGAGGCTCAAATGAATCGTTTCATATCCGGTCTGATGGAAAAGATGACACTGGAAGAAAAAGTGGGGCAGCTAAGCCAATGTTCCGGTGGATTTGCCACAGGTCCTGATAATACACGTATCAGTCGGACAGAAGATATAAGTAAGGGATTGATCGGTTCTTTGCTGAATGTATCCGGTGCTGCCAATACTCGTAAATATCAGGAGGCAGCTATGAAATCACGTTTACAGATTCCTTTGCTTTTCGGATTGGATGTTATTCATGGATATAGAACAGGTTTTCCGTTGCCATTGGCAGAGGCTGCGAGTTTTGATCTGGATGCTATAGAAAGAGGATCGAGATGTGCGGCAAAGGAAGCTGCGGCAGCCGGGTTGCATTGGACGTTTGCTCCAATGGTGGATATTAGCTGGGATGCCCGGTGGGGGCGTGTGATGGAAGGGGCCGGTGAAGATCCTTATTATGGCTCGTTGGTTGCTAAGGCGCGTGTACATGGTTTACAGGGAGATGATTTATCGAAAGAGAATACTATTTTATCCTGTATTAAGCACTTTGCCGGATATGGTGCAGCTATTGCCGGAAAAGATTATAATAGTGTGGATATGTCGATGGGACAGTTTGCCAATTTCTATATGCCTCCTTACAAGGCTGGTGCAGAAGCCGGTGCTGCTACTTTCATGAGTGCGTTCAATGACTTTAATAACGAACCGTCTACCGGAAGTACTTTTCTGTTGAGGGAGCTTCTGAAGAATCAATGGGGATTTAAAGGGTTTGTAGTATCCGATTGGGGATCAGTGGGAGAAATGATGAACCACCGTTATGCGAAAGATGAAAAAGAAGCTGCTTATAAAGGAATCAAGGCCGGACTGGATATGGAGATGGTCAGTGAATGCTATTCCAAGAATCTGGTGTCTTTGGTAAAAGAGGGTAAGGTATCTATCAAGCTGGTGGATGATGCTGTCAGACGTATTTTGGAACAGAAATATAAACTGGGATTATTTGATGATCCGTTCAGATACTGTGATGAAGAAAGGGAACGTACAGTGATTGGTTCACAGGAATCCCGCAAGGAAGCATGCTATGTTTCCGAACGTTCTATTGTTCTTTTGAAAAATGAAAACTCGGTGTTACCGCTTTCTTCTTCTATCAAGAAAGTTGCTTTGATTGGTGCGCTTTCCAAATCGCAGAAAGATATGTGCGGTGCATGGTCCTGTGCAGAGGTTGGTAAAGTAGTAACCTTGTATGAGGCAATGGAGAAACGAGGAGTGGACATCAACTATAATGATGGGTACGATCTGAAAACGAATAAAATTGTAAATCTGGATCAGACTTTAGCTGCTGCCCGCCAATCGGATGTGGTTATCGTTGCAATGGGAGAACAAGCTTGGGAAAGCGGTGAGATGCGTTCGAAAGGAGATATTTCTATTGCTGCCGAACAACAGCGTTTGGTTTCCGAATTGGTGAAGACTGGTAAACCGGTAGTTGTACTAATGATGTGTGGTCGTCCTGTTATTTTCAATGAAGTTCGTCGGGATGCTCCCGCTATCTTATGTACCTGGTGGCTGGGGAGTGAAGCGGGTAACGCTATTTGTAATGTACTTTGGGGAGATTATAATCCTTCGGGTAAGCTGCCAATGACTTTTCCGCAGCATAACGGACAGATACCATTGTATTATCAATATAAGAGCACAGGACGCCCCACTGCATTGGGCGGATGGTGTGCGAAGTACATTGATATTCCTACGGAGCCTGCTTATCCGTTCGGCTACGGTTTGTCATACACTACTTTCAATTATTCGGATGTGAAACTGCTTCCGGGTGATGGAAAAGGTATTTATACACGTGTTGCTGTAACGGTTACCAATACTGGAAAATACGAGGGCGAGGAAGTTGCTCAGTTGTATGTACGTGATGAGGTGGCTTCTATCACTCGCCCTATCAAAGAATTGAAAGGCTTTGAAAAGATTAAACTGAATCCAGGTGAAAGCAAAACGGTCACCTTCGACGTAAAAGATGAACAACTAGGATTCTACAATAATCAGATGAAGTTCATTGTGGAGAAAGGAGACTTCACTTTGATGGTCGGTGGAAATAGTCGTGATTTACAAGAAATAAAATACATTCTTAACTAAGAACTAATATGAAAAACAACTGGAAAAGATGGCTTATATTTCCCGCTCTATTGCCTTTTTTCTCTTGGATGGAGGCAAAGACATTGGAGGAAAATCAGATTCAACAATCTTTAGACACCATTGAATACCGGGTATTTGTGGCTGTCGATAAGGCTGGAGTGAAGCATTGGGGAGGTAAAGAAGCTTATCAAGCGAAGCTGAATGCTTTTTTCGACCAAGTGAACGACTTCTGGAACAAAGCCGGCAATGGACGTTTCAACTACTATTTCCGTTATATACCGGATCTGCAGGTGATTTACAACTGTTCCTCCCGCCAATTGGAGAAAATCTATCAGAAGAGTGCCGGTTTTCCCAATCACGATGTACTGCTGATTATAGATTCTATTCTTGATTTTGACGATGAAGAATCGGCTAAAGGATGGTATTGCGGCGGTGGGGCGGACGATCTGAATATGGTAATTTGCCGTAGCCGTAGCAAGACGGAACATGAAGATCTGTTTGGTATCGACTATTTTCATAGAGGAGTGGCACATGAGTTCGGACATTATCGTGGGGCAACCGACTTGTATGCTGATAGAATCCGGGCAAAGAACAATCCGGTGAACCATATCGAATATGAACCTGACTCTTGTGTGATGAACAGTCATTATAAAACATATAAATGGAGCTCGTATGCAGTTCATATAATCAATCACACTGCCAAGTCCAAACGTCCGAGACGTGATTTCGACGGATTCTTCAAACAAATGTTCCCCGAAAACATACAGGTATCTGTAAAAGTGAAAGGTAAAAAGCAAAAAGGGGTAAAGCTGAATCTGTATGGTTCACGTGCAAAATTTAATGATCTGATCGCTACTCCTTACCGTACTTATGAGACGGATAAGAAAGGAGAATGTCTGATAACTGGTGTCCCCAACTTATATGATAGTCCCGCACCTCCTTTGCATACAGACGAATTGCCTTATAATCGCTGGTTCACTTTCTTGCTCGAAGCCGAATATAAAGGGGAAAAGAAATACGTATGGCTTCCCGAATATGAGGTACAACAGGCTTTCTTTGAGAATAAGGATACCTATCAGGTGACAATTGATTTCTAAAAAAATAGTAGCGCGAATGAGATAAGAAAGGTTCTATTTAGCACTTGTTCAATGCTTTATTAGCAGGAAATTCTTCCTGTTAAGCTCCCTCCTTTATCTCTGCCAAGCGGTACTCTTATGATAAATATGTAAATAAAAAACTGTGTGAAATACAAAAAGTATTAGTTTATGAAACGTATGATGAAAAGACTTTTGCCGGTTCTAATGGCTATCGCACCTCTAACCATTTGTGCACAGAAAGTGTACGAGCTGAAAGACATTTCCGGTAAAGTGCAGGTGAACGTGATTGTGAATGATAAGAATGTGGAATACTCCGTTCTTCACGACAACGATGTGATGGTGGCTCCGTCTCCTATTTTCATGAAACTAACTGATGGTACAGCTTTCGGACTCAATCCGAAAGTAAAGAAGATTAGCCGCCGTTCTGTAAATGAGACTATCTATCCTCCCATCTATAAGAAGAAATCAATCAAGGACCAGTTCAATGAACTGACCATTGACTTTAAAGGAGGATATAGCTTGGTGTTCAGAGCTTATGAAGATGGTGCAGCCTATCGTTTTGTCTCTGAACTGAAGAAGCCGTTTATGGTGGAAAGCGAGCAGGCTTCTTTTTGTTTTCCGAATGATCCGAAAGTTTTTGTAGCTTCACCGAAAGGCCGAATGAACGAGGGCAAGAAAGATCCTTTCTACAGTTCTTTCCAAAATACGTATCTGGAAACTGCCTTGTCTGCATGGGATAAGGAACAGATTGCCTTTTTACCGGTTTTGGTCGAGGGAAAGAACGGAAAGAAAATCTGTATCACTGAAGCCGATTTGATGGACTATCCGGGTATGTATGTGAAACATGGTGAGCATGGATATTCTCTGGATGGAATCTTTGCAGCTTATCCGAAAACGATAGTAGACGAAGTTCGCGGGCTGAAAGGGGTAGTAAAATCTCGTGAACCCTATATTGCTAAAGTGGAGGGAAACACAGCATTTCCCTGGCGTGTCATGGTCATTGCCAAGGAGGATGCAGAACTGCTTTGCAATGATATGGTATATAAACTGGCTACTCCGGCGCAATTTACAGATTTTTCTTGGATTAAACCGGGTAAAGTGGCTTGGGACTGGTGGAACGACTGGAATCTCTACAACGTGGATTTCCGCGCAGGTATCAACAATGAGACTTATAAATACTATATTGACTTTGCCTCGAAATTCGGTATCGAATATGTGATATTGGATGAGGGATGGGCAGTGCCGGGTAAAGCGGATTTGTTTGAGGTGATTCCTGAAATCGATTTGAAAGAGTTGATTAGCTATGCAAAAAGCAAAAATGTAGATTTGATACTTTGGGCGGGCTATCGTGCTTTTGAAAAAGACATGGATCGTGTATGTAAGCATTATGCCGCAATGGGAATCAAAGGTTTCAAGATTGATTTTATGGACCGTGACGACCAACAAGTAGTTGAGTTTAACCGTAAAGCGGCTGAAACCGGAGCAAAATACAAATTGCTGATAGATCTCCATGGAACGTTCAAACCGACTGGCTTGCAACGTACTTATCCGAATACGATCAATTTCGAGGGTGTCCATGGACTGGAAGAAATGAAGTGGGCAGAACCGGGAACAGATCAAGTGATATATGATGTGACAGTTCCTTTCATCCGCATGGTTGCCGGACCGCTTGATTATACGCAGGGAGCGATGAATAACGTAATCATGAAGAACTTTCATGCTGTCTATACAGAACCGATGAGCCAGGGTACCCGTTGCCGTCAGTTAGCATTGTATACCATTTTTGATTCTCCTATTAATATGCTGTGTGATGCACCTACTAATTATCTGAAAGAGGAAGAATGTACGAAGTTTATCGCTGCCATTCCTACTGTATGGAATCAGACACTTCCGATAAGCGGAAAAGTAGGCGAACATATTGTAATGGCACGTGAGAAAGACGGCATTTGGTATGTAGGTGGATTGACCGACTGGAAAGAGCGTGATGTTGAAGTCGATCTGTCTTTCTTGGGTGATGGTGAGTTCAATGCGGAAATATTTAGAGATGGTATCAATGCCGATCGTGTTGGGAAAGATTATAAACGTGAAGTGATCCGCGTATCAGCCAATAAGAAGTTGAAATTACACATGGCTCCCGGTGGTGGATTTGTTATAAGGATAACAAAATAATTGAAGGTTGTTTTGGTTTGTAAAGGGGGTATTCATATAAGTAGGAATGCCCCCTTTTCTTTATCTTAGAACCGGAAACTCAGTCCTCCTAAGAAGTTGAATCCTTCGGCGGGATAGCCCAAATAATATTGATATTTCTTGTTTAGCAGGTTATGTACTTGCGCATAAACGGATACTCCTTTGAATACATTATAGCTGGCTCCGATATGCAGATCGCTAATATCTGACATATTGAAAGATGTTGCTTCCTCCTTGCGGCTGATGTAATCAAAACCGGCATTCAGTTGAAGTGCAGAGGTGGGATGTACGTTGAGAGAGATGGATGCTTCATTTTCAGGCTTTACGGCAAGTAGATATTCGTTATTGTCACTGTTCCAGTTGCGGTATATGTAATGGGCGGACAGGGACAGTACATCTTTGTAGTCATAAGTTAATTTTATGCCGGCATAGACATTATCGGTGTGTATTTGTGTGAAAGCGAGCATGGTATTTACTGTTCCGATGCTTGTATCGGACAAACTTGAATAGGAGTAAAGCAAGTCATTCTTTAAATTCTGGTATCCACCGAACAGTTGGAACCATATACCTGGATAAGGGCTGGCTTTCAGTCCTAGGCTAGCGTTCAGTTGTTCATACGTGTCATAAGGACGGCGGTTGCTTGATTCGGCAGATGTTGTTGAAAAGTAAGAGTCTCCGTATGGACAAAGGCTTTCCAATCTTCGGAAATCATTCAGTTGCTTACCGCCAGTTGCTTTTGCATAAACAATGTAACTGTCCGAGAAAATGTATTGTGCAGTGACATCCGGTGAAATACGGAATGACTTGTCGAATCCGAAAGATAAATCTACATTGGCTCCGATGTATAATTTCCAATCGTCATTATTCAATTCATAATATGGATTCACAAGTAGAGTCGTATAGTTCTTGAAATATTCATCTCCCGTAGATGGGTTCTTAGTGTATCCACTGTATAAAAGATTATTCATTTCCAATGCGATAGTAACGGATTGTTGATCGTTGATGGCTCCTGTGACATCACCTTTGGTGCGTATGATTGTTTCCTTGATGGCTGTATTTGCATCATTTTCACTGATCATATTGTGTTGGCGTTCGTACATCAACAGGTTCGTTTCTGCATTGAAACGCAGTGGTGCAGTCTCATCAATGAAATGAATACCCGCATGGAAGTCACCGGAAGTGAATTTCTGCTTGCTGTTGACGCTTCCCGGCAGGAAGTTGAAGTTGCTTAGCCCGAAGTTTCCGGCAATATTCAAGTCTAATTTATTGAACTGGTGCGTATAATCCACATTGGCACGTGTGCGGTAGTAAAAAGCATTCCATTTTTCGCCGTCTGTGTAAGGGAGAGTCAACTTCCCATCCATACCGTCCATTTGAAAACGTACATTCAGCTTGTCTTTCTTCGACAGACGGAATAGATAATTGGTGAGGATGTCCAGATTGCCTAAATTGCCGTAACCGGCACGTACATATCCGGGGGCGCTTCCGGGTTGTATTTCTTTTCCGGTATAAGGATTCATCAACCCTGCCGGAACGGAAGTTGCCGGAAAGAATGTAGTAGCATATTCCACTTCTTTTTTGCTGACAGTCGGTTCTTCGACTTTAGGCAGGACGTTCACTTTGGAAGCATCCATGATGTCCGGATTGTATTCTTGTTCCACAACAACGGTACGATTCATGGTCGTATCTTTCGGCTGTGTCGTTTGGGCTAGGAGATGGGATGGCATGGAGATTGCCAATGTGATTCCACCTATTATATAAAGAGATCGTTTCATTTTAGTTTTATATTTTAGTTCTCAACTTTCAATTTTTAACTTTCAATTTGCTCAGTCTGCTTTCGATCATAGTTGCGATGTCATCGTTGCCTTGATAATTCTGTTGCAGACTCAACAGGTATTGGCGTGCATCCAAGTCTTTGCCCATGGCGGCATATACATCGGACAAAAGGACAAAACTGCGTGCCAGCCAATAAGCGTGTGGTGTACTTTGCTCTATGTAGTTGAGAAGTTCTTTCTCGGCGGCGTTGTATTCTTTTGCATCGTAAAGCGATTGCGCCACCAGATATTTGGCTTCAGCTCCATATGCATTACGTGTATCTTTGGCTAACTCACGCAAATCATCCACAGCTTTTTTATCGGCTTTCTGCTTGGTATATGCTTTGGCGCGATAATAAAGGGCTTCGTTTCTTAGCTCCGGACTAAGTTTGGCTTCTGCCAGCAAGTCAGTAGCGGCATGAATTGTTTCGATGTCGTCTCTCAGCAGAAAAGCGCAACGAAGTACTCCGGTTTCAGCAAGCTGGCGGCGTTCCACATTAGTTGCTTTCTCTTTCAGCATTTTATAGCTGGTCAAAGCGTCTGCAGTCTGTTGCTGATTGAACTGTACTTCGGCACGAAGAATAAGAGCCTCTTCTGCAAACGGATTGTTGGGGTATTCCAATAGCTTTCCGGAATGGAGAAGAATCATATCATAGTTCTTCTGTTCGCTTCCGATCAAGCAAAGATGGTAATGTGCGTTCAAGCTGAAAGCTCCTTCCGGGAAAGTCTGCAAGTATTTGTTGAAACTTGTTTTTGCTTCTTCCAGTCGTCCCCGCATATAGATTTTTTCTGCGGCAGTATATGTCAGAGAGTCCTGCTCATTGGCATCGAAGCGGATATGTCCCGGCATGGCATTGGCAAGAGCAGCAAATTCATCGATACGGTTGAGATCTACATAGATCGATTTTAGATCGCGCATAGCCATCCGGGCTTCTTCACTGCCCGGATATTTTTCGATAACTTGTTTATAGGCTTCGATTGCCTGGTTGTAGTCATCCTTTTGATAATACAGCAAACCGATTTCTGCAGCGGCTTTTCTGCTGACAGGGCTTTCCGGATATTTGTTCATTAGTTCTTTAAAGGAAGTAATAGCCTGGTTATTGTTATCCATCAGCACATACGACCGTCCTTTTTCATAAATGGCATTCACAGCGTATGGAGAAGCCGGATATTTTCCTATCAGACGATTCAGTAGGGTGATTTTGCCGGAATAATCTTTCTGTAGACCGGACACAAGAGCCAATTGATAGAAAGAATAGTCTCCGGAGGGAGTATTCATTTGTTCGGCTTGTGAATAATAATGCTTGGCCTCTTCGAAATTGCGTACGTGTAGGTAACAGTCGCCAACACGGTTATAGGCATCGGCAAGCGCGGTTGTATTTTCTCCTTTCTCCAGCCGGATATATTTTTGGAAGTAGTGACTTGCCTGGGAATAATCTTTTCGGTGGAAAGCGATGTATCCTAAATTGTAATTGGCAAGTGCATACGTTTCATTGTTGGGTTGGGTTGTCAGTTGCAGATATGCATTGAAGTCACGTGCGGCTTCCGTCATACGGTTGAGGCGATAGTAGGATTCTCCGCACCAATAATACGCGTCTGCTTTCGTCTGACGGTTGTATTGTCCGATAGCTATGGATTGATTCAGGTATTTCAAGGCTTGTTCAAAGTTGGCATTGGCGAAGGACTGTGTACCTAACTGAAACAATATTTTCTGTTTGGCTTCCAATATCTGAGCGCTTGGCTTGGCTATCCGGTCGATGGATTTCAGGGCTGCATCATAACTGCGGGTATTCATGTAAACTTCTACCAAATAGCTGCTGACTTTTTCAGCGTAAGGAGAAGTCGGAAATTCGTTCAGGAATTTCTCGAAAGCAGTAACGGATTCGCCGAAAGCGGAGAAGGAGGTTTCATGCAGGCAAAGAGCGTAATTGTAAGCTGCCTGTTCCTTGATTTGCATATTAGCACTGGAGGCGGCTGCTTGTTCGAAAGCCATGCGGGCTTTGCTTTTTTCTGCCAGTTGCAGATAAGAGAGCCCCATGTGGAGGTATGCGTTTTGTGTAAGGGCGTCGTTGGTTGTTGTCACTTTACCTAATGTTTCGGCTGCTTTGGAATAGACTTTTGTCTGATAATAAGAAAGTCCCAGCATATAAAGTGCATCACGACGAGGTGCTGAGTGATCTTTATCAAGATATTCGTTAAATGATTCTACTGCTTGGTGATATTGTCCGAAGTGGTAGTAGGCATCTCCCAGAATGCGGTACATTTCTGCAGTATGTTCGTTGTTTGGATAGGCCGACAGATAGTTTTGTGCTACAATCTGTGCCTTATCGTAGTTTTGAAGCTGTGCATAAATTTCGGCAATGTAGTAGGGGACAAGTGCCTTGTACTTCGAATCGTCCTGTAATGGCAGGAAGCCTTTCAGTGCTTCGTTATAGCGTTTTTGCGTATAGCGGATATAAGAGAGATAATAATCACAGTCTTTGGCATATTTGGGACTGTTGGCACGTAATGTTTCAAACCAAATTGCGGCTTCTCGTAGATTATCGGTTTTCAGATAACAGGTAGCCAATTGGTAAGTGCAGTCATCCCGTTCTTCATTACCCAGCAGACCGAGGTCGGCAGAGTTGAAGAGCGCCAGTGCTTCATCGTATTTTCCTTCATAGAAATAGCAGGAGGCTAATAGTGCATAAATACGGTTGGCGTAAGGAGTGTCCGGATAGCGGTCGAGATACTTGCGCAGGATTTCGATCCGGTTTTTGTCTTTCAGTTCATAAGCGGAACTGGCCAGCATGTATTCTGCGTCTTGAAGAAGGCTGGTGGCAGGCTTTTGTTTTACAAATGCTTTCAGTGCTGGCAGGGCAGCTGCATAATTTTTTTCCTGGAAAAGTTCTTTCCCTTCTTTATAAAGGTTGTCGGTCGAAGTGAACTTATCACTTGTCTGGGCAAATCCTATAATAGGCGTGCAGCAGATAGCCGCACAAATGAGTCTAGTAATTTCTTTTTTCATAATCGGGTGTTTATGCAAAAGTACAGAATGAAAGGGGATATGTTTCTGTAGTTTGTTATATTTTAACGAATTATCTGCCAGATAAGAACTTTTTAAGTCCTCGGCGAATAGAATCCAGTCCAAAATCTTCCGAATTAATTTCGGAGAGAGGCAGGAAGAAAGCATCTGCTACATCATCCATGGCAGAGAAATGGCTCATGTTTTCTACAGTGCAGAGGAAAAACATATCGAGTGTGTGTACAGGAAAACCTGAATAAACATAAATATTGGGAAGTGTGAACTGGTAAACGGCTTTTTTAACTTTCAGCCCTGTTTCTTCCAGCACTTCGCGTGCAACGCCTTCTTCGCCTGTTTCATTCATATCGATGAATCCGCCGGGTAGGTCGAGAGTTCCTTTGGCTGGCTCTTTGGCACGTCGGCAGACAAGCAGTTCATTTTTCTCATTCAAGATGAGTGCTACTGTGGCAGCAGAAGGATTGAAGTAATAGACAAAGCCGCAATCTGCACATTTTTTAGATTTCTCGTTGTTGACCTCAAAATGAGAGGAACCACATTCAGGGCAATATAAGAATTGGGCAAGAGGATGTTCCATAATCGTATATATTTTCCAGGTTTTTGTTTATGCACGCAAAGGTATAAAATGCTTTTATTAATTTCATCTATCACCGCATAGAAATATTCGATTGGACTTTTTTTGTAAAGGCGGGGCTTCTGCCTTTATCTTTGCATCAGAAACAAAAAACAAAAGATTGTTTCTGATGTTATAAGTCAAATCAATTAATAACAATAAAAGCAATAAAGATTATGGAACCAATTTTAAATTCTCAACTTCCTGAATTCAGCGTTCAGGCTTTTCACAACGGAGCTTTCAAGACTGTAACCAACAATGACCTGAAAGGTAAATGGGCGATTCTTTTCTTCTATCCTGCTGACTTTACTTTCGTATGTCCTACCGAATTGGTGGATATGGCTGAAAAGTACGATCAGTTCAAGGCGATGGGTGTAGAAATCTATTCGGTAAGTACTGACTCTCATTTCGTGCACAAAGCTTGGCATGATGCTTCTGAAAGTATTCGCAAGATTCAATACCCAATGTTGGCAGACCCGACTGGCGCTTTGAGCCGTGCACTGGGTGTATATATCGAAGAAGAGGGTATGGCTTATCGCGGTACATTCGTTGTCAATCCAGAAGGAAAGATTAAAGTGGTGGAACTGAATGATAACAATATTGGCCGTGATGCAAGTGAATTGCTTCGTAAAGTGGAAGCTGCACAGTTTGTAGCCAGCCATGACGGAGAAGTTTGCCCGGCTAAATGGAAGAAGGGTGAGTCTACCCTGAAACCAAGCATTGACCTGGTAGGTAAGATTTGATAGATCTTGATAATGGTGATTATGGGAGGCCGGTAACGGGAAACGCTGCCGGCCTTTTTTAAGCAGTGGAGAGAGTACGAGTAATGAAGAGAAAAAAGAGAGAGAAAAAGAATAAGCGAGAGAAGAAACAATAAAGGAGAAAAAGTATGTTAGAATCTGCATTAAAAGAACAACTGAAGGGTATCTTTGCCGGACTGGAGGCAAATTTCGCTTTTGATATATCCGTATCGTCCAGTCATGAGAATCGTGCTGAACTGCTGGAACTTTTGGGAGATATAGCAGACTGTTCCGATCATATCACTTATTCGGTGAATGAAGGAAACGGGCTGAAATTTACTTTATTAAAGAATGGTAACGCCACAGGAATTACTTCCCGCGGTATTCCGAACGGACACGAATTTACTTCTTTGCTGCTTGCTATCCTCAATCTGGATGGTAAAGGGAAGAACTTCCCCGATGAGGCTGTTTGTAACCGTGTGAAAGCACTGAAAGGCCCTATACACTTAGTTACTTACGTCTCACTGACTTGTACGAATTGTCCTGACGTGGTACAGGCTCTCAATGCAATGGCAACGCTGAATCCTGCCATTACTCACGAAATGGTAGACGGCGCACTTTATCAGGATGAAGTAGATGCATTGAAGATACAGGGAGTACCTTCTGTATTTGCCGATGGAAAGCTGCTTCATGTAGGCCGTGGTGAATTCGGTGAGCTGCTCGCCAAGCTGGAGGAACAATATGGTATTGACGATACCAAAGCGATGAATGAGGTGAAAGAGTATGATGTGATTGTAGCTGGTGGAGGTCCTGCCGGAGTATCGTCCGCTATTTATTCAGCTCGTAAGGGGCTGCGTGTGGCTATTGTAGCCGAACGCATCGGAGGGCAAGTAAAGGAAACTGTCGGCATTGAGAATCTGATTTCTGTCCCAGAAACCACGGGAAATGAACTTGCTAATAATTTGAAAACTCATTTACTGCGTTATCCGGTAGATTTATTGGAACATCGTAAAATAGAGAAAGTAGAAGTACTTGGAAAGCAAAAGATAGTAACTACCTCTGTTGGGGAGAAATTCCTGGCTCCAGCACTGATTATTGCAACCGGTGCAAGCTGGCGTAAACTGAATGTTCCGGGAGAAGCGGAGTATATCGGTCGTGGTGTTGCTTTCTGCCCTCATTGTGATGGGCCGTTTTATAAGGGAAAGCATGTAGCAGTAGTAGGTGGAGGAAATTCTGGCATTGAGGCAGCGATTGACTTGGCTGGTATCTGTTCCAAAGTCACTGTTTTTGAATTTATGGATGAGTTGAAAGCAGACAGTGTACTTCAAGATCGACTTAAATCATTGCCGAACGTGGAAGTGTTTGTAAGTTCACAGACTACGGAAGTGATAGGAAATGGTGATAAACTGACTGCCCTGCGCATCAAAGATCGCAAAACGGAAGAAGAACGTTTGGTTGAGTTGGATGGTGTATTTGTACAAATCGGGCTTTCTGCGAATAGCAGTGTATTCCGCGACATAGTGGAAACCAACCGTCCGGGCGAAATCATGATTGATGCACATTGCCGTACGAATGTGACGGGTATCTATGCAGCCGGAGATGTTTCTACGGTTCCTTATAAGCAAATCATTATCTCTATGGGCGAAGGAGCGAAAGCTGCGCTTTCTGCATTTGACGATAGAGTGAGAGGGATTATCTGATATATTCAGATATGAAAGACACACAAACAAGACAATTAAGAGTCCGCAAAGGTATGAATCCGTATCTTTGCGGCTTTTTATTTTTTTTCTTACCTTTGGGGGAACTTAACATAACCCCCAAAAATGAAGAACATGAAAAAGATCTTTTTACTCATTTCCGTCATCTTATTTATTTTTCCGGTACAGGCTCAACATGCATTGAGACTGATGACTTATAATATTAAAAATGCGAATGGCATGGATGATATTTGTAGTTTTCAACGGGTAGCCAATGTGATAAATAATGCTTCTCCTGATGTCGTGGCTATACAAGAGGTGGACAGTATGACCCGTCGGAGCGGACAGAAATATGTGCTGGGTGAGATAGCTGAACGTACACAAATGCATGCTTGTTTTGCACCTGCTATAGAGTTTGAAGGAGGTAAATATGGAATCGGACTGTTGACAAAGCAAGTTCCGCTACGTTTACAAACTATCCCTTTACCTGGTAGAGAAGAGGCCCGCACCTTGATTCTGGCAGAATTTGAGGATTATATCTATTGTTGTACTCATATGTCGTTGACCGAAAAAGACCGTATGAAGTCATTGGAGGTCGTGAAATCATTCGTCGCTCCTTATAAAAAGCCTCTTTTTCTGGCTGGGGACATGAATGCTGAACCGGAATCCGACTTTATAAAGGAGTTACAGAAAAACTTTCAGATGCTCTCCAATCCTAAACAATTTACTTATCCGGCTCCTGATCCCAAGGAGACTATAGATTATATTACCGCATTGAAGTCAAATGCTAATGGCTTCGCTCTTATATCCTCTCAAGTGTTGGATGAACCGATGGCCTCCGACCATCGTCCTATACTTGTTGAGTTGCGTACAGCTGAAAAGGCAGATAAAATATTTCGTACTAAACCTTATTTACAGAATCCCATAGGTAATGGTATGACAGTTATGTGGGAAACTACCGTTCCGGCATATTGTTGGGTGGAATATGGAACAGACACTACTCAACTGAAACGCGCTCGTACAATTGTTGACGGACAGGTAGTCTGCAATAATAAGCTGCATAAAATACATATCAACGATCTGATACCGGGACAGAAATATTATTATCGTGTATGTTCACAAGAAATGTTGCTTTATCAAGCATATAAAAAGATATTCGGAAATACAGCCCGGTCGGAATTCAGTGAATTTACTCTTCCGGCAACAAATGCGGATTCCTTTACTGCTATTGTCTTCAATGATTTGCACCAACATACGAAAACTTTCCGTGCTTTATGTAAACAGATACAGCATATCAACTATGATTTTGTAGTTTTCAATGGCGATTGTGTAGACGAGCCTGTCGATCATGAACAAGCTACCTCTTTTATCTGTGAACTGACCGAAGGTGTACATAGTGACCGTGTACCGACTTTCTTTATGCGTGGTAATCATGAGATTCGCAATGCTTACTCTATCGGTTTACGTGACCATTACGACTATGTAGGAAATAAAACATACGGTTCTTTCAACTGGGGAGATACCCGCATCGTTATGCTTGATTGTGGAGAGGATAAACCGGATTCCCATTGGGTCTATTATGATTTGAATGATTTTACCCAGTTGCGAAATGAACAAGTGGATTTTTTGAAAAAGGAACTTTCCGCCAAAGAATTTAAGAAAGCGAAGAAACGTATCCTCCTGCATCATATCCCTCTTTATGGCAATGATGGGAAGAATCTTTGTGCTGAACTATGGACTAAACTGCTGGAAAAAGCTCCTTTTGATATCTGTCTGAATGCTCATACTCATAAGTATGCTTATCACCCGAAAGGTGAGTTGGGGAATCATTTTCCGGTTATTATAGGTGGAGGATATAAGATGGAGGGTGCTACCGTGATGATTCTTGAGAAGAGGAAAGAAGAGCTCAGAGTCAGGGTGTTGAATGCAAAGGGAGAAACTTTGTTGGATATAACGGTCTGAATAATGTATATGATAGCTTGAATCGTGGAATTGAATTTCACCCCAAAAGTTTAGTATCTAACTTTTGGGGCATAAGATGTGGTTTTTTATTATGACGTAAAGCTAAAAGGAAAAATTAAGATAGAAAATATGGCATCGCCGAGACGCTTGCTGAGAGATGATGGGAAAAGTATGAGAGATACAGGCTGGTAGGATCATTTCTCATTTGCTATTCTATTGATAATGTATGTGTTAACTGTAATTTATGAGAGATATGAGAGATGAAAAATAAAAAAACGTTCTAGTATGCTGGGATTTTTGTTTTCTTACTATGAATGTTTAAAGTTTGCTACTCTTATGAAAATAGCAATTCCTTTCAATGGTTTTTCGTGAGAAAAGCTATACCTTCGAGGCACTTTTAATATAGATATTGGAATGTTAGATTTAAAGCAACTTACAGCAGATGTGTGTCGTATTGCAACTGAAGCTGGACATTTTTTGAAAGAAGAACGTAAGAATTTCCGTCGTGAACGTGTTGAAGAGAAACATGCGCATGATTATGTCTCTTATGTAGATAAGGAGTCGGAAGTACGTGTAGTGAGAGCTCTTTCCGCTTTACTACCCGAAGCTGGATTTATAACGGAAGAAGGGTCGGTCACTTACCAGGATGAACCTTATTTTTGGGTGATTGACCCGTTGGACGGCACTACGAATTATATCCATGATGAGGCTCCTTATTGTGTATGCATCGCTTTGCGCAATCGTACCGAGCTTTTATTAGGAGTCGTTTATGAAGTTTGTCGGGATGAATGTTTTTATGCGTGGAAAGGTGGAAAGGCCTTTATGAATGGTAAGGAAATCCATGTATCGGATATTCGGGATGTAAAAGATGCGTTCGTCATTACCGAGTTGCCTTATAACCATCTGCAATATAAACAAACGGCTCTCCATTTGATAGATCGGCTTTATGGGGTAGTAGGTGGTATTCGAATGAATGGTTCGGCCGCCGCAGCCATTTGTTATGTGGCTATGGGGCGTTTTGATGCTTGGGCGGAAGCTTTTATTGGAAAGTGGGATTATTCGGCAGCAGCTTTGATTGTGCAGGAAGCAGGAGGAAAAGTTACTAATTTCTATGGTGAGGACCACTTTATAGAAGGACATCATATCATTGCAACGAACGGATACCTTCATCCTTTATTTCAGAAGCTATTGGCGGAGGTCCCTCCGTTAGATATGTAGGAGAAACGGTCTGCTTATTAAACCCTTGCTACTATTATGAAACACACATTTTTTATAAAAGACTGGCTCAATTCATTCTTATCTTTATTGTTCCCTCATTGTTGCGTAGTTTGCGGCAGACCGCTGGCAAAAGGTGAAGAATGTCTTTGTATTATGTGCAATATCAATCTCCCGCGTACGAACTATCATCTCTGGAAGGATAATCCGGTAGAGCGACTTTTCTGGGGACAAATACCTCTAGAACGAGCCACTTCTTTTTTCTTCTACCGGAAAGGGAGCGATTTCCGACAGATTCTTCATCAGTTGAAGTATGGGGGAAAGAAAGAGGTTGGAATAATCATGGGAAGATATATGGCTGCCGAGCTATCGGATTCGGGTTTCTTCGAAGGAGTTGACGTGATAATTCCTATACCGTTGCATAAAAAGAAGCAACAGATTCGTGGCTATAATCAAAGCGAATGTATAGCACGGGGTATTGCGGCTGTGACGGGTATTACCGTATGTGTAGAATCGGTGGTTCGCCGAAAGAATACGGAGACACAGACACGCAAATCCGTATTCGAACGTTGGGAGAATGTAGATGGAATTTTTGAACTGAATCATGCGGATTCTCTGACCGGAAAGCATATTTTGATTGTGGACGATGTATTGACTACAGGGGCCACGACTATCGCGTGTGCTTCACGGCTGGCGGAGGTCGAAGGAACACGGACTAGTGTGTTGACTTTGGCGATGGCGGATTGAATGGAATATCACAAAAAAAGTCACCCGAAAAGGTGACTTTTGCTCTTCCTCTTGGACTTGAACCAAGGACCCTCTGATTAACAGTCAGATGCTCTAACCGACTGAGCTAAGGAAGAATGTTTGCAATCAAGATTTTCAACTTTGCTCTTCCTCTTGGACTTGAACCAAGGACCCTCTGATTAACAGTCAGATGCTCTAACCGACTGAGCTAAGGAAGAATGTTTTTCTCAATTGCGATGCAAAAGTACTAGGTTTTTTTGAAATATGCAATATCTTTGCAAAAAAAATATTAGAAATGGATAAAATAATAGGATTGGGCAACGCCCTAGTCGACGTACTTGCAACCCTAAAGGATGATACGCTTTTGGATGAAATGGGGCTGCCCAAAGGAAGCATGCAACTTATTGATGATGCTAAGTTACAGCAGATTAACGCAAAATTCTCGCAGATGAAAACGCATCTGGCAACAGGCGGATCGGCAGGAAATACTATACTTGGACTGGCTTGTCTGGGAGCTGGAACTGGTTTTATCGGAAAAGTAGGAAATGATCATTATGGAGATTTTTTTCGTGAAAATCTTCGGAAAAACAATATTGAGGATAAAGTATTGGTGTCTGAACAGTTGCCTTCCGGTGTTGCATCTACTTTTATTTCACCGGATGGAGAACGTACCTTCGGGACTTATTTGGGAGCTGCTGCTTCTTTGAAAGCTGAGGAGTTATCACTCGATATGTTTAAAGGATATGCATACTTGTTCATAGAGGGATACCTGGTGCAGGACCATGAAATGATTCTTCATGCCATTGAGTTGGCGAAAGAGGCGGGTTTGCAAATCTGTCTTGATATGGCAAGTTATAATATAGTTGCCGGTGATATGGACTTTTTCTCCTTGTTAATAAATAAGTATGTAGATATTGTCTTTGCAAATGAGGAAGAGGCGAAAGCGTTTACGGGTAAGGAACCGGAGGAGGCTTTGGAAATCATTGCGAAGAAATGCAGTATTGCCATCGTAAAAGTGGGGGCAAATGGTTCTTATATTCGCAAAGGGACAGAAGAAATTAAAGTCTCTGCTATTCCGGTAAAGAAAGTGATGGATACGACCGGAGCCGGTGATTATTTTGCTGCCGGTTTTCTATATGGCCTGACGTGTGGATATTCATTGGAGAAGTGTGCTAAAATAGGTTCTATTCTATCGGGAAATGTTATCCAGACAATCGGTACGACGATATCAGGAGAACGCTGGGATGAAATTAAGTTAAATATTAACAGGATTCTGGCTGAATAACCAAGTATTGAGTTACTTTTACGATTCATTTATATGAAAAGAAGTATGAAAAAATTGCTGAATGGGCGGATAGCTGTTGTTGCGGTAGCGGTTACGGCTATCGTAGCTTTCTTTAGTTTCAAGAGTGGTGACGACCGCAATTTCCAGATCGCCAAGAATCTGGATATATTTAATGCGATTGTGAAAGAATTGGATATGTTTTATGTCGATACGATTGATCCGAATAAGACGATCAGAGAGGGTATCGATAATATGCTTTTCACGTTAGACCCTTATACGGAGTATTTTCCGGAGGAAGACCAGAGTGAGTTGGAGCAGATGATAAAAGGATCTTTCGGTGGTATCGGTTCTTACATTACTTATAATACAAAATTGAAACGCTCTATGATTTCCGAACCCTTCGAGGGCACACCGGCGGCTAAGGCTGGATTAAAAGCCGGAGATATTTTGATGGAAATAGATGGGAAAGACCTTGCAGGCAAGAACAATGCAGAAGTCAGCCAGATGTTACGTGGACAGGCGGGAACTAGTTTTAAGCTGAAAGTGGAACGCCCGAATGTAAGGGGGGGACGTACACCGATGGAGTTCACCATTGTACGTGAATCTATTCAGAATCCGGCCATTCCATACGCTGCAGTGCTTGATAATCATGTCGGATATATTAATCTGAGTACTTTTTCCGGCAATCCTTCGAAGGAGTTCAAGAAAGCATTCTTGGATTTGAAGAAGCAAGGAGCTACCTCGTTGGTTATCGATCTTCGTGGAAATGGGGGGGGCTTGTTGGACGAGGCTGTAGAGATAGCAAATTATTTCTTGCCGCGTGGAAAGGTGATTGTAACGACTAAGGGAAAAATCAAACAAGCCAGCAATACTTATAAAACATTACGTGAACCATTGGACCTGGATATTCCGGTAGCGGTTTTGGTAAATAGCGGAACTGCTTCTGCTTCTGAGATTTTATCGGGTTCCTTACAGGACCTCGATCGCGCGATTGTTGTCGGTAACCGTACTTTTGGAAAGGGATTGGTTCAGGTTCCGCGTTCTTTGCCTTATGGGGGAACAATGAAAGTGACTACTTCCAAATACTATATTCCAAGCGGACGTTGTGTGCAGGCTATTGACTACAAGCATCGTAATGAAGATGGAAGTGTTGGAACCATTCCGGATAGTTTGACTAAGGTGTTTCATACCGCTGCAGGGCGTGAGGTCCGCGACGGGGGTGGTGTAATGCCGGATATTGTTATCAAGCAAGAGAAGTTGCCGAATATTTTGTTCTATCTGGTACGTGATAATTTAATTTTCGATTATGCTACCCAATATTGTTTAAAGCATCCTACTATTGTTGCTCCGGAGAAGTTTGAAGTAACCGACGCTGATTATAATGACTTTAAGGCATTGGTGAAGAAAGCTGATTTCAAGTATGACCAGCAAAGCGAAAAAATTCTGAAAACCTTGAAAGAGGCAGCCGAGTTTGAAGGATATATGGCGGATGCTTCGGAAGAGTTCAAGGCGCTTGAGAAGAAGTTGAATCACGATCTTGACCGTGATTTGGATTACTTTTCCGGTGATATAAAGAAGATGATCGCTTCGGAAATTATTAAGCGTTATTACTATCAGCGTGGTAATATTATCCAGCAACTGAAAGACGACGATGGCTTGAAAGAAGCGGTGAAGATATTGAATGATCCGGTGAAATATAAGGAAATGCTGAGTGCACCGGTTGCTAAGAAATAATAATATATTAAATGATTTACAATATGTCTACAGAATTATTCTCTACTCTGCCTTATAAAGTGGCAGATATTACGCTTGCCGACTTCGGACGCAAGGAAATCGATTTGGCAGAAAAAGAAATGCCCGGCCTGATGGCTCTTCGCGAAAAGTATGGAGAATCCAAACCGTTGAAAGGCGCCCGTATTATGGGATCGTTACACATGACTATTCAGACAGCCGTGTTGATTGAAACATTGGTGGCTTTAGGGGCTGAAGTACGTTGGTGTTCTTGCAATATATACTCGACGCAAGACCATGCTGCTGCTGCCATTGCAGCTTCGGGGGTGCCTGTATTTGCTTGGAAAGGCGAGACTTTGGCTGATTACTGGTGGTGTACATTGCAGGCTTTGAGCTTTGCCGGTGGCAAAGGTCCGAATGTGATTGTGGATGATGGTGGTGATGCGACAATGATGATTCATGTGGGATATGATGCGGAGAACAATGCGGCTGTGTTGGAGAAAGAAGTACACGCTGAAGACGAAATAGAATTGAATGCTATTCTGAAGCGGGTTTTAGCGGAAGATAAAACGCGTTGGCATCGGGTTGCAGAGGAGGTACGTGGTGTATCGGAAGAGACGACGACCGGTGTACACCGTCTGTATCAGATGCAGGAAGAAGGCAAATTGCTGTTCCCGGCGTTTAATGTCAACGATTCGGTAACGAAATCTAAGTTTGATAATCTGTATGGTTGCCGTGAATCATTGGCTGACGGTATCAAACGTGCGACGGATGTAATGATTGCCGGGAAAGTTGTGGTAGTATGTGGCTATGGCGATGTGGGTAAAGGATGCTCTCATTCTATGCGCTCCTATGGAGCACGGGTGCTTGTGACCGAAGTAGATCCGATCTGTGCTTTACAGGCTGCCATGGAAGGTTTTGAAGTCGTAACTATGGAAGAGGCTTGTACGGAAGGTAATATTTTTGTGACTACCACAGGAAATATCGATATTATTCGTATTGACCACATGGAGAAAATGAAGGATCAGGCTATCGTTTGCAATATCGGTCACTTTGATAATGAGATCCAGGTAGATGCTTTGAAACATTATCCGGGTATTAAATGTGTGAATATCAAGCCGCAGGTGGATCGTTATTATTTCCCGGATGGGCATAGTATCATTCTGTTGGCCGATGGACGTCTTGTCAATCTGGGTTGTGCAACCGGACATCCGTCGTTTGTTATGAGCAATTCATTTACGAACCAGACTTTGGCTCAGATTGAGCTGTTTAATAATAAATATGATATCAATGTATATCGTTTGCCGAAACATCTGGATGAAGAAGTAGCTCGTCTGCACCTTGAAAAGATCGGTGTCAAGCTGACGAAACTTACTCCGGAGCAAGCTGCCTATATCGGTGTATCGGTAGACGGACCTTACAAGGCTGATCATTATAGATATTGATTTAAGTTGAAAAGTATATGAAGAAACTCCTTCCTGACATAATTGCTATATTGGCTTTTGTTGTTATTTCTTTTGTCTACTTCTTTCCGGCAGATATTGAAGGGCGCATTCTGTTTCAGCATGACTCTGCTGCCGGTGCCGGAGCCGGACGGGATGCTCAAGAGTATTTTGAACGTACTGGTGAACGTAGCCGCTGGACAAACTCGATTTTCGGTGGTATGCCTACCTACCAGATGGCTCCGAGTTATGATTCGACAAAATCTTTGTCTTGGGTGGAGAAGACTTATCAACTTTACCTTCCGGAGTATGTAGTACTGACCTTTATCATGATGTTGGGATTCTATATTCTCTTACGGGCATTTGGAATTTCGGCTTGGTTGGCGGGGTTTGGCGGTATAATATGGGCTTTCTCGTCTTACTTCTTTATTCTGATACCAGCAGGGCATATCTGGAAGTTTGTGACATTGGCTTACATTCCGCCTACGATTGCAGGGATTGTCCTGGCTTATCGAAGGAAGTATCTGTTGGGAGGAATAATTACGGCTTTGTTTATAGCTCTTCAGATTCGTTCCAATCACATACAGATGAGCTATTATTTCATGTTTGTGATTCTGTTTATTATAGGAGCCTACTTCGAAGAAGCTTATAAGAAGAAAGAATTGACGCATTTCTTCAAGGCTAGTGCAATTCTGGCGTTGGCTGCTATGGTAGGCGTTTGCATTAATCTTTCTAACTTGTACCATACGTATGAGTATAGTAAGGAGACTATGCGTGGAAAGAGCGAGTTAAAGCAGGAAGGGAATGCTGCCAATCAGACCAGCAGCGGATTAGACCGTGACTACATTACGAACTGGAGTTACGGAATTGGGGAGACCCTGACTTTATTGGTACCTAATGTAAAAGGAGGAGCGTCATCGGATAATTTGTCACAGAGTGAGACTGCTATGGAAAAGGCAAATCCGATGTATAGTAGTATCTATTCGCAATTTCCGCAATATTTTGGTGATCAGCCGTGGACTGCCGGTCCGGTGTATGTAGGGGCATTTGTTATGTTCCTGTTCGTCCTTGGGTGTTTCATCGTAAAAGGTCCGCTTAAATGGGCATTATTGGGAGCTACTATTTTCTCCGTTTTACTCTCGTGGGGAAAGAATTTCATGGGACTGACGGATTTCTTTATAGATTATGTTCCGATGTATAATAAGTTCCGTGCTGTATCGTCTATTTTGGTTATTGCTGAATTTACTATTCCGTTATTGGCTATTTTTGCATTGAAGGAAATATTGGGTAGACCGGAAATTTTGAAATTGAAAGAGAACCGTACAGGTGTGATCGTATCGCTTGTGCTGACAGCTGGTGTCTCATTGGTCCTGGCTGTTGCTCCTAGTGTTTTCTTTTCTAGTTTCGTAACGGCGCAGGAGATGGCGGCTTTGCAACAAGGCCTTCCGGCGGAACACCTTACTCCGGTTGTGACAAATCTGACGGAGATGCGCAAAGCGATCATTGCTTCGGATGCATGGCGCAGTTTTTTTATTATAGCTGTGGGATGTTTCTTGCTGTTCTTATTCTTGCAGAAGAGGTTGAAAGCTTCTTTCACGCTGGTCGGTATTGTACTTTTGTGTTTGGTGGATATGTGGTGTGTTAATAAACGTTATTTGTATGATGAACAGTTTGTCCCGAAATCAAAACGGACAGAAGCATTTGTGAAGACTCAGGCGGATGAGATTATCCTTCGGGATACAGCTCCGGATTATCGTGTACTGAATTTTGTCGGTTTTCCGAGCAATACGTTTAATGAAAACAATACTGCTTACTGGCATAAGAGTATCGGTGGCTATCATGCAGCGAAATTGCGTCGCTATCAAGAGATGATTGATCATCATATCATGCCCGAAATGCAGGATACTTATCAGGCTGTGGCTGCTGCCGGAGGTAGGATGGATAGTGTGGACGCTTCCAAATTCCGCGTATTGAATATGCTGAATACGAAATACTTTATTTTCCCAGCCGGAGAGAAAGGACAGCCTGTTCCTGTTGAGAATCCGTATGCATATGGTAATGCCTGGTTTGTGGATAAAGTGCAGTATGTGAATAATGCGAATGAGGAAATTGACGCTTTGAATGATATTCGCCCGACGGAGACTGCTGTGGTGGATGCGAGATTTAAAGAACAGCTAAAAGGGGTGACGGAAGGATACAAGGATTCTTTGTCTACTATCCGGTTGACGGATTACGAACCTAACCGATTGGTTTATAAAGTTTCTACTCCTAAAGACGGAGTTGTGGTATTCTCTGAAGTATATTATCCGGGATGGCAAGCGACGATTGATGGTCAGCCGGTAGATATTGCCCGTGCGGATTATATCTTGCGTGCCATGAATGTACCTGCCGGTGAACATACCATTGAAATGTGGTTTAATCCGCAGAGCATACACGTCACGGAAAGTATCGCTTATGTCGCGTTGGCTTTATTGTTGGTCGGAGTGATGATTCTTGTGTGGACGAAACGTAATAAGTTCACAGGAAAAACTGAAGCGAAATAAGTGAATGTTTGCTTTTGAATAATTAAAGTCGGAGATTTTTAGAAATAGTTGCATAATGGCGACACACCGCTTAAATTCAGCGAATTAATGGGATTGTATTTCACTTCCATTTGAAAAACGACGCTACAAAAAGCACATTTGAGCATGAGTTACGTTACCTAATCGTTACCTTGTCCAAGTCTATAAAATAGACAATATAAGCGGTTATTTTTCAATTGTTTGCATTATTCTTCATAGCTTAAAACAACTCGATAAATAGTAATTTTGTAACAAAAATAATCGAGTTATGAGGAGTACCTTTCGAGTTCTGTTCTACACCAAGAACCAGGCCATAAAAAATGGCCGTGTCCCTGTCATGGGGCGTATTACCGTCAACGGAACGACGGCGAGTTTCAGCTGCAAGCGTGATGTTCCCCTTGCCCTTTGGGATGCCAAAGGCAACTGTGCCAAAGGCAAATCCGAGGAGGCAAGACGGCTGAACCGGGAGCTGGAGAACATCAAGGCACAGATCGGCAAGCACTATCAATATCTCTCGGACCACGATTCGTACCTGACAGCCAAGAAGGTCTATGACCGCTATAACGGCTTTGGCGAGGAGAACCATTCGTTGATGGAGATCTTCAATATCCAGATCCGGGATTACAAACGGCAGATCGGCAAGACGAAAGCCCAAAGCACCTACCGAGGGTTGGTGGACGAGTACAAGTGTCTGTCCTGTTACCTGAAGGACAAGTTGGGTACGGAGGATATCCCCCTGATGTCGCTGGACATGGATTTCATCAAGAACTATTACAGCTGGATGCTTTCCGTGCGCGGGCTGGCCAAGTCAACAGCCTTCGAGCGCGTCAACACACTGAAATGGCTGATGTATCTGGCAATGGACGAGGGATGGATCCACAAGCACCCGTTCAAGAAGTTTGTGTGCAAGCCGGAATACAAGAAACGTCCTTTCCTCTCGGAGGAGGACCTGCAACGCGTTATCAGCGTCAAGCTGAGCTACAGGCGGCAGCAGGCCATCCGGGACATGTTTGTTTTCATGTGCTTCAGCGGTCTGGCCCATGCCGACCTAAAGGAACTTTCTTACCGGAATGTCCACACGGATTCGGACGGGAACACCTGGCTGGTTGGAAACCGTGTGAAGACCAAGGCACCCTATGTTGTCAAGCTGCTCCCGATAGCCGTCGAGCTGATCGAGAAATACAGGGGGGTGAACGAATTCAAGGTTTCTCCGGACAGGGTGTTCCCCGTGGGGGAAATAGGGAGTATGGAGGACAGTCTGAAACGTATCGGCGAGAAGGCCGGCTGCAGTGTCCGCGTCAGCCCGCATGTCGGACGTCATACCTTTGCGACCCTGGCCCTGAGCAAGGGCATGCCGCTTGAAACCCTGCAGAAAGTCCTCGGGCACAAGACCATCATCTCCACGCAGGTCTACGCCGAGCTGATCAATCCAAAAATCGGTGAGGACACGGACAGGATGCGTGAGAAGATCGGCGGAATGTTCCGCCTGGCCAACTAAGAAGAAGGGATGCTTATCCGACAGATGGAAAAAAACGCAAAGATAGCCGTCCATATTTTGGGGCGGCTATCTTTTTATAGGTTATACGCTATCGCGGGCGATTGTACCCGGCGAGTCCGGATAAGCATCCCTTCTTCTTTTTCTTTACGGACGGTTATCCGGCGTATTGCCTGTAGTTCCGGTAGTTTTTCCGCAAGGTCTCGTACAGCGGGTATGAATGGATGTTTGTTCATATTACGTTACTTTTTAAGATATTATTTCTCTGACTGTTCTTTCCTTCATATATTCATCACACAGTGGCAGCAGGACATCTGCCTGTACACACCCTAATTCGCTATTTTTTATCCTGTTCTCGTAGGCTCCACGTTTGTCTTCTATTCTTTTATGTGCCAGCCTACGCCCATATGTTGCATGGGTCATCAATTGAAAGAAACTCTCAAAGGAACATCAGTCCATCTTTTATGATCATGAAAATGCAAATAGATAGAATCTCCCTCGAAGAAATTATCAATAATATATTTAAAATGGTTATTGAATTCTTTTAAAGAAACATGAATGGTATCTTTCTTTTCACGAATCATTTTTTTGTAATATACAGACACAAATTCTTTTATTGTATCATTTTTGTCAATAACATATTTTATTTTTCCGTCAAACTTTCTATAAGAATAAGTCAGATATCTATCTTTATCACCCACCCGTAGATAGCATCCCGCTGTTCCAGGACATATATTTTCATTTTTGGCAAAATAAGAGTTTTCGCCATAATAAATCTCTTTTTTACCATTTTTCTTAAATTCAAATGCTATAGGATATAATAAGCTATGAATAGCCGTTCTGTCTTTTCTTATTCTCAATATCACAGGACTATCGTTTTGTACTTGTCTTACAGAAACGATATTTTCATGGGAGCTGCATTCCACCACAAAAACAGTAAAAAAAATAAATATAATAGACTTCATATTAAATACTTTTTAGTAATATATCAAATAAAATTTGCATCATTGATGCTTCAATAATCACAGGTAGTATAAATCAAGTATACACATAAAACTCTCAGTTTTTGTATAATCCATAGACATCAAAACAAGATAATAAAAAATATACCGATCCTCTTTCTTGAAATTTTTAAGTTTGGTATAATCATAAGAATCCAAAACCCTATGTTCTGCTATCCGGTCTCCTCTATGCCGGTGAAAAAAGAGGAGATCATTCTCTTTCATAAACTCCTTCTTTACATTTGTCATCCTTCCCAATGGCACGCCACCAACCAGAATATCGCCCTTAAAGTAAGTCTTGGGATTGTCTTCTTTCATGCTTTTTACAAAATCTCGCAAGTTATCACTATTTGCAAGTTCCAGTGCTTTACCGATTGTCAAATTCCATCGAATATCCACCATCATCACTGTTTGAATACTATCCCTCAATTGGGTGTTTATTATTACTCCCCAGTCATCCCAGTAGTAATCTGTAGATTCACCCCAAAAATGCTTGTTTTCATTCATACGTGTATAAGGTTCACCGAATATTTCCGTCACCTCTTCAATACTCATTCCCAGCCAAAACTCTTTGCCGTTATACGATAATTTTATCGCCGTCGAAAATAAACAGATGCTCGGTGTTTACACCCATTTCTTCCAGTTCCGAGCGGCTGTAGCGGGTGCCATACAGACCGTCCGTTCTTTCACCACAGGCTGTTAGCGTGAAGAACAATACTATAAGATAGACTGAGAGGTTGATTCGTGTTTTCATGATAACTATGTTTTAATCAAGGTGGTTTATGTACTTTTCATATTCAGGACCTTCGTACGGTGGGTCACCAAAACCTCGTGAGTTAATGGCAATATCAAAGTTTTCAATATCATTACCGTCTTCAGACTTCCTGATTCTATAGGTATAATATTCTTCTCTGCGGTGTATAGGTGCTTTGGTGTAGTCCCAGTCATGCAGATGACAATAGTAAAGCAGAGGGAACGGATTGTTATTGAATTTCAGATTTGTTTTTTTCAGAAAATCATCAATGTGCATACCTCTGCCCAAAACTGCTCCACCGACAATCATTTTACCCGTAAAATACTGACGAGGGCAACGGTTCTTTAGCCATTTTAGGTTTTCTTCGGATAGAAAATCATCTAATTCTATATTCCAGTCAATCAGTATTCCGTCTACAGGAGCACTGTCTTTTCCGCTTTCATCGTGTGATGTCATGGTAAGTCCGATGGAATCCCATATAAATATTCCAGGTTCCGCAAGACGTTCGTAATGTCCGAATATCTCACACAGTTCTCCTATTGTCATTCCCGGCATGAACGGCTTGCCGTTGTAGGTCATTGTCGTATCTGTAAATACAAACAGGTGCTTCCTGTTCACCCCCTCTTTTTCGTAGTCTATAGGCGGTTCTTCCGGCAGATGTTCTTCCAAAAACCTGTCTGTTTTTTTTCATCAGTGTATCTACTTTGCCCAAAATGTTATCTATGCTTCCCATCGCCTTTTGGTGGTTGTAGCTGCACCCTGTACAGGAGCTGAATGCAGACAGCCAAAGCAGCCCGAAACATAGGGCAACGGCTGCCGGAGCGGGGAGGAATGGATGCTTGTTCATATTAGTTGGATTTAGAATTTTGTATATATTCCCGCAAAGCCTATTGTTTGTCATCTCGGCATTTGGTAACCTACCATGTATTCCGCTCCACAGAAGCGGCATTGGTGGCGTGCCTCACGCAGACTTTCGCCCGAGCTATTGACCGGCTTTACCATGTGATAGTTTTCTGTGCGGTGCAGAGTGAGGTGGTGACATTCGGGACAAAGCTCGTAGCCTTCTTTGGTGAGAGGTACGCGCAGCTTGAACCTTTTGCCACAGTCCGGACACTCAACAACGAGGATATAGGCAGTCTTCAGTTTGAGTTCGAGCCGCTCGCCATCGGTGAGCAGGGGCAGATTCTCTTCTCCAACAGGCAGGGGCAGGGAGTGTACTTTCCTTCCCATACAGTTGGGGCAGGGATAGTGGCGGCGAAGCAGTCTGATTTTCTGTAAACGATGATAGTGTATTGCCGCCAATATGGCGGGCCATACGGGGAAGAGCCACAGCATGGCCACTAATGTGCGTACCGTAAACGGACGACGGGTAGCAAGTAGTTCGAGGGCGGCTTCCGGAGTATCGGATTTGAGACATAGTTTGCGACGCATTACTCCAAAGGTAGCAAGGTTTATCAATAAAAGTGTAATCCGTCCTGTCCGTGAATCGAAGATGGAAAGGTAAACGGGTATCGCAGTCTCTTCCAGCCACGATTTCTGTGGAAGGATAATTCCTTCCCGATGTTCCGGTGCCGTTGTAGAAGAATGGGATACACCTGCCATCAACAGAAACAGAAGTACGCCCGCTATCCGGCGGTAAGAGCGTCGGGGGTTATCTTCCCGATAACGGCTCGTCTTGCTGCTGTTTACCTTCAGCAGCAGGAGCAGTAATGCCGAAAAGACCGCTATGGCGATGAGGGCGAACAAGGCGAGCAGCACGAACCCTGCCGGGTCGTAGGTACAACCTATGCCCGTAACCGACATATCACCGAGAAGGAGAAAGATGCCTGCCACTACCGACACTTGCAGGGCAAAGCAGGGCAGTACGATTGCATAGAGAAAAAACTCTGGCAGATGGGCGTTTTTTACGAAACGCCAACACCGTTTCCACAGACTTGAACGGGCGGAGGGAATATCTGTATTCTGTTTCATGATTTTTGCTGTGAAGTTAATGTCAGTAAGTATAGCAAATATCGCCTTTTGCCACGCTCTGTGTGCGGACAAAGCGGTCGTACCATTCGCCGTCGAATACAAAGAAATAGCCTTCGGTACGGTTTCTGCGCTTGTCTTCACGTATTTCGACAGTGTTGTCTTCTTCATGATAGACTCTTTCGAGCTTCAATTCATTGTGCTCGTCAGTTTCGTGTATGGCAAATGTCAGCGTCCGGTCTTTCAGCTTCCATTTATAAAGGCGGCAGGGGAACCACTCTCCGTCTCCCTGCTCAGGCTCTCCGTAACGCTTGGTGAGAAGGGTGATGAAACGGTCGCAGTCTTCCTTTGTGATGTTGCGATTACAGCCGCCGACCGCGGCGATGCGTCGTCCGTCGAGCGTAACGGCAAAATTGGCTGTGCTGAACGTATGTCCGCCCATGCTAAGAAGTTCGTCGGCATCGCAGGAACCCATCTGGCTATAAGTAATCCAAAAGGGATTATCATAAAAGTCTATGCAGGTTTCTTTTTGATATAGATATCCGTCCTCTCCGTCCTCGGTGCTGGGGGTGGGTATCCGATACCAATTCTCTCCCCACTCGGTGCTTATATAGCGGTCGGGAAAAATGTCCGTAATGGGGGTAGAGAAATCGAAATCGTCGAGTTCGATTGTCTTTTCACCCAAAGGGTCGGGGCGTTGGGCGCAGCCACCCAAACATGATGTACTGATAAATCCCATAATGATAAATGTTTTAAGTTTCATAATATTTTGAATTTTAGTTTTAATATTCTCTTTCCGTTTTCATTCTACATCTACATTTATGTACAAATTGTTCAAAAATCAAAAGAGTTGTGGCTGGAAGATGTATGTGTACGGTGAATCTTATGCCCTACGATGTATTTAGCACCGCAGTATTTACATTCATGACGCGCTTCCTTCAGTCCTTCGGAGAATTCAGTAGGAGATTCCACCACAGTGTATGCTTCTTTCCGGTGTAAGGTGATACCATGGCAATCCGGACAATATTCATAGAGACCTGTCGCAAGAGGGATGCGCACTTTCACCTTTTCTCCGCAGGCGGTGCAGGTGTACACATGGATGTAGACGGTCTGCAGATTGAGTTCCATTCGTTCCTGTGGGGTGAAGAGCCGGGCATCTTTCTTTATCTCCTGTGCCGACATCTCGCGGAGGGTCTCTTTTCCGCATTTCGGGCAAGTACGGCTCTGGCTGAGTATCTGCTTGCGTAATCTCAGTCTGTACCATAGCATCACAGCTGCAATGGCAGGCCATACAGGAACCAGCCACAGCAGGCCGATGAGGGTGCGCCAGGCAAATGCCTGCTCCGTGAGTTGCTGTTCCAAAGCAGTGGCTGCCGTCTTGCCTTTGGGCTGCAGGTAATTTTTCAGTCCTTTCCACGTCAGCCAGTTGAGGAGAAGAAGGGAAAGGCTTCCTAATATAAAAAAAGGTAGTGTAGTCATTGTTTGCCTCCTTTCTCGTTGGTTTCTTCGATGCGTCTGTAAGAACGCTCTATGTCTTCTAAAATGTATGCGTCCAGCTTACTGCCGTTGAACTTGAACAGGAAGGCCAGAAGTCCCATATATCCGAAGGTGAACAGGGCAGCACTCAGTACCAGCATCGCCACGTCGCTGAACTCTGCTTCGGAAAACAGCCAAGTGAAAAGTGTCATCCCTGAAAGGCTGATGCACAGCGTGGATGCAGCCAGCAGGGCGAGTGTAAGGAATGGGATGAGCATCATTCCTATGAGGCTCCGCCACATTTCTTTGCAGAACTTGGGGTGATGACCGGTGAGGGCAAACCCGAAGAGGGAGCAGCCTGCAGCGGTGAACAGCACAACGAACAGTCCGAAAAATGCCCATGCCACCCACTCCTGCCAGGATCCTGCGGCAAGCATTCCGCCGAGGTCTGTCCAACAGCTGTTCTCATCACACACGATTTGCCATATGTAATACAGCACAGAGGTGAAGACTGCTGTGGAGAGGATGACGAGAACGGCCGGCAGGCAGCCTGTCGGCTTTTTGCGGTACTGACGTATCCGCAACAGTATCAGCATGGAGAACAGCAGCTGGACAGCTATAAGGATATAGAGTCCAGAACCGGTCATTGTTTGTTGTTCCATAGACATGTGTTTTTAATGGTTTGTTATCTATTTGTAATACAGCAAATATAGAAAACGATTCTTTAGTATGCTTATAGATGGATTTTTTTTCACCGGAATGTGTTGTAGAATATGTTTGAACATGCTTTCTCGCGGTGTTCCCGTATCCCACATTTTTGCCATTTTCATGTGATTTAAAATTAGCTTATTATAGCCTGTTTCTTATCTCTTAAATATTTTCTTCTTCCATTTTTGCAACTCTATTGTTGCCTCAATGTAAGGACCATTTACTTTGATGAGTAAATCTTCAAATTCTTTTTTTGCCCGGAAGAGCTTTACGATGTCCTCGCCTTCCATGAACAGTCCGATATATTCGTCATCCAGCTTCCAAAGATACACGGGTATGTTCTTGCCCTTTGATACTATCGAGTTTATCAGAATCTTTTTAAGTTCGTCTTTACCTGTTTCTGCTTTCTTCAGGGCAGGTTTGCCACATTTCTGTCTAACAGCCTTTACCAGTTCCTTGAAGCTTGTTTTGTTCATCTTCGTTTCGCAGACCATCGATATTAATTTGCCTTGTGCATTGGTTATTAAATTCAGTTTCCCGAAGTCGGTATCACAAAAAGTTGCTTTCTTGGTAACGAGACTGTCCATACTTATATAATATATTAAAATCGGATATCTCTCAGAAAACGAAACGTTCATGTTTTGTGTGTATTTCACATAGCGATAGCTTACTTCTTTGCTGGTCTCTTTGGGATTATCGAAATCAATATATGGAGAACATAAACGTTCCACATCGATGTCATAGTCCGGGTTATCCATGTTGATAATCTGTTTGTCTGATTGTGCATGGGCTGTTGCGCCGGATAAGCATAAAAATGCTGTCAATCCAATGATGATAAGTATTTTAATTTTCATATTCCTTGTATTTTCCGCTGCTGCAAATTACCGGGTCGCAATTCTTAATGGGAAATACTTCCCGGTAATTTACATTTTTTGTAGTTACTTTACTTTTAAAACTTTTTCCAATAAAATCGTTTCACAATATTTCGGGTCAATATAAAAATACACTTCATCAATCGGGGCATTGGAAACAAATGTGCATACAGCTCTATGTTCTGAATCCTCATTATCTATATGCTTCATCCAGTCTTGGAAAGAATAATCGGGATTATTGATGATGTTGTTGTATATTGTATAAGAAGTGATGGCTCTCTTGGCCCTATTGTTTTTCCACCACGCACCGTCTTTCGTTCCGATGTATTTCCACTCATCACGAACTTTGTCATAATACTTGTAATCAAACGCAATGACTATGACTCCGTTTTTGAAAGACAGCAGTTCAAAAGGTATTCCGTCAAGAGTAAATTCCTTGTTTATGTCCGCATCGGTGATTTTGACCTTTTCCCATTCCGTTTGAAGGATACAGACCGATAAATCCCCTTTCACTTGCGATAATGGTTGTTCTGTGCGCAATGTATAGGTTTCATCAGTACCTTTTTGGCGTCCCTGGTCATCTCTTACCGGCTTACGGTCATAGTGGAGGCTGTTTACCAATAACACGGATTTATTTTCGTTGTCGGTCATTCGTGAGATGAATCTGATTTTTACACCATCGTTTCGCTCTGCCTGGATACCAATAGCAGGGTCAAAACCATTGTTTTTAGGCCATTCCTCATATTTATATGAACCGCTTTGGTAGCCTGTAAAGTCGTTTTGGTTTGTCCATGCCGAAGGGAAGTCATAATGCAGGTTTACTTTGATTTCATGGCTGTCATCTTCATTGGAGGAAGTTGACAGTGAAACAGTGCTTAAAATTTTGTCATATACATCCAAAGGAACGGTAACTTGTTCTTCCCATGGCTTTTTTTTATTCACCGCTTTAAGATTTTCGGAATTATTATATTGGGGATTTATGATCGGATTTTTAAATGTAGATTGTTCCCAATCGAAATATTCTTTCAACTCTTGAATCTCTTCTTTTGTCAATTTTTCGTCTTGTGCAGATAAATTTGAACCTGCTGTACTTAATAGTCCCATAATGATAAGTGTTTTAATTTTCATATTCGTTCATTTTATAATAAATGGTCAGCTCCTGTTTCTTCGGATATTTACTGGTGTATCACCGAGATTCCGCTTGCAGAAATCAGACAGGTAAGACTGGTTCGCAAATCCGCATTGTTCGGCAATCTCCGGTAATGGAAGGTGTGTAGTCCTCAACAGTTTCAGCACCTGCTCGGCACGTTTTTGCCGAAGCCACTGGGCTACCGGACAGTTAAACAATCTCAGGAATGTCCGACGGAAGGTAACGGTACTGTTTGCTCCGCATAGTTCCGCCAGTTCTTCTGCTGTCTTTGCTTCAGTATGGCATTCCATCACTTTCTGAATGAAAGAATGGTCGGTATGGATACCGAGCAGTTCTTCCGCTTGCAAAATGATTTTACGGTTGATATGTTCGTAGGAGGCATCGAGCAGTTTGAATGATACCTCAATACCTTCTGCCGGCTCGGAAGTGGAAGGCATTCCGCATTGTATTCTCGCTTCGCGGAAGTAGTAGAGCATTCTGTGATAGATGGCTTCCAGATGTTCTTCACGATGCCTTTGTAGCAATCGGCATAAGGTCAGTAACTCTTCTACGCAGCAATAATGCGTGTACCATATTTGCAAACGCATGACATAGCGGGTGGATTCTGCTTCACCGGCAGTCATGAACAGCTCCAGCCATCTCTCAAAGTCCGGCTGTTCATGGCTAATTGCTTCGGGAAGCCCGTTCATCCATCCGGCAATCATATTCATGAATTCCATGTCCGATGCAAAGGGACGCAGTTGCCGCTCTCTTCTCTCCTCCGGCATATCCTTGGATATGGTCACACAAAGCATACGCAAACGTGCTTCCTGGGGATCGTCCGGTTGCAGGCGTGAAAGGAGATAACCGCTTATTGAAAAGTCTTTGTCCATAGCAGAGAAAATTTATCGGTTTTCAAACCTGAGGGCCACCGTCATGCGGAATGCCACGGGTTTTCCGTTTTGGGTGGCAGGTATAAATTCGGGAAGCCGTTGGATGGTATATAGTGCTGCAACTTCCAGTTCGGACGATGTGGTCTCCCGGTTTTCCACCTTGGCATCCTTCGCTTTGCCGTCCTTTCCCACTGTGAAGGATACGCTTACATTCCCTTCGGGATTTCCCTGGTTCCCGAGGCCGGCATTATAGGCCATCCAATGGCGCACGGCAAGCCTGAAATCCGGGAATTTCGCGAACGGTCCTTCCTTGAACTTGGGAAGTTCTCCGTCCGGGATGTTCATATATCCTTTGGTGGTGTCCGGGACAAGATCTTCCTCCGTAAAGAGCTCGCCGGTGTCGTATACGCCTGCTGCCGGATTGATTTCCATGCTCCGGACATCTGACGAGAGATCATTGAAATTGCACCAGTTACCGATGCTGATGCAGTCGATGAACGGATCATATTTCGTCTTTGTCACCATCAGGCACACTTCATACCAGGTGTGTGGCTGGCTGCCTCCGCCGACAATTTTCCGTTCTCCCTTTTCGTTCTCTTCAAGGTAAATCACGGCATCCTTGTGCTTCGGATTCGGCTTGCGTACATATAGTTGGATAGTCCGGTCATTCACATGCCATCCATAATTCCGATGTCCGAAATACTCTTCTGTGACAAAGCATTGGGGACCGTACTTTCCTGCAATGGCATATAGCAGCGAATCCACTGCCGCCGCTCCGTCCAGCCTTCCCAGTGCCAGAATGCCGATCAGTTTTCCTGATTTGTCCGCCACCATGCCGGTATACGGGAATTCAAATTTCCCGAAGCGGGCAAGAACCTCTCCGTAATTTGTTTCTACCGAGCTGTATTCCTGAATGACCGCCTTTTTGCCTTCCTGGGTTTTACATTTCACTTTTTTCTTCATGAAATAGCGGAATGATTCGTCATAATCCTCGTCGTATGTCTTCGCCTTGGAATAATACTTGTCCACCTTCATTCCGAACACCACATTTTCCAAATCGTATGCACCCTCACCCCAGTATTGAGGCTGTGCGGCACTGATGCCGCAAAAGAAACTCAAGATTCCCATGATAAAAATAGTTTTCATGATTTGCATGTTTTTGTTAATATTGATATACTGTATTAGAAACGGCTGGATGAACCTCCGCCTCCGGATGATCCTCCTCCGAAACTGCCGCCTCCGCCACCGCCTGAGCCTCCTGAACGTCTGGAAGAGGGGTTGATTTTCGGTATTGTATAGCCTACCATGTATTCGGCATCGCAATACATACATCGATGGCGAGCCTCCATCAGTCCTTCTGATGAAGTGGTGGCTTTAATAATAGTCCGATATTTTTCTTCCTTGTGCAGCGTCATGTGCCCGCAGGAGGGGCAGCATTCATAGCCGTCCTTTTCAAGCGGTATCCGGATTTTCACCTCTTCGCTGCAAGCGGAGCACCGGTAGATGCGGATATAGGCCGTCTTCAGTTCTGTTTCTTTGCGTTCGCTTTCAGTCAGCCGTTTCGTATCCTTTATCAACTCGTGCAAAGGAATCTCCCGGAGGGTTTCCCGATTGCATTTCGGGCATGTCCGGCTGCGCCTGAGGGTCTTTTGTTTCTGTATGCCGAAATACCAGCAGGCAATACCTAGCATGGCGGCCCACACCGGTACCAGCCAGCACAGTCCGAGCAGGGTGCGTGTAGTAAAGGGGTTTCGGGTCGCCAGCAAGGCCAATGCGGCTTCCGTCCCTTCGTCTTTGGGTGTCATCCTGTGTACCGCCGATTTCCAGACAAGCCAGTTTATAAGTATCAGCATCAGGGCAAACACGATAAAGACCAGGGAAGGGGTGGTACGCCGGAACTTTTTTATCCATGCTTCCGGCGGAGCTGCCTGATAGTCACTTCCGTACAGAACTGCCGCTACAGCCTTGACACCTTCAAGCATTCCTGTATTCCAGTCATTTTCCCGAAGGTGCGGCACCATGGTTTCCATTTGTATTCTTTTGCAAATGGCATCCGGCAATACTCCTTCCAGACCATACCCGGTCTTGAAGGTGATATCCCGTATATCCCGGGTCAGCAGAATCAGCAGTCCGTTGTCATCTTTCGCCTTGCCGACACCCCACAGGTTGAACAGCGTAACGGCAAATTCATGCGGTTCCTCTTCTCCGATGCTGTTCAAGGCGACAACTGCCACTTCTATGGTCAGGGAGTCCTCCAGTTGTTGCAATATATCGTTGATTTTATTCTTTGTTTCACTGTCCAATATATGGTCAGGGTCGGATACCCAATTGTCCGCATCGTATGTCTTGGGATTAGGTACATCATCGACCGTTCCCCATGCCATCGGGCAGAAACCCACCAGAACGGCTATGCAGATCATAAGTTTTCGTATCATATAGTGCCTCCTTTCTCATGGTTATTCATATCGACCGGTCTGAAAGAACGTCTGCTGTCCTTTTCATCGTATTCTTTCAATTTCTCGCTGTTCATTTCCAACAGGTAAACGACGAATCCGGAAAATCCAAGCAGGCACATCACACTGAAAAATAAGAGCAGAAGCATCCAGCCCCAGCCGATATCGTCAAACATGGGTGAGGCAAACCTCATGCAGATAATATAGGCAAACCCAAATGCCGCAACCAATATTCCCAATGCCATGATGGGAAACAGCAGGATTACTGCCAGTGTTTTCCATATCAGTTTGCAGAATTTGGGGTGACGGCCTATGACAGCATAGCCAGCCAAAGAGCAGACGGTAGCAGATACCAGTGTCATTATCAGACAGATAAATCCAGCCATCAGCCATTCCACAGGAGAAGCGGCGGCGAGCGACCCTCTGCTCTTTGCAAAGATATTGGCAAACAGTCCTTCATTGATGATAAGATGCCCCAGACTGAACAGTACGGTGGTCAGAGCAAATACAATCATGAAAATAAAACCCGCTGCCAGACAGCCTAACGGCTCTTTGGAGTCCTGCTTCCTTCTCCAGATAATCAGTCCGGTTATCAGAATCTGTAGTACAATCAGGATATATCCTTCCATAGGCTCGGTCAATTAAAAATGACGGGGAGAGTAGCGACAAAGGGAATCGCTTTTCCCTTCCATTTTACCGGGACATACTTTATGCCGTATAGGCAGTCGCAGACCGCTTTTTTCAATAGCGGGTGGGGATCTCCGTATATTTTTACGTTGCTGGCAACGCCGTCAGTTCCGATGGTTATTTCCGCTGTCATTCTTCCTGTAATTCCTTGCTCGACGGCCTCTTCGGGCTTCCTGAGCAATCGTTCCAAGACCATGTTCCAATCGTCCGGCATTCCTGTCTGCGGGTTGATGGGCTTGGCTGGTTGTAAATCAGGACTGAAATAATCCACTTCCTCCATCTCTTCCGGTTCGGTCTGTTTTGTATTGTCAGGTGATTTCTCTGAGCACAACCATTCTATAAGTTCACTGCATCGCTCGTGGTTGATTAATAATCGCGATGCTTTGCCTTCCGATGGGGCAAATACAGTTATCTCTGCAATTTTCCGTTTCTTTTCATCCGGCATGTAGAGCAACAGACTATCCCCCTGCAAGGCAACCGTGTAGTGCTTTCCCATAACTCCGGCAATGTTTGTACCGTCATTTCCCTCTGAAACTTCATCTTCCATATAGTGTTTCATAGTCTCTTCCAGCTTGTTCGGGTCAATGTTTTTTCTTTTCAACCACTCTTCAAACGAGATTTTCCCTATACTATTTCTCAGAATCTTGTCCAAATCTCCTGTTATGGCTGTTTTAGAGGACGGCTCGTACCAGTTACCGTCTCTGTGATAAAGGCAATCCATGCGTCTCAGTTTGTCGATATTCTCTGCGTCTGTGGAAATGATGAAGCCGTTGCTGTCAACCTTTTCTATGGAAAAAGTCATGCTGCCCCAAGTCACCTGTACAGGTTTGTTTCCAAATTCCTTAATGGGTACTGTGATGCGGTCGTATTTCTCAGGCATATAGAAAGACAAGGAGATGTGTCCTCCTGCAATTTCCTGATAAGGGGCAGTTAACGGTATCTGCAACCCGTACCATATATTTAACGTGTCTTTGTTCTGGGCTTTGTATCCGCCCTCAAGCAGATAGAGATTTTCATCCGGGTGTATATAGATCGGTTTACCCTGCTTATCCGTCAGATGAATCTGTAAATCAGTCTCCAGGTCGAAGAAAAGGTTTTTGTGGAATCCCGTGAAGTTCCCGTTCTCATCCTGATGGTGAAACATCCACAGTTCGGATTTTTTCCGACTGTCGAAATTTGAAGATAAATCTTCAAATTTGCCTCTTAGCATTAGGTTACAGAAGATAGGAGAATCCTTGTTAGGCTCTATGAATGCCTTATTAAAGCACCTTAATAATACTGGTAGACCCTCTTTCGCGTATTTGAATTTGCCCGCCCATTCCTCCCAAGGTAGTCTATACTGTTTGAATTCGTGGTTTTCTGACAATGAATCAAGTTCGCCGAATGCCGCTCCTGTCTCTAACAGATAGAGCGCTTCAAGTCCTTCCATGGTCTTTTTTTTCTCTTCTTCTGTCATTTTCGTCTTGTTTTGTGCACATGCTCCCAGTACGAGACATGCAAGCAGTACGGTTGATAATATTCTTCTCATGATGAATGGTGGTATTGTGTTTATAATCAAAATGATACCGGAATAACTGCGACGGATGCGACGCATTCTCCGTCATATTTTGCCGGCATGAACCTCATGCGGTAGATGCAATCCGTTACGGTTTCGCTCAAAGCCGGATGCGGCGAACTTGTAATTTCCACTTTGCTGACAGCACCATCGGCCTCAATTACCACCGTAGCCATTACCTTGCCCATAATGTTCTGCCCGGCAACTTCCTGTGGGAGTGTAAGCATCTGCGACAGTTCGGCGCTCCACTCGCTTGATGTGCCTGTCGTGATATGTAGCGGAATGGCAGGCTGGAATCCGTTTTCAGACAAGTCTATTGTCTCCGTGTCTTTTTCATATAAATGCCAGTCTATGGCATTGCGCCCCCTGGTCAGTGTCCGGGCATATTCGACACCCATTTTCAAATGTCCCTCCAGATAATCCCTGAAACCTTCAAGCACCCGTTCCTTATCAAGCCGCAATCCGCTGGCCGTTTGTTTTTCAGGAATATCCCATGCGGCACCGGCCCTGTATATTTCAACGGCATCCATTCCGTTCATAAAGACATAACCATAAACTACGTCTTGTCTGTATGCTTTGTTCAATTCTGCTTTGATGGCTTTGTTCATAAGACATATCGAGTCGCAGTCCTGACGCAGAATCGCATTTTTAAAACATTCTGTTATAGTCATGGCACTCCTCAGTCCGTCTTCAAAAGCGGCCATGATGGCAGGACGGTTTCCTAGGGAAAGGAGCATTGCATCAAACTCCTCTCTGTGGGCTTCCCCTATAAACCATTTATATTCCATGATCCAGCCAGCTTGTGCTACGCCTACGGCATACGAAATCATATCGTTAGGTGCCAGTAAGGCATTCCGTTCGTCGGGTGTGAGCCTCCTGTTGTCTTTCAGCTTGCGGATTCCGTCCGGAACGGCAGGGGAGTCAAATTTTGCAATTGCCGAAGCCAGGGCTTCCGATTGGGTGATGTCATTGCTTGCTGTGGCAGTATCTATCCACTCTGGAAGAATAAGGGCATCGTCGGCATGCTCTTGGCACAGGAAATAGGGTCTGTTGTGATTTGCGATGTCGTAATAGCGTTCTTTCTCTCCATTGAAAAAAGAAAACCATTTATCAGATAAGGTATAATAGTGCCGGGATATCTCATTTTCAGAAGCGATATGCTTCCTTACCTGTTTCAGCACATCGGAAATTGCGGCATCGATATAATCCAGTTCCGGATAGGGATTTGTTGAGTATGCTCCCATAAGGGCTCCGTTGCGGAAGCAGGTCCTTTCCATTCCGATACTCTCTGCAATGTCCTTCAATTGTTTCCAGAGCGAGGAATAGTCTTTTAGTACGATTTCTTTCCAATGCTTTACGCCAAAGTCATAGCCGGCGTGGATATACGGAGCGTACTCTTTCCTGTAAGTTTTCACCTTGACGGATTTCCGGGCAAGCCTATCATAGGCGGTAGTATAGCATAAACTGTACACGATAGGATCCAGTACATCAATTTTGTCTCCCGGTTGGGGGAATTGTACCTTGGGTGCCGCTTTCTTTTCAATCGCCATATTCCATACCGTATCCTTTGTCACCTTTATATCAGGCTCCTCTTCGGTTATCCGGTTCGTATTCTGAGCTCCGGCTGACAATATCATGCCTGAGAACAATGCTATGAATGCCGTTTTTTTCATAGCAGCTTTTACAGGATAAGACACCTTGATATCATTCCAAAGGTGATTGTATAATTTATATATTGCGAGAATCTGATTATTCAGAATAGAGAATGGAAAAGGGAAGTAGGAAAACACTTGGTTAGCAAAGGTACAGTTCGGCAAACGCAAAATAGTGAAAAGCCATCCTTTCATGGCTATATATCCGACCGATGCCTTTTGCCGGTAGTAAGAGCCGGGATTCGTCAGATAATTTTTCTTCTCCCAATCACAGAGATTGGGGATAAAGCCGGTTTTGACTTTCGGTGGCGGACTCTCACCCCAAGCGTTTTTTATTATAGCATTTACGTTTTTCATAATCTTATCCGTTTTTTCTGCGTAAAAATAGCCAAATCCTACACATGGTTTCTTATGAATGCTGATAAGTTTTACGGATTTCTATTCATTCATGACCAATTATCCGACAATTATCCAACACACATGGATTCCATTATTGAAAATCAACATTTCGGACTGACCCCATTTTCGCCACCGGACTTGAATGCCACACTATCTAACAAGAAAGTGTGGAGCCGGTTTACTTATTTGTATTAGAGGTTCTGGTAAAACCCGGAAGCAAATAAATGAAAACAGTACCCCACACCTATATCGCATGTCATTCGCATACGGATACATGTGACAAGTGTTACTGCTCAGCCCTGCTTCCATTTTGAAATTTACCAGATTTCTAATACAAGGTGTTAGCGAAACACATCAACTATATATGTCAGTCGTTTGCACGACTTTACAAAGATAGGCAATGTTTTCGGATAAGCAGCAAGGGGTACTGTTTATTTTGCAAAAATACATGTACCGCTCAAAATTTCCGATATGATTTCTGACCAAAATATCAGAAAACTGTTCACTTTCCTTCTTTATGTGATTTGTCGGCTCTTTTTCTGATACCGGTACGGAAAAGCGACTCCGGAGCTTTTTTTGGGGGGCGGTTTGGCGGCGTTTCCGCCGTTAAACCGTCCGGTTTTCGTTTAACGAAAACACAACTTGCTGTCCGCAGGAGCGGACCACGTTTATCCAATAATTATTGTGTATCAGCTCATTGTAAGGCTATTTTCCTGTGGTTTGCGGGGCATTTCTATCAGATATTTGTCGGCTGTTCTCCCCATTAAAGGATGGATATATCTCCATAACCATGTGACTTACGCCCATAATTCGGGGATAAGGAGGCGAATATACGGGAAATCGGCCCTTTACATGCTCTATTGTCCATTAATGGATTGCTACTTCTACACTTCTGCAAATGGAGATTTTGAGATATCTGTATCCAGAAGGGTGCGTGCTCCCTTCACTCCCGGCTATCCTTATTTTGATATCCGGCTATATCGCAATTCTGTGATAGCATTATCCGGATAGTGTATCATACGGCTATATACAAATATGGCTACACTATAATTCATGGTTGTGATGGAGATGGCTCTTCCCATCCGGTAACATGACCATAATACTACGAGAAAAAAGGCAACAACCGCAGAGAAAAAACGAATGACAGGAACAATTACTGAATGACAGATTCCGACAAATAGCCGGATGCAATACGGTTATTTGATAATCAAGCAAAAAGAAAGTCCGGTACATGAGAATTCAGGCGATCATCCCGGATGGAATCTGTTAAAGAGGCTTTTGGAACAAATGAAATATCGATAATAAAAATACAGAATCGGATATACGGATGCTGTCATATACCCACAACCAGCCATACCACTATTCCGATAATCATATATGGTTATCCGTGCATCCCGTTATATCCTTTCCGATAGAAGAGCGTATTGTTATCGTCGTATCTACATGTCCGGTCATATGGCTATATGCATATCTGATGGTACCATCACTTTTCCCATCCGAGTTTGTTATAGGCCAGATTCGGGAATTTTAATTAATTCTGAAATAAATTTCTTATCGACTTATTGTAAAAGCTTCGGAAGAAGTGCCCGATTTTAAGGTAAAGAGCTGACAACCGTATTTATTGCTGTGCTCAACTATAAGTTGCTATCAAGTCAGTTATTCTATGCACAAATAGAAGAATAAAAATTAAATTGTACTATATAAAAATGGAAATTGAAAGTTCATTAAAAACGAAATGGCAAAGAATTAAATGTAAAATCAACGCTCTCTTAGGTTTCTATAGAAAAACTATCCATATTATATATCTATAAACATTTATAATTAGACATATGATATACGGATACATTAGAGTAAGCAGTGATAAGCAGACAGTAGAAAACCAACGTTTTGAAATCAAGAATTTCTGCGACAATCAAAACATAAAAATTGATGGTTGGATAGAGGAAACCATTAGTGGAACAAAAGCCTACAACAAACGTGAACTCGGAAAATTGCTCAATAAGGTACAGAAAGATGATTTAATTATCTGCGCTGAATTGTCCAGATTGGGTCGTAATCTCTTTATGATAATGGAAATTCTGAATATTTGCATGAGCAAGGAATGTAGGGTTTGGACTATCAAAGACAACTATAAGTTAGGAGAGGACATTCAAAGTAAAGTGTTGGCTTTTGCTTTTGGACTGTCAGCAGAGATTGAACGTAACCTTATTAGCCAACGAACAAAAGAAGCCTTAGCACGAAAGAAAATAGAAGGGGTAATATTAGGACGTCCTAAAGGGAAAAAGACTGCTCCAGAAAAGTACAAACTCCACGATAAGAGAATTCTCATACAAGAACTATTGAAAGCTGAAGTTTCACAACGCAAAATCGCTAAAATTTGTAAAGTGGATAGAAATACGCTCGCTCGATTTATTAAGACTTTTATGGTAGAAGTATAAGGAGCGATTTCGTGCAGCAAGAGCATACCATTTGCGATTTCTCCGATAGTAACAGCTGGGTAATATTGTCGCCAATTGAACAATGTATCAGGCATAAGATTGAATCTATTGGTACACCACTCAAAGATTGGGATATAAACATTTATCGTGGAGTCCTTACTGGGTATAACGATGCGTTTATCATATCTACCGAAAAGCGTAATGAGATATTGGCGAATTGCCAGACAGAAGGCGAGCGTCAAAAAACGGCTGAACTTATACGACCCAATAACTGATGCTATCTTGTGTTTCAAACCACTCGTTACTAGTTTTCTTTCGGGCTTTTATTTTTTTGCCATTAATAATATAAGTTTCTCCTGTTTGTTCCAAACGCTCTATGCCAATTGACAGAAGATAATTTTTCACCGCAGGATAACTTTCTATATCATAATGCCGCGAAGGAAATGTTGCTATAATCCACAAGTCCGCCCATTCATATTCATATCTCTTGATATCCCTGCCACGAAGAATCGGTCGTATAAGTTCAGCCGTTTTTTGACGTTCATCTTCTGTTTGACAATTCGCTAGTATCTCATCACGCTTTTCGGTAGATATGATAAAAGCATCATTGAAACCAGTTTTTATCCCGTAGTTGATTTGGATGTTCCAATCCTTCAAGGGTATTCCCACAGACTCAATCTTCTGTTTGATGCTCTGTTCAATGGGAGACAATATCACCCACGGGATAGAATCTGCAAAGTTACACTTCACGCCTTGTTGTTGCACGAAATCGCTCAAATTATTCAAGCCATTCGCATCTTGTACCAAACAAGCTTGTGTGTTAAAAATATTTGCTGCTTTTTGAGATAAAAGAATATTTGCTTCTACCGTTATTGCATCGAATATTTTTATGCCTGCAAAATCTACCAACATAA